>NZ_LJBR01000198.1 GCF_001282115.1 Streptomyces sp. NRRL B-24085 | reverse complement strand
ACCCCCCGGCTTTGTCGTGTCCTGACAGCCGCCCCGCCGAACACGCGCAGCGGTTGACTACAGGTCAGCAGGCCCGGGCTCCTAGCGTCTGGCACCCAAGCAACCTCCCCCCGTTGCGAAGGGACGCGCCGGACCCATGAAGAGATCCGCCCTCGTCAGCATCCTCGCCGCCGCCCTGCTGGGCGCCGGTCTCCTCGCCGAGGCACCCGAGGCCGAGGCCTCCGCCGCGGCCGCCTGCACGGCGGCCGACGCCGAGGTGTACACACCCCCCGCCACCGTCCCCGCCACCCCGGGCACCGTGCTGGCCTGCCGTTCCGTCACGTTGAGCCAGGTGCCGGGCAACATCGCCATGTCCGCCTGGAAGGTCCTCTACAGCTCCACCGACAACCAGGGCCGTCCCGTAGCCGTCTCCGGCACCCTCGCCGTTCCCACGGCACCCTGGACCGGCACCGGTGACCGCCCCGTCGTCGCCTTCCACCCCGGCACCCTCGGCCTCGGCCCCCAGTGCGCGTTCTCCAAGCAGCTCGCCGGGGCCTACCAGGACGAGTACGAGGGCGACAACATCGCGGCCCTGCTCAAGGCCGGGTACGCGGTCGCCGCGACCGACGGCCCCGGGTACCTCGACGGCCAGACGCACCGCTATGTCGCCGGCACCGACTCCGGGCACGCCCTGCTCGACATCGCCCGCGCGGCCCCCGCCGTGCCGGGCAGCGGTCTGTCCCGGCAGGCCCGCGTCGGGCTGTGGGGGTACTCCGAGGGCGGCGCGGCGAGCCTGTGGGCGGCCCAGCTGGCGGCGGGCTACGCGCCCGAGCTCGACGTGGTCGGGGACGCCTCAGGCGGTGTCCCCGGTGATTTGAAGCAGGTGGCGGCCGGGCTCGACGGCGGCGCCTTCGCCGGCTTCCTCGCCGACGCGGCCCTCGGCATCCAGGCGGCCTACCCCACGCTGCCCTTCGACTCGCTCCTCAACGACCAGGGCCGGGAGGCCGTGAAGACCGCCAAGTCCGTCTGCCTGGTCGGCACCGTCACCGGCCTCGCGGGCAGGAGCATCAAGGACTTCACCACGGCCGGGCTCACCCTCGACCAGCTCTACCAGCAGCGCGGCAGCGACGGCCGCACCTGGGGCCAGGTCCTGGACGCCCAGAAACTCGGCGTGAACCTCGGGGCCTACAGGATCGACTTTCCCGTCCTCCAGTACCGTGGCGCCCTCGACGAGGTCATCCCCACCGCCACCGAGGACGCCGTCCGCGCCGCCTACTGCGCGGCGGGCGTGCGGACAGGCTGGAAGATCTACCCAGGCGACCATCTGCTCACCGACAACCAGGCCGTCGGTGACGTCGTCTCCTGGCTCGGCGACCGCTTCGCGGGCCGCCCGGCCGCGAACGACTGCTGAGCTGTCACGACCCGAGCCGTAACGACGATGGGGGCGCCCGGTGTCACACCGGGCGCCCCCATCGTCGTACGCGAGGAGTCAGCGGGTCCTGCCGCCGCCCTTCGGCAGCTTCATGCCCTTCGGCATCGGGCCCTTCGGCAACGGCATGTTGCTCATCAGGTCGCCCAACGCCCGCAGCCGGTCGTTGGTGGCGGTCACCTGGGGGCCGGTCAGCACGCGCGGCAGCTTGAGCATCGTGGTCCGCACCTTCTTGAGCGGGACCTGGCCCTCGCCCGTGCCGACGACGATGTCGTGCACCGGTACGTCCGCGACGATGCGGTTCATCTTCTTCTTCTCGGCGGCCAGCAGGCCCTTGACCCGGTTCGGGTTGCCCTCGGCGACCAGGACGATGCCGGCCTTGCCGACGGCCCGGTGCACCACGTCCTGGCTGCGGTTCATCGCCACCGCGGGGGTGGTCGTCCAGCCCCGGCCGATGTTGTCCAGGACGGCCGCGGCGGCACCCGGCTGGCCTTCCATCTGCCCGAACGCGGCCCGCTCGGCGCGGCGCCCGAACACGATCGCCGTCCCGAGGAAGGCGAGCAGGAAGCCCAGGATGCCGAGGTAGACCGGGTGGCCGATCAGGAAACCGATGGCGAGAAAAACGCCGAGGATGAGGATGAAGACACCCGCGAGCACCAGGCCGATCTTCTTGTCGGCCTTGCGGGTCATCTTGTACGTCAGGGCGATCTGCTTCAGTCGCCCGCTGTTCGCGGCATCCGCCGCACTGTCACTTCTCGCCATGCCCCGAAGTCTACGTGGCCCGGCAGGCGCCGACGACGGCAGTGCCCGCCCTCCCGGAGGCAGGACTCAGGAGCTGATGGTGAACGTCTGGTCCAGGACGCGCTGCGCCTCGACCCGGTCCTTGGCCCGGCGGCGGTCCTCCAGGACGGAGGTCCAGGCGTTGCGGCGGGCGGTGCGCTGTCCGCCGCTCAGGAGCACGGACTCGACGGCACGGAGTGCATCGGTGAACGACGGGATCGCGGTGGCGCGAACGGGCGCGGCCTGCATGATGAGGTCCCCCCTCGGGAGCGGCGGCTCTGGTGAGTGGTGCACGGGCTGTACAGCCAGGGTCACTGAATGGTGTTACCAGGGCGTGACCGACCGGTCAAACGCCCATGAAGCCTTGTTGCTTCGCCCCGAAACGCGGACGCGGCCCCGATGACCCCCCTATCTGCGGGGATGTCCGGGACCGCGTCAATCGGCCACTACCGGGCGGTAGTTGCTTGTGCTCGGATTCACACGTTTAGCGTGACACTCCGTGCCATCCGGGGGTGCTCAGACGGCCTGCGAGGCGACGTAGGCGCCGCGCTTCTCGACGGCCATCTGGTAGAGCCGGCCCGCCCGGTAGGAGGACCGGACGAGGGGCCCGGACATCACACCGGAGAAGCCGATCTGCTCGGCCTCCTCCTTCAGCTCCACGAACTCCTGCGGCTTGACCCAGCGCTCCACGGGGTGGTGCCGTACCGACGGCCGCAGGTACTGGGTGATGGTGATGAGCTCACAGCCGGCGTCGTGCAGCTGCAGGAGCGCCTCGCTGACCTCCTCGCGGGTCTCGCCCATGCCGAGGATCAGGTTGGACTTGGTCACCAGGCCGAAGTCGCGGGCGTCGGTGATGACCTTCAGGGAGCGCTCGTAGCGGAAGCCGGGGCGGATGCGCTTGAAGATCCGCGGGACCGTCTCGACGTTGTGCGCGAAGACCTCGGGGCGGGACTCGAAGACCTGCCGGAGCAGCTCCGGCACGGCGTTGAAGTCGGGGGCCAGCAGCTCGACCTTGGTGCGGCCGGCCTCGCGGGAAGCGGTCTGCTCATGGATCTGGCGGACCGTCTCGGCGTACAGCCAGGCGCCGCCGTCCTCCAGGTCGTCGCGGGCGACGCCGGTGATCGTGGCGTAGTTCAGGTCCATGGTGACCACGGACTCGCCCACGCGGCGCGGCTCGTCGCGGTCGAGCGCCTCGGGCTTGCCGGTGTCGATCTGGCAGAAGTCGCAGCGCCGGGTGCACTGGTCGCCGCCGATGAGGAAGGTCGCCTCGCGGTCCTCCCAGCACTCGTAGATGTTGGGACAGCCGGCTTCCTGGCAGACCGTGTGCAGGCCCTCGCTCTTCACGAGCTTCTGCATGGCGGTGTACTCGGGACCCATTTTCGCCCGGGTCTTGATCCACTCGGGCTTGCGCTCGATGGGGGTCTGGGCGTTGCGGACCTCCAGGCGCAGCATCTTGCGTCCGTCGGGTGCGACTGCGGACACGACCGGCTCCCTAGCGTTGATTCTTCGGCGTGCTCAAGGGTACGCCCGTGGATTTGAAAGCCCACCGCCTGTCTCAGGCCGCAGGTGTCTTCTCGATCACCCTCGGCTTCAGCTCCGCGTTCTCCAGCACGTCCCGCAGGTGCCGCTCGACGACCGGCAGGACCTCGTCGATGGTCACGTCCCGGCCGAGCTCGGCCGCGAGGGAGGCGACGCCCGCGTCCCGGATGCCGCACGGGATGATCCGGTCGAACCACTTGTTGTCCGGGTTCACGTTCAGCGCGAAGCCGTGCATGGTGACGCCCTTGGCGACGCGGATCCCGATGGCCGCGATCTTGCGGTCCTCGCGGCGCTGGCCGGCGTTGGACGGCGCGTACTCCGGCCCGTTCAGGCGCGGGTCGAACTCCTCGTCCGTGAGCCGGGGGTCGAAGTCGAGGGAGAGCCCGCCGAGGGAGGGGCGCTGCTCGACCGGGTCGCCGAGCACCCACACGCCGCTGCGGCCCTCGACCCGGGTGGTCTCCAGGCCGAACTCCGCGCAGGTGCGGATCAGGGCCTCCTCCAGCCGTCGTACGTGCGCCACCACGTCCACCGGACGCGGCAGCTTCTGGATCGGGTAGCCCACCAGCTGGCCCGGTCCGTGCCAGGTGATCTTGCCGCCGCGGTCGACGTCGATGACGGGGGTGCCGTCGAGGGGGCGCTCGTTGTCCGCGGTGCGCCGGCCCGCCGTGTAGACAGGGGGGTGTTCGAGCAGCAGGACCGTGTCGGGGACCTGGTCCTCGAACCGCGCCGCGTGCACCCGGCGCTGCTCGTCCCAGGCCACCTGGTACTCGACCGCGTCCGCACCGAACCCCATGCGGACGAACCGCAACCCACTCACGGCAAGCGCCTCCCTAGAAGGTCGTAAGGCACGAAGGGTGCCTACGCCACTGTACGTCCGGCCCGCGGACGTCAGCCCTGGGGGCAATCCTCACACGATCGGATGAACGAACGTCGAAGTGTGCGACCGTCTGCTTACTCTCCGCTACATTCGCGCCGTTCGCAGCGGCCATAAGGGCAGCTCACAGGCAATCCGGGCACCACGTGACCCGTGACGGCCCGAAAGGCAGGAGACCGCACCGCAGATGACGGAACGACCCGCGCAGCGCACTCCCAACCGACAGCTCGCCGCGCTCATCGCAGAAGCGGGGTTCTCCAACGCGGGTCTCGCCCGACGCGTGGACCAGCTCGGTCTCGAACACGGGCTGGATCTCAGATACGACAAGACCTCCGTGACCCGGTGGCTGCGCGGGCAGCAGCCCCGGGGCACCACACCCGCTCTCATCGCCGAGGTCTTCACCCGCCGGCTCGGCCGCCGGCTCTCCGCGCAGGACCTCGGCCTCGACGCCTGCGCGCCGGTCTACGCGGGACTGGAGTTCGCCGCGGGGCCTGAGGAGGCCGTCGACATCGTCAGCGGTCTGTGGCGCAAGGACTCCGGCAGCCACGCCGAGCTGCGCAAGATCGCCTTCACCCCGGCCGGGCTGGTGGTGCCGAGCCGGGACTGGCTGATCGGCCGCCCCGACGACCGGGTCGCCCGCGGCGAGCCACCCCTGCGGGTCCCTCCCCAGGGGCGCCCGGTGGTGCCCCGGCAGCGCGGCCAGGCCGAGCGCGGCCCCGGTCAGCGGGTCACCGGGGGCGACATCGCGGCCCTCTGCTCGGTGGGCGACCTCTTCCGCAGCCTCGACGACCAGTACGGCGGCGGGCACGCCCGGCAGGCCCTGGTGCGCTACCTGGAGCACGAGTGCGAGCCGATGCTGCGCGGCACCTACGGGGAGACCACCGGACGCCGGCTGTTCGCCGCGGCCGCCGACCTGACCCGGCTCGCGGGCTGGACGTCGTACGACATCGCGGCGCACGGGCTCGCCCAGCGGTACTTCGTGCAGGCGCTGCGGCTCGCCCAGGCCGCGGGGGACCGGGCCTACGGGGCGTACGTCCTGGTCACGATGAGCAGGCAGGCCGTGTACCTGGGGCACGGCCGGGAGGCGATCCAGCTCGCGCGGGTGGCCCAGCAGGGCGTCGGCACCAGCGCCCCGCCGGTCGTGCAGGCACTGCTGCACTCGGCCGAGGCGCGCGGGCACGGGGTGCTGGGGGAGGTGCGGGCGTGCACGGCCTCGCTGGTCCGCGCGGAGCGGGCCCTGGAGGCGGCGCGCCCCGGTGACGAAGTCCCGCACTGGGCACGCTTCTTCGACGAGGCGCAGCTCGCGGACGAGTTCGGGCACTGCCACCGGGACTTGCAGCAGTTCCGGGCGGCGGCCCAACACGCCGAGCGCTCCCTTCAGTTGAGGGCGCCGGCGTACGCCCGCAGTCGGCTGTTCTGCCGGGTGGTGCTCGCCTCTGCGAGGCTGGGGCTTGGGGAGTTGGACCAGGCGTGCGCGCTGGCCGCGGAGGCCGCCGGGCAGGCGGCGGAGATGCGGTCGGTGCGGGCGGTGGAGTACGTGCGGGACTTCGAGCGGCGGTTGGAGCCGTACAAGGATGCGGCGCCGGTTCGGAGTTATCGGGACAAGGTGGCTGCGCTGGGGTAGGGGGCCCGCCGTAACTCCGCACCGGTGTGTGCCCAGTGCCGGTCCGCCGTGGCTTGTCGCGCAGTTCCCCGCGCCCCTGAAGGGCGCGGGGGTGGCTGGCCGTCAGGCTGCCTGGGCGGTGGGAGTCGGGTCCGCTCGGTGCATCGAGCCCGCTGCTCCCAGGTCCTTCAGGATGGCCGTCGTCGCTCGGTGGGCCGAGTGCAGGGCGCCCTGGACCGTGCTGGTGTCGCGGTGGTCGCCGCAGACGTACAGGCCGGCCAGGAGGCGGACCGGGCGGCGCAGGTCGTGCGGGGCGGGCATGGCCGGGACCGCCTCCCGGGTGTGGTGGACCGCGAGGGTCTCCCAGCGGTGCGTCGACGTGCCGTACAGGCGGGCCAGATGGGTGCGTACGGCCGCCTCCAGGTCGGACGGAGGGGTGCCCAGGACCGTCGAGGAGATCAGGGCCCGGCCCGCGGGGGCCCGGCTGGGGTCGACCTCGCTGATCACCGCCGTGTGCGCCACCGGGCCGCCCCGGTCGGCGTCCAGCAGCAGCGCGGATCCCGTGCGGGGCGCGTCGTCCGTCGTGTGGTGGACCACCGTCACCGGGTGGAAGTCCGGCACCCGCAGCCCCGGCAGCAACCGGGCCGCGGCCCGCGCGTCCGTCGCCAGCAGCACCG
>NZ_LJBR01000197.1 GCF_001282115.1 Streptomyces sp. NRRL B-24085 | reverse complement strand
ACTGGGCGTCCCTCCTGCACACCGCCCGCAGTCCCCTCCCGCCCCGACGGACCGTCGACGACAACCTGCTGAGGAGCGTCACCCGATGAGCGTGCCCGACCCTTTCATGACGCCGGATCCGCAGGCCGTCGCGGAGAGCAACCTCATGGACTTCGCCCGCCACGCCGGGATGGCCGACGCCGACTACGCCGCCTTGTACCACTGGTCGGTCACCGACCTGGAAGGCTTCTGGGCAACCGTGTGGGAGTACTTCGACATCGACGCGGACACGCCCTACGAGCAGGTTCTCGCGGACGAGCGCATGCCCGGCGCCCGCTGGTTCCCCGGTGCCACCCTCAACTACGCCCACCACGCCCTGCGCAACCTTGCCGACGACGCCGTGGCGGTCATCGCCCTGGACGAGACCGGATCCTGCTACGAGGTGACTGCGAGCCACCTGCGTGCCCAAGTGGCCTCCGTCGCCGCGACCCTGCGCGAACTCGGCGTCGGCAAAGGTGACCGGGTCGTCGGCTACCTGCCCAACACCCCGCATGCCATCGTCGCGTTCCTGGCCGCCGCGAGCCTGGGCGCGGTGTGGTCGGTGTGCGGGCAGGACTACGCCCCCAAGGCCGCCGCCGACCGCTTCGCCCAGCTCGAACCCACCGTCCTGATCGCCGCCGACGGCTATCTCTTCAACGGCACCGCCCACGACCGGCGCGACGCCGCGCTGGAACTCGCCCACGCCCTGCCGACGTTGAAGGCGACGCTGCTGGTGGGACACGTGGGCCTGCCGTGGCCCGCACAGCCGTACCCGTCGCTGGTGGTCCCGTGGGAGGACGCGGCCACCCGCACCGAGGAACTCACCTGTACCCCCGTGCCGTTCGACCACCCCTTGTGGGTCGTGTTCTCCTCCGGCACCACCGGACTGCCCAAGGGCATCGTGCACGGCCACGGCGGTGTCCTGCTGGAACACCTCAAGACCCTCGGCCTGCACTCCGACCTCGGCACCGGCGAACGGCTCCTGTGGTACACCACCACCCACTGGATGATGTGGAACCTCGTCGTCTCCACCCTCCTGACCGGTGCCACGACCTGCACCTACGACGGCAGTCCGGCACCCCTGGCCAAGCCCGACACCCTGTGGGAACTGGCCGCGCGCCACCGGGTGACCGTCTTCGGCACCAGCCCCCAATACCTGCTGGGCATGGCCAAGTTCGGCATCGATCCGTCCGTGCACGACCTGTCGTCGATCCGGGTGGTCGGCTGCACCGGCTCCACCCTCCCGGCCTCCGCTTATCCCTGGGTCCGCGAACACGTGGGGGAGCGGGTGCTGCTGGCCTCGATCAGCGGCGGCACGGACGTCGTCTCCGGCTTCGCGGGCAGTGCCCCCAACACCCCGGTCTGGGCGGGCGAGTTGTCCGCACCCCACCTCGGCGTGGCACTGGCCGCCCATGACGCCGAGGGCTTTCCGGTCGTGGACCGGGTCGGGGAGCTGGTCGTCACCCGCCCCATGCCGTCGATGCCGCTGTACTTCTGGAACGACCCGGACGGCACGCGCTACCGCGAGGCATACTTCTCCGTCTACCCCGGCGTCTGGCGGCACGGCGACTGGATCACCGTCACCGGCCACGGCTCCGTGATCGTCCACGGCCGCTCCGACTCGACGTTGAACCGCAACGGCGTACGGCTGGGCAGCGCCGACATCCACGACGTCGTCGAACGCCTCCCCGAGATCGCGGAAGCCCTGGTCATCGGAGCGGAGGAACCCGACGGCGGCTACTGGATGCCCCTGTTCGTGGTCCTCGCCGCCGGAGCCGAACTGGACGACACGCTGCGCGACCGCATATGTGAGGCCATCCGCAGCGGCGCATCACCACGGCACGTCCCCGACGACATCCTCGAAGTGCCCGGGATCCCGCACACCCGCACCGGCAAGAAACTCGAAGTCCCCGTCAAACGCCTCCTCCAGGGCACCCCTGCCGGGCAGGTCGTCAACCCGGCCACCGTGGATGCCCCGGACCTCATCGACTACTACGCCCGCCTGGGCGCTGAACGCAGGGACCGATCCGCATGACGACCGCACACGTCACTCTCGCCGTCGCGCTGGCCCTGGTCTTCCTCCCACTGGGACTGGCGAAGATCGTTGCCGTGCCTTTCATGCGCCAGGCAGCCGCGCATCTCGACATGTCGACGGGGCTCTACCGCGTCATCGGCACCCTCGAAGTGGCTGCTGCCGCCGGACTGCTGCTCGGCCTGGCCGCGGCCCCGCTCGGGGTGGCCGCCGCTGCCGGACTGGCCGTGCTCATGGGGGCTGCCGCGGTGGTCCACCTGCGCCATGGCGACCCGCCCGTACAGGCTCTGCCCGCCGCGGTACTGGCCCTGACGGCGGTGGCGTACGCCGTCACCGGCTGACAGAGCCTGGACTTCGTCCCTACGGTCGGCGCCGGTGGCGCGGGCACGAACAGCACGTCGGCCGACGGACAGGACGGCGATATGGCGCCGTTGCGCTGATCTCGTCAGCCGTCCCCGGACCGCCGGTCCCCCGGCATCCCCTCATCCCCCCGCTCGCTCGCGGCTCCCTCAGGAGGGCCCTTCATGCCCATGCTTACGAAGATCCCCGTCTACCGTCCCGATCTGTACTCGGCGTCGGCCATCCGCGACACGCATCCGCACTACGCCGCACTACGTGAGCTCGGCCCCGTGGTCTGGCTGAGCAAGCACAAGGTCCACGCCCTGCCGCGCTACGCCGAGTGCAAGCAGGTGCTGCTGGACGACGACACCTTCGTCTCCTCGGGCGGCGTGGCCCTCAACCCCGTCGCCAACCGTGTGGGCCAGGGCACCACGCTGTGCAGTGACGGCGAGGAGCACGCCCGCCGCCGTTCCCTCCTCGCGCACCGCCTGACCCCAAGGGCGCTGCGCGCGATGAAGGACACGGTCGAGCAACAGGCGGCCGCCGTGGTCGAGGCAGCCGTGGCCCGGCGGACCGTCGACGCGGTGGAGGTCGCCACGGCGCTCCCGATGTCCGTCGTCCCCGACCTGGTCGGCTGGCCCCAGCAGGGCCGCGAGCATCTGCTGCGCTGGGCCGGCGCCACCTTCGACGCTCTGGGCCCCATCAACCGACAGGCGGTGCGCACACTGCCCGCGTCCCTCGGCATGCTGCGCTACGCGCGCGCTGTCGTCCGTGACCGGTCCGTGCTGGACGGCAGCATGGGCCACGACCTGCTGCGCGCCGCCGACGAGGGCCGGATCATGCCCGCCGAGTGCGCCACCATGATGATCGACTACCTGGCGCCCTCCCTGGACACCACCATCAGCGCCATCTCCAGCGCGCTGTACCTCTTCGCCACCCACCCCGAACAGTGGCGCCTGCTGAAGGCGGACCCGGACCTCGTCCCGAAAGCGGTCAACGAGGTCGTCCGCTACGAATCCCCGATCCGCGCCTTCTCCCGCACCGCCGCCCGCGACACGGAACTGGCGGGCGTCACCCTTCCCGAGGGCTCCCGGGTGCTGGTCCTGTACGGCTCCGCCAACCGCGACCCGCTGGAGTGGGACGACCCGGACACCTTCGACATCCGCCGCGACGCCGCCCGCCAACTCGGTTTCGGACAGGGCACACACGGCTGCGCCGGCCAGGGACTGGCCCGCATGGAGACCTCCGCGATCCTGCGCGCCCTGGCCGAACGCGTCGACCGCATCGAGGTCACCGGCGCACCCGAGTGGGCCCTGAACAACGTCATCCACCGCCTCGAGCGCCTGCCGCTCGAACTCATCCCGGCCTGAACCCCGCCGCTCGCCCTTTTGAGGACTGCAGAGGACAGCACCATGAAGATCTCCGTCGACCATCCACGCTGCGAAGGCCACGGCCTGTGCGCCGACCAGGCTCCCGATGTCTTCAGCCTGGACGACGACGCCGAACTCACCTACCACTTCGAGGGCGCCGAAGTCCCCGACGAGCATCAGGTCGCCGCCCGCGCGGCTGTCAACGCTTGCCCGGTCGCCGCCCTGCGAGTCCTGTCGTGACCGCACCGCGCGCGGTGCTCATCGTCGGCGAGTCACTCGCCGGCACCGCCGCCGCCCGCCACCTGCGCGCCCTCGGCCACACCGGGCCGGTCACGCTCATCGGCGCCGAGGACCACGGCGCGTACTCCCGCCCGCCCCTGTCCAAGGTGGTCCTGAAGGACCCGGCCGCGGACCAGACCCTGGGCCTGGCCCTCGACGGGATCGACGTCGACGTCATCCGCTCGGCCGCCGTCACGGCCGACATCCGGCAGCACACCGTCACGACCGCCGACGGCCGCCAGGTCGGTTACGACGCGCTGATCGTCGCCACCGGAGCGGACGCCCGCAGACTCGCCGCCCCCGGGCAGCGCGGCGAACTGGTCCTGCGCACCCTGGACGACGCCCGCCTGCTCCGCGCCCGCATGGCGGACGCCGGCTCGGCGATCGTGATCGGTGCCGGCTTCCTCGGCATGGAGGTCGCCAGCGCCTGCGCCGCCCGCGGCATCCCTGTCACCGTCGTGGACACCGACCGGCCGCTGGAACGCATCCTCGGCAGCCACCTGTCCGCCGCGATCACCGCACGCGCTGCGGCGTACGGCATCCGCTTCATCCAGGCCACCGGCTTCGCCACCCTGACCGGCGACCCCGTGAGCGGCGTGGCGCTTCCCGACGGCACCGAACTCACCGCGGACCTGGTGGTCACCTGTGCCGGAGAAGTCCCCAGCGTCGACTGGCTGGCAGGGACGGGCCTCGCCGACCGCCTCGGCGTCGGCATCGACCATGCCTGCGCCACCACCGTGCCCGGCGTGTTCGCCGCCGGTGACGTCACCTACCTCCGCGGCGACGGCACACGGCCCAACCGGCGTGCCCCTTTCTGGTCCAACGCGCTCGCCCAGGGCAGGACCGCGGCGGCCTCAGCCCTCGGTCTCCCACCGTCGGGACCGTCGCAGGACGACTACTTCTGGACAGAGGTCGCCGGCCTCACCCTCAAAATCGTCGGCCGACTGCCGCTCATCGGCGAACCGACCACGGTCCAGGGCAGCGTGGCAGACGGACGCGCGTTGCTGACCTGGAGCCATGCCGACGGGACGTCGACGGCGGTCGCCTATGGACTGCGTAAACCGGTCGCCGCGCTCCGGGCGTTGGCCGCCACGTCTTGGCCGCCGTCCCGGTGACGGCGGCACGTGAGCGTCGCGACGTGAGGAGTGCCCTTACGCGGCGTACTCGGCTGCTCAGCGGGGCTACCGTCAGCTCTGCGGCAGTGGCTGTTCGGCCCAGATCGTCTTGCCGCGCCCGGTCTGCCGGCTTCCCCAGCGCTGGGTGAGCTGGGCGACCAGCAGCAGCCCGCGGCCGCCCTCGTCGAAGGCGTGGGCGCGGCGCAGGTGCGGGGAGGTGGAACTGCCGTCGAAGACCTCGCAGATGAGGGTGCGGTCCCGGATCAGCCGTAGCTGGATGGGCGGTTCGCCGTAGCGGATGGCGTTGGTGACCAGTTCGCTGACGACGAGTTCCGTGACGAACGACGTCTCCTCCAGTCCCCAGGCGGCCAGTTGGTCGGTAGCGGCCTGGCGGGTCGCGGCCACGTGCTCAGGGTCCGGTGTGATGTCCCAGGTCGCGACCTGGTCCGTGCCCAGCGCGCGGGTACGGGCCAGCAGCAGTGCGACGTCATCGCTGGGCTCCTCCGGCAGTACGGCCTTGAGCACCGTGTCGCACAGCATGGCGAGGCTGTCCACCGGTGCGGACAGCGCCCGGCACAGCTCGGCGGTGGCGTGATCGACGTCGCGGTCGCGGTCCTCGATCAGACCGTCGGTGTAGAGGGCGAGTACCGAGCCCTCGGGCAGCTCCATCTCGGTCGCCTCGAAGGGCAGGCCGCCGACGCCGAGGGGCGGACCGGCGGTCATCTCCACCAGGGCCGCGCTGCCGTCGGCCTTCAGCACCGCGGGCGCCGGATGGCCGGCCGCTGCGAGGTTCAGCCGCCGTGAGACCGGGTCGTAGACGGCGTACAGGCAGGTCGCACCGAGTTCCGCGGCCTCGCCGCTCTCGTCGGAGGCGAGGTGGGTGACCAGGTCGTCGAGGTGGGTGAGGAGCTCGTCGGGAGGCAGGTCGACGTCGGCGAGGGTGCGCACCGCCGTGCACAGCCGGCCCATGGTCGCCGTCGAGGGGATGCCGTGGCCGACGACATCCCCGACGACGAGGGCGACACGGCTGCCGGAGAGCGGGATGACGTCGAACCAGTCGCCGCCGATGCCGGCGAGCGAATCCGAGGGCAGGTAGCGGTGGGCCACCTCGACGGCGGCCTGTCCGGGCAGCCCCCGGGGCAGGAGACTGTTCTGGAGGGCCAGGGCCGTGGCGCGCTCCCGGGCGAAGCGCCTGGCGTTGTCGATGCACACGGCGGCCCGGCTGGCCACCTCCTCGGCGAGGACGATGTCGTCCTCGCCGAAGTCGTCCGGGTTGGCCATCCGAACCCCGACCACCACCCCCAGGGTGGTACCGCGCGCCCGCAGCGGTGCGGCGAGCAGCGAGTGCGCACCCTTGCGGTAGGCGCTGCCCGCGGGGCCGCGTGCGTTGCGCTCGGCTACCCAGCGCACGAAGTCCGGCTCGCCGGCCTGACTGACCACGGCCCGTCCTGCCCGCATGGCTCTCGCCGGTGGAGAAGACGGTGAACAGGTGCTGGTGTCGCCCACACGGACAGCGGCCTCCGGCGTTCCCTGCGTGCCTGACCCGTGGGCGACCCTGCGCAGGGCGATGTCACGCAACGGAATGTCCGGGAGCCCTTCCGCCTCGAAGACCCAGTCCAGCAGATCGACGCTGGCGAAGTCGGCGTATCGGGGGACCAGCAGCTCGATCAGTTCCTCGGCGGTGCGCACCACGTCCAGGGTGGTGCCGATCGACGCCGCGGCCTCGTTCAGCAGAGCGAGACGCTGCCGGGCCCAGTACTGCTCGGTACTGTCGAATGACGCGATGCCCACCGCCTGGAGCTTTCCGTCCGCGTTCCGCAGCGGCCACATGTCGGTGGTCCAGGAGTGTTCGCGGTTCAGCGCGGGCGCCCCGGTGAAGCTCTCGTAGCGGACCGGACGGCCTGTGTCGACGACCTGACGCAGGTGATCGAGCCAGCCGCGATGCGCCGGGCGATCCTCGACGCTTTCCGGAAAGTGCTGTCCCACCAGCGCTTCCTCGGGCACGCCCATGATCCGGCAGGCCACGTCGTTCAGCCGCACATAGTGCTGCGTGGTGTCGAACACGGACATGGGCAAGGACGCCTGCTGGAAGGCTTGGCCCGCCACGGTCGGCTCCTGCTTGCCGGGTGGATCGACGGTGACCACGTATCCGGACGGTTCTCCTTTCTCACCGAGCACGGCGCGGGCGGTGAGAAGGAGCGGAACGGACGAGCCATCCCGGTGGCGCAGTACGACGACGCCCGACAGGTTCGCGAAGGTGTCGGCCCCGATGTCCTCAGCCAGCAGTTCGCGGGCCGGCCGGTCCACCACCTCGTCGGCGGTGTATCCCACCAGGTCGCGTGCACCGTCGCTCCAGGCCGTGACCACACCCCGCACATCGACGATCGCCGCGGTGAAGCCCTGTCCCATGAATTCAGCATTGTTCCTCTGTCCGGACAGTTCAACTGAAACAGGGACCACGGTCGCGGGCCGACTGACTGCCGTCACTCGCCGTGCTCACACTCTGTGCTGTGGCGAGCTCCCGTGCCGCGGTCGCTGGGGCAGCGACCGGCGCGGCCGTAGTCCTGATCGGCTGCCACCAGGTCGGCCCCGCTGCTGTGGCTTGGGCCCTGCTCATCGGGGCGCTCACAGCCGACCTGTTCCACCGCGACTTCGACCGGGACCACTTAGGACCGCGCCGACGGCGGCCCTTCGCGAGTGACGTGCGGCGGACAGCACAACCCCTGGGAAGAATCAACTGTCCTCTCTGCGGGCACCAGGTGTGCCAGGAGCAGAGGGGCGCGATCGCAAATCGCGCGCCCCACTCCGGCCGGCGGGTGAGACCCGCAGGCCCGTGCCACGAGGAGGCAGGCGGGATGGCTGCACGTAGTGACGATTCAGACGGCTTCCCAGCGCCCTCCCGCACGCACGGCGAGGACCCCATCAGGAGCATGCAGCCCGCTGCGGAAGGCGTAAACCTCGCGCGAGAGGTGGTCGAGCCGCTGCTGCGCCGCGCTGACTTGTTGGCGCAGCTCCTGCGGATCGGTGTTCGCACGTGACCCGGCGGGGGCAGAGGTGCGGCATCAGCTGTGGATGTAGCCGGCCAGGCAGAAGGGCCCGTCCGTCCATGACCAGTCCGATGCCCAGCATGCCGCCTCCGATGCCGACGCCCCCGGAAGACAGCCAGCCGATCTCGTGCTCATCGGCCCAGGCCCCGGTGCTCGCTGCGACGAGGAAGCTCAGCAGGCACGCGCCGTGAACGGGCCCTTCTAGCGGCTGGCCCGATGTGTCCCCGGCGAGCTGCCCAACGTCGGCGCAGCCAGTCAGCCACCAGGCAGTGAGGGAAGAGGCCCGCCGAGACATGTGTGTACGGCCGCTCATCGAGCGGCCCGTGTCCGCTGGGTGGTGGAGGCCGATCCACTGCCAAATCCGCGTCCCGCATGGGGTCAGTTCCGGCGGGTCACGGCGTGCAGGAAGAGTCCGGCGGTGAGCAAGGCCAGGCCAGTGGCGAGGAAGGGCGTGCCAGGGCTGGGCAGGACGTACAGCGCACCCCTGCCAGGGACAGCAGGGTCCCTGCGACTACCAGGGCGGTGCCGGTGCAGCGCTCCCACACGGGGAGCGACACCGGATCACTCGCCGGCCGTACCCGTTCCTGCTCATGTGCATAGAGCGCGCCAGGCTTCCGCGGAGCGCACGGCGACGTCCCATGGAGCGCCAGACGACGTCGTGCCGGTCACCACCGAAGTGCTGTCCGTTCTCGTGGACACCCGGCGCCGGACGTGCCCCCGAACTGCTGTCGAAGCGCTGCCCTGCGTCGTCAACAGAGCCAGTGGCCACCTGCCTTCGGGCCGCGTGGCCAAGCAGGGGTCCAGGAAGAGCGGTTGCCACGTGCAGTGGACCCTCGCCGCAGGCTGAGCGGCTGGGCGCCTCGTCAGGAAGCGGGAAAGCGGCGGAGAGACGTTGACAAGTGCCGTCCCTTCCTTCCATCATCATTCCACTAATCACATAGTGGAATAGTGATGAAAGAGGTGGTGGCCGTGGAGTACCGCATCGACAGGCGGAGCGGGGTCCCCGCCTTCCAGCAGATCGTGCAGCAGACCAAGCAGGCTCTGCGGCTCGGCGTACTGGTGCCGGGCGACCGGCTGCCCACCGCGAAGGAGGTCGCTGAGACGAGCGCGGTCAACCCGAACACCACGCTCAAGGCGTACCGGGAGCTGGAGCGCGAGGGTCTGGTCGAACCGCGGCCCGGCCAGGGCACCTTCGTGCGCCGCGCGCTCGGCCGCCCGGAGACGGGTACCGACTCGCCGCTGTACGGGGAGCTGGTGGCGTGGATGGCGAAGGCGGCGGGGGCTGGTCTGGAGCAGGAGGACGTGGCCGCGCTGGTCGCGTCGGCGCTGGAGAAGCAGTACGCCTCCGGGACCGCGGTGGTCACGGGGGCGACGAGAACGAGGAGCACAGGTGAGTGACTACATGTATCCGGGGGAGCCGGCGCTCGAGGCGCACGGGCTGGGGATGCGCTATCGGCGGGGCTGGGCGCTCAGGGACTGCACCTTCCGGCTTCCGGCGGGCAGGATCTGCGGGCTGGTGGGCCCCAACGGGGCGGGCAAGACCACGCTGCTGAACCTGGCGGCGCACGTCCTGAAGCCGACACAGGGTTCGATCAGCCTGTTCGGCGAGGAGCCGGGCTCGGTGGAGTCCGGTCGGCGTACGGCCTTCCTCGCGCAGGAGAAGCCGCTGTTCCGTCGCTTCACCGTGGCGGAGACCCTGCGGCTGGGCCGGGAGCTGAACCCGGGCTGGGACCAGCGGGCCGCCGAGGACATCATCCGGGCGGGCAACGTGCCCTTGGACGCGAAGATCGGCACCCTCTCCGGCGGCCAGCGCACCCGAGTCGCCGTCGCCCTCGCCTTCGGCAAGCGCCCCGACCTGCTGCTGCTCGACGAGCCGATGGCGGACCTCGACCCGGTCGTGCGCCACGAACTCATGGGCACCCTCCTCGCCGAGGCCGGCGAGCGCGGCACCACCGTGGTGATGTCCACCCACGTCCTGGCCGAACTGGAGAACGTGTGCGACTTCCTTGTCGTCATCTCGGGCGGCGGAGTGCGCCTCGCCGGTGACGTGGACGACCTGATGACCGTGCACGCGGTGGTCACCGGGGTCAGGGAGGGCGACAGCCTGCCCGACGGCCTCGGCTACCACACCCTCGTCGAGGCCCGGACCAGCGGACGGCAGTTCACGGCGCTCATCCGCCCGGAGGGCCCGGTCGCCGGCCCCTGGGAGGTGGCCGCCCCGAGCATGGAGGAACTCCTGCTCTCCTATCTCCGCTCACCCGACGCGCCACCACTGATCACCCCCACCGCCCAGGTCCAGGGCCAGGCGTTCGGCACCGGGACGGTGGCGGCATGAGCACCCTCACCAACCCCTCGACCAGCGGCAGGAACGGAACGACGAACCGAACGATGAACGGGACGACGAACGGCACCAGGAACCGACCCAGGCACGGGGCCGGGAACGCGACCGCCACGGAGGCCACCCGGCGCCCCCGCCTCAGCGGCATGACCTGGCTGGTCTGGCGCCAGCACCGAGCCGCGTTCTGGACCGTGATCGCCGCCACTGTGCTCTGCGTGGCCTGGATGGTCTATCAACGTGCCCAGATGATGGACTTCCTCGACGCCTACGGCTTTCCCGCCAAGAACCTCGATGACGTGGAAAGGCAGTTCGATCCGTACATCGGCGCGTTCGACTCCGTCACCACCGGTCTCACGGCGATACCCGTCATGCTCGGTGTCCTCCTCGGCGCCCCGCTGCTCGCTGGCGACCTGGAGAACGGCACGGCCAAGCTGATCGCCGCCCAGTCCGTGAGCCGCAACCGCTGGCTCGCCACGAAACTGGCACTGACCGGGCTGGCGGTCACGTTGGCCACGGTCACGCTCTCGGCTGTGTTCGCCTGGTGGTGGAACCCCATCAAGCTCCATTACGCGGACATCGACTGGACCACGAGGGAGTTCTTCAACACCACGGGCCCGGCGCCCGTCGCCCTCTCCCTGCTGTCCGTGTTCGGCGGGGTGCTGATCGGTGTGATCCTGCGCCGCACGCTGGCGGCCATGGTCGTGACCCTCGGCTTCACCGTCGCCCTCCAGGCCCTCTGGGGCTACTTCAAGTTGTCGCTCGGCGACATCGTCACAGCCACCAGCAAGCCGGTCAGTCCCGGAACCCTGATCACGTTCCCGCCGGTGCCCCGCACCGCGCACGTGCTGGACACCTCGTATGTCAGCGGCAGCGGCAAACACTTCGACCTGACCACGTGTACGGACACGCTGTCAGCGGAGGCGACTGCGCAGTGCATGAAGAAGGCGGACATCGTCGGCGCGTCGATCGACTACATCCCCATCTCGCAGATGAGCAGCATGCAGTGGCTCGGGGCATCGATCCTGCTCGCCCTGACCGCCGGCATCGTGGTGTTCCTCTTCGTCTGGGGTCGCAAGCGGCTCGTCTGAGCAGCCGTTCGCGCCCAACAGCCTGCCTCACCAACTCAACGCCCCCGCGCGGAGCTTCGGTGATCGTCCAGGCGTCTCACTCACGCGCGACCAGTGGTATTCGGCTGTGCCCGAAACGCCTGGTGCTGGTCGAGGGATGACACGAACCATGAGGGTGTCGTCAGGAACGACGGTTCCGGCCAGCGCCCAAGGGAGAGAACATGAGTCCACTGCACTCGCGGAAGTCGTTGAGGATGCGCTGTGCCTCGCTCGCACTCGGACTGGTGGCCGCGTCCGTCTTCACGACGGCCCTGGCCTCGCCGTCAATGGCCGCGCCGAGCCAGACCGCCCCGTCCGTCCAGACGGCGGACGCCAGGATGGAGCGGGAGATCGCGGGCCTGCTTCGGCACAACAAGGGTGCCGAGCGGGTGGCCAAGGACCGGGTGCGGCTGGAGCCCGGCGTGGAGATGACCGTTCCGTCGTCCACCCGCGCGGCCGCCGGTATGAGCGACTGCCGGCCCGGTTACGCCTGTGTGTGGCAGCACGGGAACTACAGCGGCTACCGCCTGGACTTCTACTACTACGGCTCCTATGAACTGGCCAACTACGCCATGCCAGGCGGCGGCACCTGGCAGGACCAGGTCAGCTCCTTCTTCAACAACCAGACGGGAGGCGCCTGGATGGTCGGCAAGGACTGGATCAGCGAGGGCGGCAGCAGCGGATGGGAGTGGATCTTCGGTGGTCCGGGTGCGTACGCCGAGCCCCAGGTGAGCGCCAACGACCGAGCAGATCTGATCCAGTTGTACGCGTAGCCCAGACCGTAGCCCAGATCTGAAGACGCGGCGCGGCACCGGCACGGTGCCGCGCCGCGCCGCGAGGTCGGTGAACCCGCTGCTCCTCGCACTTGGTGGAAGCGGCACGGTCGAAATTCCTTCGCAGGTCGTGAAGGGCGCCGATAGGCTCGGCGGGTGATCAATTTGGTGGTGCGTGGAGACAGCGGAAGGGCCGTGGCCCGCGCCGAGGCCGGCGTCGAATGGACCGTCGGCTTCCCGGATCTGAGCGCGACGGAGTTCCCGATGCTCTGGGCCCTGACTCCTTATGGGGATGCGGTCTTCAACCAGCGGCAGATTCCGCTGCTGCTGGCCGAGCTCGACCGGATCCCCGCTGCCTGCGGTGGCGAATGGGTCGAGCAGGCCCGCGAGTTGTGTCAGGTCGTCGAGCGCGGGACGCACCTGTATCTCTGGTTCGTCGGCGACTGACGGCGGTCAGTCTTCCGTCAACTTCCTTGCCTTCGATCGGAGCGGGGAGGGTGGCGGTCCCCACGGACCGCCACCCCCGTACGGTTCCGTTCATCAGGTTCCGGTCAGGGTGCCCAAGGGGCCTGAACGGTCCAGGTGGTGTCCTCCGTGAACAGGGCCGGGTTGTCCCAGGCGTGTGTGCCTCCCGGGGTGGCGAGCCACAGTTCGGCGTTGTAATGGCGCAGGTACTGCTCCGGGAAGTTGTACGCGGACAGCCGTATGCCGCCGCCTGCGCCCCGGACGGGACAGAAGGTGGCGTCGGCCCGGTACACGTCGCCCGATCCGGCCTCCTTGTAGACGCGGAAGTCGCGGTGACGCAGGTACTGCCCGGGGTAGTTGCGCGACTCGAAGCTGTAGCAGGAAGTGTTGGCGAGTCCGGGGACGACCTTCCAGGTGGCGTCGTTCTTCAGCAGGGCGTCGCTGCCGCTGTTCACGACCTCCGTGAAGACCGCTCCGTCCTTGTGGCGCACGAACCGGTCCGTGTAGCCCGGCGTCGTCACCCGCAGCGACCGATACTCGTTGACGGGCAGGGTGGGTGGGGCCGTCGGTCCGCGGGAGGCGTTGATCAGGGCCTGGTTGGCGGCTCGCACTCGGGCCTCGTCGACCTTGACCACCTGGCGGTCGTAGGTGAGCAGGCCGTTGACCTCGTTCTCGACGTCCGTGATCTCGGTGTAGACCGAGGCGGACAGGCCGCGCGGCATGCGTACGTCGCGGATCGCGTCGATGAGGCCCACGAACCGGTTGTTCAGGTGGGCCAGGTCGGGCTGGTCCTCGTAGCTGAAGCCGCCGCCGGGGTACCACTCGTGGCCGGTGACCCTGAAGCCGAGTCCGCCGAACTCGCCGAGGACGGCGGCGCGGGTGGAACTGGGCACGGTGGTGCCGGGTCCGACGTAGACGTGGTGGTCGACGACGTCGCCGTTGCCGCCGTCGACGGCACCGCAGCAGTTCACGCCGCTCATGTTGTCGACGAGACGTGAGGGATCGTAGGCCTTGACCTTGTCGGCGATGCGGGCCTGATCGTACTGGCCCCAGCCCTCGTTCTGGTTGACCCACATGACCAGCGACGGGGAGCTGCGGTGCTGGTCGATGATGCGGTCGTACTCCGCCTCCCACTGGGTGCGGGCGGCCGCGTCGGGGGTGCGAGGCATGGACGGCATGTCCTGCCAGACCAGCAGACCGAGCCGGTCGGCCCAGTAGAACCAGCGCTGCGGTTCGACCTTGATGTGCTTGCGGACCATGTTGAAACCGAGGTCCTTGTGCTTCTGCAGGTCGTGGCGCAGGGCGGCGTCGGTGGGCGCGGTGTAGATGCCGTCCGGCCAGTAGCCCTGGTCCAGGGTGCCGGTCTGGAAGACAAACCGGCCGTTGAGGACCGGCCGCAGGAGGCCGTCGACCCGGGCGATGCCGATGGACCGCATTCCGGTGTAGCTGCCGACCGAGTCGACCGTCGTGCCACCCGAGAGGAGATCGGCCTTCACGTCGTAGAGGAAGGGGTCCTCCGGCGTCCACAGGCGCGCGTTGGGGACGGGCACGGTGAACTCGGTGCCGACCGGGCCGGACGCGGTGCCGACCGTCGTGCCGCCGGTGGAGACGGTGACGCGGGCCTGGTGGCCGTTCGTCCCGGTGCCCCGGACGATGACCTTGAGGCGGTTGTTGGGCAGGTCCGGCACCATGTCCAGGCGGGTGATGTGCGCGGCAGCCGTGGGTTCGAGCCACACTGTCTGCCAGATGCCGGACGCGGCCGTGTACTCGATACCGCCGCCGGGATGCGGGGCGACGTCGCGGATCCGCTGTTTGCCGATCGCCTGGGTGCCGGTCTCGGTGGGGTCCCAGACGGAGACCACGATCGTGTTGCTGCCGGCGGCGAGGAGGTCGGTGACGTCGTAGGAGAAGGCGTCGTAGCCGCCGCTGTGGGTGCCGCCCGCCTGGCGGCCGTTGACCCACACGGTCGTACGCCAGTCACTGGCGCCGAAGTTGAGCTGAACGCGGCGGCCGTTCCAGTTCGACGGGACGGTGAAGGTGCGCTTGTACCAGAGCTTGTCGTTTTGGGTGATCTTGCGTTGGATCCCGGAGAGGGCGGATTCCGCGACGAAGGGCACCCGGATCTGCTCGGTGAAGGCGGCCGGCTGTCCGGCGTCGGCCGGGGTGACGGCGAAGTCCCAGATGCCGTTGAGATTGGTCCAGTCGGGGCGGGTCATCTGAGGGCGGGGGTACTCCGGCAACGGTGTGTCGGTGGGGACCTGGTTCGTCCACGGGGTGGTCATGGGGG
>NZ_LJBR01000196.1 GCF_001282115.1 Streptomyces sp. NRRL B-24085 | reverse complement strand
GAGGTGACGCAGGGGGCGGGGGGAGAGCGGGGGGACCGGGGTGTTGTGGTTCATGCAGCGGAGATTCCCGCCTCCGGAGCGCCCGATAACCGCTGTTACACGCTCGTCGACAAATACGGACAAGGCAGTACTAAAGGACGGGTGTTCGGGTGCCGAGTAGGCAGCGAAAACCCCTGGTCCATTCGGGTGGGACCAGGGGTTACGGCTCCGATTGACCGTATTTCGTAACGGCTACCGGACGCCCAAGCTCAGGCCAAAGGTCAGTCAGTGTTGACGGCGCTGACGGCGCTGACGGCGCTGACGGCGTTGGCGGCCCCCGCGTCGCACTCCTGCCCCCGCAGTGCCCGCGCCAGATCGTCCCGCCCCTCCAGCACCAGCCTGCGCAGCGCCGGCGCCGCGTCCTCGTGGGCGGCCAGCCACGCGTCGGCCGCGTCCAGCGTCGCCGGCGAGTCCTGGAGGGAGGGGAACAGCCCCGAGACGAGGTTCATCGCGATCTGGATCGAGCGCTCCTGCCAGACCCGCTCGATCACCGCGAAGTACTTCTGCGTGTACGGCTCCAGCAGGTGGCGCTGGGAGGGCTGGCCGAACCCCGCGATGGTCGCCTCGGCCAGGGCGTTGGACAGCGCGTCGGACTCCACGACCTGCGCCCACGCCTGCGCCTTGACCGCCTCGGACGGCCGGGCGGCCAGGCAGCGGACCTGGTGGCGCTTGCCGGAGGCGGTGTCGTCCCGGGCGAGCTCGGCGGCCAGCGTCTTCTCGTCGGCCACCCCCCACACGGTCAGCGGCTGGAGGAACGCCCACCGCAGCTCCTGGTCGACCTCCAGCCCCTCGATCACGGACGTGCCGTCCAGCAGGCCCTGCAACAGGTCGAAGGCGGCCCGGCCCTCGGCCGTCCGCGCGAAGAACCGCGCCCACGCCAGCTGCTGCTCGCTGCCCGGCTCGGCGGCCAGGAGTTCCCGCTCGGCGCCCTCGGCGAGCAGCCGCGCACCCGGCTCCCGCCACTCGGGCGCCACGTAGTGCACGAGGGCCGACTCGGCCCAGGCGTGCAGCATCTGAAGGACGCCGATGTCGGACTCGCGGCCCGCGAAGCGCAGCACGATGGCGATGAACTCCCTGGCGGGCAGCAGCGCGTCCCGGGTCATGTTCCACAGCGCCGACCAGCACAGGGCGCGGGCGAGCGGGTCGGTGAGGTCGCCGAGCCCCGCCTTCAGGGTCTCCAGGGAGCCCGCGTCGAAGCGGGTCTTGCAGTACGTCAGGTCGTCGTCGTTGACCAGCACGAGCTCCGGCGCCTCGGAACCGGCCAGTTCCGCCACGACCGTGCGCGGGCCGTCGACGTCCGCCTCGGCGCGCGCGTACCGCTCCAGGGCCCCTTGGGGCGTACGGCGGTACAGCCCCACCGCCACCCGGTGCGGCCGCAGCTCCGGGTGCGATTCGGCGGCCTCCTGCACGACGGCCAGCTCGTCGACGCGCCCCTCGGCGCTGAGCAGCACCTGCGGGGTGAGGGAGTTGACCCCGGCCGTCTGGAGCCAGGACCGCGCCCACGCGCCCATGTCCCGGCCGCTGGTCTCCTCCAGCACCGACAGCAGGTCGCCGAGGCGCGTGTTGCCGTACGCGTGCCGCTTGAAGTAGCGCCGGGCACCCTCCAGGAACGCGTCCTGGCCGACGTACGCGACGAGCTGCTTCAGGACCGAGGCGCCCTTGGCGTAGGTGATGCCGTCGAAGTTGAGCTTGGCGTCCTGGAGGTCGCGGATGTCGGCGGTGATCGGGTGCGTGGAGGGCAGCTGGTCGGCCCGGTAGGCCCAGGCCTTGCGGCGGTTGGCGAAGGTGATCCAGGAGTCCTTGAAGCGCGTCGCGCCCACGTTGGCGAAGGTGCCCATGAAGTCCGCGAAGGACTCCTTCAGCCACAGGTCGTCCCACCACACCATGGTGACCAGGTCACCGAACCACATGTGCGCCATCTCGTGGAGGATCACGTTGGCCCGGCCCTCGTAGGAGGCCCGGGTGACCTTGCCCCGGAAGATGAACTCCTCGCGGAAGGTCACCAGGCCCGGGTTCTCCATCGCGCCGAGGTTGTACTCCGGCACGAACGCCTGGTCGTACTTCCCGAACGGGTACGGGTAGTCGAAGTGCTCGTGGAAGAAGTCCAGGCCCTGCTTGGTGACGAGGAACACGTCGTCGGCGTCGAAGTGGGGGGCGAGCCCCTTGCGGCACAGGGCGCCGAGCGGGATCTCCAGACGGCTGCCGTCGTCGAGGACGCGCTCGTAGGAGTCCGTCACGTAGTGGTAGGGGCCCGCCACCACACAGGTGATGTACGTCGAGATCGGCTTGGTCTCCGCGAACCGCCAGACCCCGTCGCTCTCCGAGCCGACGCCGTTGCTCCACACCGTCCAGCCCTCCGGCGCCCGCACCTCGAAGCGGAAGGGCGCCTTGAGGTCCGGCTGCTCGAAGTTGGCGAAGACCCGGCGGGAGTCGGCCGGCTCGTACTGCGTGTAGAGGTAGACCTCGCCGTCCTCCGGGTCGACGAAGCGGTGCATGCCCTCGCCGGTGCGGGAGTAGGCGCACTGGGCGTCGACGACCAGTTCGTTGTCGGCGGCCAGGTCCTCCAGGGCGATCCGGGAACCGTCGAAGACCTCGCCGGGGTCGAGGTCCCGGCCGTTCAGCGACACGGCCGTGACGCTCGGCGCGACCAGGTCCGCGAAGCTCGTGGCCCCCGGCTCGTTGCACCGGAAGCGGATCGTGGTCACCGAACGGAAGGTGCGCGGACCGTCCCCGGGCTCGTCCCCGACCGCCGAGCGCAGGTCGAGGGACACCTCGTACCCGTCGACGGACAGCAGGGCGGCCCGCTCCCGGGCCTCGTCACGGGACAGATTCTCACCGGGCACGGCGATGCTCCCTCGGATGGTGTTCAGCATGCGGACAGGCCCGATCCTGCCATGTGCTCCTGACATCGGTCAGCCGGGAATGGGGTGGGCGGCGGCCGGTGTTGCCGGGGGAAACGAACGCTCTTCTAGGAGACCCATGTCCGAGACCGCGAACGCTTCCGGCAAGACCCCCGTCGACTTCTGGTTCGACCCGCTGTGCCCGTGGGCCTGGATGACCTCACGCTGGGTCCTGGAGGTCGAGAAGGTCCGGGAGATCGAGGTGCGCTGGCACATCATGAGCCTGGCGGTGCTGAACGAGCCGAAGCTCGACGAGCTGCCCGAGGAGTACCGCGAGCTGCTCGAGACCAAGGCCTGGCAGCCGATCCGGGTGGTCACCGCGGCCTGGCAGAAGCACGGCTCCGACATCCTCGGCCCGCTGTACACCGCGCTCGGCACCCGTATCCACAACCAGGGCCTGGGCCCGACCCGCGAGGCCGTCGAGGGCGCCCTGGCGGACGTCGGCCTGCCCGCCGAGCTGATCGAGTACTTCGACCAGAAGGACTTCGAGTTCGACGCCGAGCTGCGCGCCTCCCACAAGGAGGGCATCGACAAGGTCGGCCAGGACGTCGGCACCCCGGTCATCGCGGTCCCCGGCGCCGACGGCGAGCAGATCGCCTTCTTCGGCCCGGTCGTCACCCCGGCGCCCAAGGGCGAGGAGGCCGCCCGCCTCTGGGACGGCACCCTCGCGGTCGCCTCGGTCCCGGGCTTCTACGAGATCAAGCGCACCCGCACGAAGGGCCCGGACTTCAGCAACCTGTAGTCATTTCTCCGGTTCGGGGAACGTACCGCCGTCGTTCACGTCGCCCAGCCGCTGGTAGCGGCGGCAGCCCTCGCGTGAGCAGCGGCGGTACGAGCCCAGCCGAGCCCACTTCGGCTTGGTCTTCTCGACGTGTGCCTTCTCGGCGTCGTTCCTGAGCGGTTCGAACTCCTCGGACGAACCGCAGTTCTTGCAGGGCATCTTCGTCATGTGACCCCCGGTGGCCCGAGGCCGGCTGCCTCGGCCCCGTGAGCGTAGGTCTTCGCGGGGCCGGGACGGCAGCCCGGAATCGGCCCCGCCGCATCGTCAGCGCCGTGCCCGCGCGCGAGTCTCCTCCAGTCGGCCCAGGTGCTCCTCGTACCCCTTCGCGTAGGACGACGCCCGCCCCGCGTCCGGTTCGACGACCGCCGTCGGCTCGGTCCAGACTCCCGCGTCCAGCGGGACCCCGAACCGCTCCGCCGCGGCCAGCACCGCCCCGCGGGCACCCACCTCGCCCTCCACGACCCTGAGCGGCCGCCCGAGAACGTCCGCCAGCAACTGCATCCAGGCAGGGCTGCGAGTCCCCCCGCCGCACACCGCCAGCGACCCCGTCAGACCGGCCGCCTCCAGACAGTGCCGGGCCGCGAACCCGATCCCCTCACAGGTCGCCCGGACGAGATCCGCCTTCGTCGTCTCCAGCGACACCCCGCTCAGCTCGGCCCGCAGACGCGGCTCGACGAAGGGCGCCCGCTCCCCGGAGGGAGCGAAGTACGGCAGCACCCGCACCCCGTGCGCCCCCGGCGGGGTCGACGCCAGCAGGTCGTCCACCTCCGCGTGGGTGACGCCGGTCGTGGACAGCACCCAGTCCAGCGCGGCCGTGCCCACCATCGCCGGCATGGCCCGCAGCCGGTGTCCGTGCCGGTCGGTGGAGATGTACAGCCCGGCGGGCTCACCGCTCAGGTCGAGCTCGGTCGTCGCGACCAGCGCGGCCAGACACGTCCCCACGATGAGGAGTCCGTCCCCCGGCTCCGTGACCCCCGCGCCCAGCGCGCACGCCGGGAGGTCGTACGGCCCGTTCGACAGCCGCGTCCCGGCGGGCAGCCCTTCGCCGCGCGCCTCGCCCGTGCTGATCGGATCCCCGATCGAGGGCAGCAGCCGCCGCCGACGGGTCAGCCCCAGCAGCTCCACGACCCGGTTGTCGTACGAGCGGGTGCGCGGATCGAGGAACGGCATCGACGCGTCCGACACGTCCGTCACCGCGCGCGCCGCGCCCGTCAGCCGCTGGAAGACCATGTCCTTGCAGTACACGGCGCTCGCGGCCGAGTCGAGGGACTTCGGGTCGTACCGGTCGAGCCAGGCCAGCAGCGGCCCCGGCGAGCCCGGGAACATCGCGCCGCCGGTCCGCCGGAACACCGTCTCGAAGGTGCCGTCCGCCAGCCACTGGTCGAGCAGTTCGTGCGCCCGCCCGTCCATCCAGGACACCGCGGACCGCACCGGCCGCCCTTCCCGGTCGACCAGCCACACCCCGTCGCCCTGCCCGGTCAGCCCGGCCAGCTCCACCGGCTCCGGAACCCGTCCGGTCAGCTCGACGAGGACGTCGACGACCGCGTCGTAGACCTCCGCCATGTCCTGCTCGACGCGCCCGCCGTGCAGGGAGAGCTCCACCGGGCGCGACTCGACGGCCAGTTGGTGCCCCGCACCGTCGAAGGCGGCGGCCTTGACCACGGATGTGCCCACATCGATACCGACGTACATTCGGATTCCCTTCTACGACCGTCACGTCAGGCAGTGCGCCAGCCGCTCCCCGCGTGCCCAGCGGCCCACCTCCTCCGCCGCGATCCTCGCCGCCTTCTCGGCCACCGCCCGGCTCGCCCCGCCGAGGTGCGGGGTCAGGACGACCCGGTCGGCCAGGGCGCGCAGCCGGGAGTCCGCGGGCAGCGGTTCGTGCTCGTAGGTGTCCAGGGCGGCCGCCGACAGCCGGCCCGCCTCCAGGGCGTCGCACAGCGCGCCCTCGTCGACGAGCGGGCCGCGGGCCACGTTCACCACGACCGCACCCTCGGGCAGCAGACCCAGCTCGCGGGCGCCGATCAGGCCGCGGGTCTCGGCGGTGAGCCGGGCGTGCAGGGTGATCGCCCGGGAGCGGGTGAGGAGCCGGTCCAGGGAGTTCACGCGCAGGCCGTGGATCTCGCCGCGCACATAGGGGTCGTACACCATCACCTGCGCCCCGAAGGCGCACAGCACGCGGGCGACCCGGCTGCCGACGGCGCCGTAGCCGACGAGCCCGACGGGCAGGTCCTCCAGCTCCAGGCCGCTGTGCTCGTAGGTGTAGTAGGCGGCGCCGCCCTCCCAACTGCCCTGTGCGGCGAGGAGGTCGTGGGCCTGCGGGATGCGGCGCAGGGCGGCCAGGAGCATGCCGACGGTGAACTCGGCGGTCGCGGCGGCGTTGCGGCCGGGGGCGAAGCACACCCGGACGTCCCGGGCCTTGGCCGCGTCGAGGTTAACGTTGACCGGGCCGCCCCGGCACACCACGACCAGCTTCAACCGGTCGGCGGAGTCCAGCACCCGTTCGGTGACCGGGCCCATCTGGGTGACGAGGACCTCCGCGCCGTCCAGCGCCTCGATCAGCTCGTCCTCGGCGTCGCTCGCCTCCGTCACCTCCGACACGGGCCCGAAGGGTTCCAGGGGCCAGCCGAGCGTCAACTCCGTCGTCTGCGCGGCGATCGCGCCCAGCTCGGCCTCGACGGCCCTGGCGATCAGCCCCGGCAGCACGAAGTGGTCGCCGGCCGCCACGACACGTACGGGATCGGTCCTCCGGGTCATCGTCGACCTCCGAGTCGTCGCTTCACTGAGACGATGTTGGGCCGCGGATCCCGGGTACGCATAGACCCCGTGCGGGTGGGAGGCACCGATGACCGGTATGACAGACGAGAACGAGACGGCGTGGCTGGGGATCGACCTCGGCACGCAGAGCGTGCGCGCGCTCGCGGTCACGGCCGGCGGAACCGTGCTGGGCCGGGGTTCCGCCCCGCTCGGCGGCCGTCGTGAGGGCGTGCGGCACGAGCAGGACCCGGGGGAGTGGTGGGAGGCGGTGCGCACGGCGTCCCGTGCCGCGCTGCTCACCCTGACGGGCGTACGGATCGGCGGCGTCGCGGTGTGCGGGACGTCGGGGACGGTCCTGCTGACGGACGCGGAGGGCCGGCCGACGGGCCCCGCGCTCATGTACGACGACGGCCGCGCGGCGGACGAGGCGGCGCGGCTCAGAGAGAAGGGCCTCGCGGTCCAGGACACCTGGGCGCTGCCGAAGGCCCTGTGGCTGGTGCGGGAGCACGGCGCGAAGGGCCGGGTCACCCATCAGCCCGACGTCGTCACCGCCCGCCTGACCGGCGGGCCGGTGCCTGCCGACTCCAGTCACGCCCTGAAGACGGGCTACGACCTTCAGCGCGACGCCTGGCCGGACATCGCCCTCGACCTCCCCGAGGTCGTCCGCCCCGGCACCCGGCTCGGCGCGGTCTGCCCGGCCGCCGCCGAGGCCACCGGCATCCCCGCCGGGACCCCGGTCGTCGCCGGGATGACCGACGGCTGCGCCGCCCAGATCGCGGCCGGCGCGCTGCGGCCCGGCTCCTGGAACTCGGTGCTCGGCACCACCCTCGTCCTCAAGGGGGCCGCCCCGGAACCGGTCCGGGATCCCACCGGCGTGGTCTACAACCACCGCGCGCCGGACGGGACCTGGCTGCCGGGCGGGGCGTCGAGCGTGGGCGCGGGCGCGTTGCCCGCGGACGCCGACCCCGTGGCCATGGACGAGCGGGCGGCCGCGTTCGAGCCGTCCGGCGCGATCGTCTACCCGCTGGTGTCACGCGGGGAGCGGTTCCCGTTCCGCGCCCCGGACGCCACCGCACTCACCCTCGGCACCCCGGCCGACGACGCCGACCACTGGGCCGGCCTCCTCCAGGGCGTAGGGTTCGCGGAACGCCTCTGCCTGGACTACCTGCACCACCTGGGCGCCCCGCTGGACGGCCCCCTCACCTTCACCGGCGGCGCGGCCCGCAGCCCGTACTGGAACCAGCTCCGCGCCGACATCCTGGGCCGCCCGGCCCGCGTCCCGGAACAGACCGAACCGGCGCTGGGAATGGCCGCGTTGGCGGCCCACGGCGTCACGGGGGAGCCGCTGGCGGACGTCGCGGAGCGCATGGTCCGCATCCGCACGACGCTCCGTCCGAACCCGGAGCGCACCGCACTCTTCGCCGAGCCGTACGCCCGCCTCATCGACGAACTCACCCAGCGGGGCTGGCTCCCGACCCCGGTAGCGGCACACGCACACAGCCGACTGAACCGAGAAAACCTGCCTGAACGCCCGCCGACCTAGGGGCGCGGGGAACTGCGCGACCAGCCACGACGGCGCCGCACTCGACGACGGGACCGAACCATGAGCACAACCCTCCTGCTGACCCGACACGGCCAGACCATCTGGCACGCCGAGAACCGCTACGCGGGCGTGAGCGACATCGGGCTCACCGACGAGGGCCGCGCCCAGGCGGAGGCGCTCGGACGGTGGGCCGCCGCACACCGCCCGGACGCGGTGTGGACGTCCCCCCTGTCGCGGGCGATCGCCACCGCCGACCCGGCCTGCCGCGCCCTCGGCGTCACCCCGCACCGCGAACCGGCCCTGAGGGAGTGCGACTTCGGGGTGCTGGAGGGCCGCACCCTCGCCGAGTTCGCCGCGGAGGTGCCGGACGCGGCCGAGGCGTTCCGCGCGGACCCGGTGGCGTATCCCTTCCCCGGCGCCGAGGACCCGACGGCCGCCGCCGCCCGCGGCACGGCGGCCCTGCGCCGCATCGCAGCCGCCCATCGCGGCGAACGCGTCCTGGTCGTCGCCCACAACACCCTGCTGCGGCTGGTGCTGTGCGCGCTGCTGTCGATCCCGCTCGGGGAGTACCGCAGAGTGTTCCCGCGGTTGCGCAACGCGGCGATCACCGAACTCCGCCTGCACCAGGACGGATCCGCCGCACTTCTCTCCCTCAATGTGCCGTGCGAACCGGGCAGGTCGTAGCACGATAGGCCCATGACGGAGATCGACACCTCGGTGCCGCATTCGGCCCGGATCTGGAACTACTGGCTCGGCGGCAAGGACAACTACCCCGTCGACGAGGCGGCCGGCGACGCCTACACGGCCGTCTTCCCCGGCATCGTCACGATCGCCCGCAGCAGCCGTGCCTTCCTCGGCCGCAGCATCCGCTACCTGGTCGAGGAGGCGGGCGTCCGCCAGTTCCTGGACGTCGGGACCGGGCTGCCCACGGTCGACAACACCCACGAGGTCGCCCAGCGCATCGCCCCCGAATCGAAGATCGTCTACGTTGACAACGACCCGCTGGTCCTCGCCCACGCCCGCGCCCTGCTCACCTCCACCCCGGAGGGCGTGACGGCGTACGAGGACCTGACGCTCTACGAGCCGGAGAAGATCCTGGAGGCGGCCTCCCGCACCCTCGACCTCACCCGCCCCACGGCCCTGATCCTCAGCGGGCTCCTCGGCCATGTCGCCGACTACGACCTGGCCCGGGACCTGGTCCGCAGGCTGCTGGCGGGCCTGCCCTCGGGCAGCTACCTGTGCGTCAACGACGGCTCGCGCGGCACCGACCCGGACTACGAACAGGCCCAGGACGCCTACAACGAGACCGGTGCGGTGCCCTACTTCCTGCGTCCGGTGGACAAGATCGAGGCGTTCTTCGAGGGTCTGGAACTGGTGGACCCGGGCGTGGTGTCCGTCCCGCTGTGGCGCCCGGACGGCGACACGGCCCCGGCCCCGATCGGCCAGCACGGCGGAGTGGCCCGCAAACCCTGACCGGAACCGGATGGCCCCCGCGAGTCACGTCCTCGCGGGGGCCTCCGTCCTTCCGCCCGCCCGCATGAAGGGTGAGAAGACGATCACGGGACGGGACGCTTCGGCACGGCCGCTCAGGGCGCCAACAGCAGCACGTCCGTGCGGGACTTGGCGGCCTCGTAGCGCCGGGCCACGTCCTGCCAGTCGACGACCGCCCACATCGCGTCGATGAAGTCGACCTTCTGGTTGCGGTACTGCAGGTAGAAGGCGTGCTCCCAGGCGTCGAAGACGAGGATCGGGGTCGAGCCCTGACCGACGTTGCCCTGGTGGTCGTAGACCTGCTCGACGATCAGCCGCCCGCTGAGCGGCTCGTACGCCAGCACGCCCCAGCCGGAGCCCTGGGTGGTCGCGGCGGCCTTGCTCAGCTGCGCCTTGAACGCGGCGAACGACCCGAACGACTCGGCGACGGCGTCCGCGAGCTCGCCCACGCCGTCGGCCTCCCGCGGCTCGCCGCCCCCGTCACCGGACATGTTCCGCCAGTAGATCGAGTGCAGGATGTGCCCGGAGAGATGGAAGGCGAGGCTCTTCTCCAGCCCGTTGAGCGCTCCCCACGCCTCCTTGTCCCGCGCCTCCGCCAGCTGCTCCAGGGTGTCGTTCGCGCCCTTCACATAGGCCGCGTGGTGCTTGTCGTGATGCAGTTCGACGATCTCGGGGCTGATCACGGGCGCGAGCGCCGCGTAGTCGTACGGCAGCTCGGGCAGCGTGTAGACGGGCATGCGGGGGTCCCCTCCGACCTCTTATTGCGAAGAGCTTGCAACTACAAGCTAGCAACAAGAAGGCGCTTCTGTCGCGCGTACCCCACGCCCGCCAGCACCAGCGTCATGCCGCCCGTCCCGTACAACTGCACCCGCGTGTCCGGCTCGCGGGCCATCAGGACGAGGATCGCCGCCATGCCCGCCAGGGCGATCCAGGTCAGATACGGAAACGCCCACATGCGGACGGCCGGCTGCCCGGCGGCCTCGCGCTCCAGCGCCCGGCGCAGCCGCAGTTGGGAGACCGCGACGAAGCCCCAGACGACCAGGACGACCCCGCCGATCATGTTGAGGAGCCAGGCGAAGACGTCGTCGGGGCGCCAGTGACTGAGGATCACGCAGCCGAAGCCGAACGCGCTGGAGGCGAGCACCGCGACACGCGGCACCCCGCCGGAGACCCGGCCCAGGAACCTCGGCCCCATGCCCCGCTCCACCAGGGAGTGGGCGATCCGGGAGGAGCCGTACACGTTGGCGTTCATCGCGGACAGGAGCGCGATCAGCACGATCACGTTCATGAGCTGTCCCGCTCCCGGGATGCCCAGTTCGTCGAGGGCGGCGACGTACGGGCCCTTCTCCACGACCGCCCTCGCGTCCCAGGGGACCAGGGTGACGATGACCGCCATCGAGCCGACGTAGAACAGCGCGATACGCCACATCGCCGTACGGACCGCGCCCGCCACGCCCCGCACCGGGTCCTCGGACTCGGCGGCCGCGATGGTGACCGTCTCCAGGCCGCCGTACGCGAAGACGGAGGCGAGCAGGCCGACGACCAGGCCCTCGCCGCCGCCCGGGAAGAAGCCCCCGTGGCCGGTGAGGTTCGCGGTGCCGGGGGCGGCCGTGCCCGGCAGGAGCCCGGCGATCGCGAGCACCCCGAGGACCAGGAACAGGACGATCGCGCCGACCTTGAGGGCCGCGAACCAGAACTCGAACTCGCCGAAGTTCTTCACCGCGGCCAGGTTCGTGCCGCAGAAGACCAGCATGAACAGGGCCACCCAGGCCCACTCGGGCGTGCCCGGCAGCCAGCCGGTCACAATCTTCGCGGCGCCGATGCCCTCCAGGCCCACGGCCGTGCACAGCAGCACCCAGAACGACCATCCGGCCGTGAAGCCGGCCCAGGGGCCGATCGCCCGCTCGGCGTGCGCGGAGAAGGAACCGGAGGAGGGGTATGCGGCCGACATCTCGCCGAGCATCCGCATCACCAGCATCACGAGGAGGCCGGAGAGCGTGTAGGCGAGGACGATCGACGGTCCGGCGGCGGCGATCCCCGCGCCGGAGCCGACGAACAGTCCGGCGCCGATGACCCCGCCGAGGGCGATCATCGACAGGTGGCGCTGCTTGAGGCCGTGGGTCAGGGAGGCGTCGGACTCCTGTGGAGCCTTGACGGCGGTGCTGGGCATGGGCGCGGTTCGTCCAGTGCGTGAGACGGCAAAAACGCCCACAGTCTGGGCGGTCTCCCCAGGTCAGAGAGGAGACCGCCCATCATGCGGACGCATCCGGCACCGGCTGTGACTACGCGGCTACGGCCGTGTAGTGCGAGGCGTCGCCCTCGATCGACCAGCTCTCCTTGCCCTCGACGCCCACCGGGACGTCCCCGGCGACGGTCACCCGGTGCAGCCGGCGCGGCAGGCCGTCGTAGTTGTCGACGGCGTAGTGCTGGGTGATGCGGTTGTCGAAGAGCACGAGCTGGTTCTCCGACCAGCGGTGGCGCAGCAGGTTCTCCGGCCGGGTCACGTACGACTGGAGGAGGTCGAGCAGCTTGCGGGACTCGCCCGCCGACAGCCCCACGATGCGCTGGGCGAAGCCGCCGATGAACAACCCGCGCTCGCCGGTCAGCGGATGGACCCGGACCACGGGATGGGCCGTGCGGTAGGTGATCGAGGTGAACTGGGCGCGCCGGGCGGCCTGTTCCTCGTCGACGGTCTCCTCCGGGACGGCGTAGTCGTAGTCGTTGGTGTGCTCGGCCCACAGCTCGTCGGCGAGGCGCCGCAGGGGCTGCGGCAGGTCCCGGTAGGCGGCCGCCGCGTTGGCGATCAGGGTCTCGCCGCCGTACGGCGGGATCGTCAGGCTGCGCAGGGTGCTGGCCTGGGGCGGGTTGAGGACGAAGGTGACGTCGGTGTGCCAGTGGTTGGCGGCCCGGCCGCCCTCACTGTCCACCGGCAGCACGTTCGGGGCGCCGTCGACGGCGGGCACGGTCGGGTGGGCGGTGGTGAGCTCGCCGAAGTGCCGGGCGAAGGCCTGCTGGCCCTCGTCGTCGAGGTCCACGTCACTGAAGACCAGGGCCTTGTGGGTGTTGAGGGCCTCACGCAGGGCCGTGGCCGTCTTCTCGTCGAGCGGCGCGGCGAGGTCGACGCCGGACACGTGGGCGCCGATGCGTGCGGTGATCTTGCGGATCTCGATACCGGGCATGAGAGGGGTCCTTCCTAGGCGTAGGCGGGCTGGACGTGCTGGTTGGCGGGGCGGGGGAGGCCGTAGCGCTCCCGGAGGGTGGTGCGGGGCCCGTACTCCGTGCGGAGCAGGCCGCGGGTGCGCAGGATCGGGACGACGTGGTCGACGAAGGCGTCGAGCCCCGAGGGGAGCACCGCGGGCATGATGTTGAAGCCGTCGGCGGCGCCCTGCGTGAACCACGTCTCGATCGCGTCGGCGACCTGTTCGGGGGTGCCGGCGAAGGTGAGGTGGCCGCGTCCGCCGCCGAGGCGCCCGATCAGTTGCCGCACGGTGAGCCGGTCGCGCCGGGCCAGCTCCACGACGAGCGTGTAGCGGCTCTTGGCACCCTCGACGGCGGACTCCGGCGGCAGGTCGGCGGGCAGAGGGCCGTCCAACTCCAGCGTTCCTGACGGCAGTTGGAGCAGCCGCTCCAGGTTGGCCACGCCGTGCCGGTGCACGATGTGGTCCTCCAGCTCCTGTTCCCGGGCCTGCGCCTCGGCCTCCGTGGCGCCGATGACGGGGACGATGCCGGGGAGCACCTTGATGTGCTCGGGATCGCGGCCGGCCCGGGACGTCCGTGCCTTGAGGTCGGCGTAGAAGGCCCGCGCGTCCTCGACGGTCTGCTGGGCGGTGAACACCGCCTCGGCGTACCGGGAAGCGAACTCCCTGCCGTCCTCACTCGAACCCGCCTGCACCAGCAGGGGGTAACCCTGCGGCGTGCGCGGCACGTTGAGGGCACCCTCGACACTGAAGTACGTCCCCCGGTGGCGCGGCGGGTGGATCTTCGCGTCGTCGCCCCAGACGCCGGCCGCCTTGTCGCCGAGGACCGCGTCGTCCTCCCAGCTGTCCCAGAGCTTCAGGGCCACGTCGAGGAACTCCGCGGCCCTGGCGTACCGCTCCGCGTGCGCGGGCTCCGCGTCCAGGCCGAAGTTGCGGGCGGCCTCCGCGCCGGCGGTGGTGACGATGTTCCAGCCCGCCCGGCCGCCGCTGATGATGTCCAGCGAGGCGAACTTGCGGGCCAGGTTGTAGGGCGAGTTGTAGGACGTGGACGCGGTCGCGATCAGCCCGATGTGCTCGGTGGCCGTGGCCAGCGCGGTCAGCAGCGTGAGCGGCTCCAGCGCGCCGGCCGGCCGCTGGGCGAGGTTGCTCCAGAGCTGCGGTCCGTCGGCCAGGAACAGCGAGTCGAAGGTCCCGCGCTCGGCGATCCGGGCGAGGTGCACGTAGTGGTCGAGCGAGACGTGCGCCAAGGGGTCGCTCTCGGGGAGCCGCCAGGAGGCTTCGTGGTGGCCGGTGTTCATCAGGAAGGCGTTGAGGTGGAGCTGTCTTCCGGTCATGCGTGGTCCTCCGTGACGCCGAGCGCGGCCAGCAGTCGTTCGCGGTACTCGCCCAGCAGGGGGTCCCGGTAGGAGCGCGGGTGCGGGCGGTCGATGGTCAGGTCGAGGCCGATGCGGCCCTGTTCGAGCACGAGCACGCGGTCGGCCAGCACGATCGCCTCGTCCACGTCGTGGGTGACGAGCAGGACGGACGGCCGGTGGCGTTTCCACAGCTCCCGCAGCAGCGCGTGCATCCTGATCCGCGTCAGGGCGTCGAGGGCTCCGAACGGCTCGTCCGCCAGGAGGAGTTCGGGCTCGCGCACCAGGGAGCGGGCGAGGGCGGCACGCTGCGCCTCACCGCCGGAGAGCTCGTTGGGCCAGGCGCGTTCGCGGCCCTGGAGGCCCACCTCGGCGAGCGCCTGCCGGCCCCGGTCCACGCCGTCCGTCCCCAGCAGGACGTTGTCCAGCACCCGCCGCCAGGGCAGCAGCCGCGAGTCCTGGAAGACCACGGACACCCGTTCCGGAGCCGTGAGCTCACCGCTGCCCGCCACCTCGTGGTCCAGCCCCGCCACCGCCCGCAGCAGGGTGCTCTTGCCGGAGCCGCTGTGCCCGAGCAGGGCGACGAACTGGCCGGGCGGGATGTCGAGATCGATGCCGTCGAGGACGGTCCGCCCGTCGAACGACCGGGTCAGGCCCCGCAGCCGTACGGCCGGCCGGGTCAGTTGCTCAGTGTGCGGCGCCATGACAGCACCCTCCGTTCGACGAGACGGACCGCGCTGTCGGAGACCAGGCCGAAGACGCCGTAGACGACGAGACCGACGAGGATCACGTCGCTCTGGCCGTAGTTCTGGGCCTGGAACATCATGTAGCCGAGCCCGCTGGTGGCGTTGATCTGCTCCAGGACGACCAGGCCCAGCCAGGAGCCGGTGACGCCGAGCCGGAGTCCCACGAAGAATCCGGGCAGCGCGCCGGGGATGACGATCTGCCGTACGAAGGCGAACCTCGACAGCCCCTGGACCTCGGCGAGTTCGACGTAGCGGTGGTCGATGCCGGCCAGCGCGGCATGGGTGTTCAGATAGATCGGGATGTAGACGACGATCGCGATGATGGCGACCTTGAAGGACTCGCCGATGCCCAGCCAGAGGATGAACAGCGGGATCAGACCGAGGGTGGGGATCGCCCGGTTGAGGTTCACCGTCCCGTCGATCAGCGCTTCGCCGACCCGGCTGAGCCCGGCGGCCAGGGCCAGCAGGACACCGGCGGCCAGTCCGATCGCGAAGCCGGACGCGGCCCGCTGGAGCGAGGTCAGGACGTCGGTGGGCAGCGTCCCGGCGGTCCACAGGTGGGCGCCGGTCTCCACCACGGTCCAGGGCGCTGGGATCGCGGCCGGGTCGAGCCGTCCCGCGGCGGAGGCGGCCGCCCACAGGGCGAGGAGGAGGACCGGCCCGACGAGGCGCGCGGCGGGCAGCCGCCTGCCGGGGGAGAGCCGGCGGCGCCTGCGGACCTCCGTGCCCGTCTCGGGAGCGGCGACGGCGACCGTCGTGGTCACGGCGCTCACCGCCGGTACTCCGCCGGCACGGACTTCGCGGCGATGCCCTCGAAGCGGTGGTCGAACAGCTCGCCGACGTCGAACTTCTTCACGAAGCCGCCCTCCGCCAGCAGATCCGCGGTCTCCTGCTCCCACCTGATCGCCTCGTCCCAACTCGGAGGGAAGAGCGGCTTGTTGGCCAGCGCGGTCACCGCCTTCGCCTGGGCGGGGGTCAGGTTCTGCGTCTTCACGTAGAACTCCTCGTTCCAGATGTCGGGGTTCTCGTACGTCCACACCTGGCCCTTGGCCCAGTACGGGATGTACGCGGCGACCGCGGCGGCCTTCGCGGGGTCGCCCAGCACCGAGGTCGGCGCCCACAGCAGGTTGAGCAGGTCGACCACGTCGGTGGTGATGGCGTGCGCCCCCTTCGCCTCGTACTGCTGGAGGTAGGCGGGTGCCTGGCTGTTGGCGAGCGGCGCCACGTCCACCTGGCCGGACTGCAGGGCGGTGAAGAACTGGTTGCTGGTCAGCGGGACGAGCTTCACCTCGTCGTACGAGAGCCCGGCCTTCTTCAGGGCCCGCAGCAGGACCACGCCCTGGGCCTGTCCCTGGGAGAACGCGAGCTTCTTCCCCCTGAAGTCCCCGACCGTGCGGATGTCACTGCCGGGCTTGGTGGCGAAGAGGTAGTTCGGCTTGCGGGTGATGTTGATCGCGACGATTTTCGCGTCGTATCCCTGGAAATGCGCCTGGATCGGCGGGATTCCCGCGTTGTTGGCGACGTCCAGGGAACCGGCCCGGAAGGCGTTGATGACATCCGGGCCGGCACTGATATTGGCCCAGCTCGACACCTTGAAAGGTGGCTCACCCAGCTTTCCGAGTTTGAGTTGCAGTTGCTGGGTGCCGGAGTACGAGGCGATCTTCAGGCTGGTGCCGGCCGGGACCTCGGCGGCGAGCGGGGCGGACAGGGCGTCCTTGCCGTCGGCGGCGGCACTGCTGCCGACGCAGCCGCTGAGGCCGGCGACACCGGCCGCGGCGCCGAGGACCGAGGAGAGGAACAGCCGCCGGTCGATGCCGGACGAGGCGGCGGTGGACGTGCGGAAATTGCGCATGGGAAGACTCCCTGAATCAGTGCAGGAGAAAGTCACTAAGAAATGCGTTCAGGCAGGGGAAATGAGCGCGTCACGCGGGGCAACGTGTCAGCAACAAAGGGCGCGACAGTACAGGTGCGGGCTCATGAACAGGATGTTCCCGGTTCCGCCGAAGCCCTGTCAACATTCGGAGTTTCTGAATTAAATAGCCTCAGGTGACGCGGCCAGCGGATCCCGGTACAGCACGTCGAGCGCCACCGCGCCGCCGGCCACCGCGAGGACCGAATCCGGGAAACCCGACGGAACGACGGACGCCGCGCGGTCGTCGCCCACCCCCTCGCGCAGGGCCGCCAGGCAGTCCTCCCGGTGCAGGACGCCGACCTCGGTCACCACGACCGTCTCCGGGTTCAGCACGTCGAGGAGCAGCCGCGCGGCCCGCCCCACGGCACCCGCCCGCTCCGCCAGCAGCCGTGCCGCCACCGGGTCGCCCGCTGCCGCCGCGGCGACCACGTGCATCGGGTTCACGCCCTCGACGATCCCCGCCCGCCGGGCCCGTCGGCACAACGTCCGCTCGCTCAGCTCCACCTGGAGGCATCCGGTCCGCCCGCACTCGCAGGGCTCGGTACCGCCCGGCACCGGGAGATGGGCGATCGCGCCCGCCTGGGAGCGCGGCCCGTGGTGCACCTCGTCGTTGGTGGCGAACGCCGCGTCCACCACGTTGCCGACGAACAGGTGCAGCACGCTGCGGCTGCCGCGGGCCCGGCCGAACAGCCGCTCGGCGTTGACCAACGCCCGCGCGTGCCCGTCCACATGGACCGGCAGGCCGGTGCGGTCGCCGAGCAGCTCCCGCACCGGTACCTCGTGCCAGCCCAGCAGGGGGTGCTCGACCACGGTCCCGGAGTCCCGGTCCACCCAGCCGCCGGCCGCGAAGCCGACCCCCAGGCAGCGCAGCCGCGGGGACCGGGCGAGGAGCGCGGCGAGGGCGTCGCCGGCCCGCGCCAGGACCGCGTCGGCGTCGGCGCCGTCGGCCCCCTTGTGCCGCAGCTCTCGCACGGCGACCACCCGGCCGCGCAGATCCAGCAGCGCAACGGTCGTATGGGGGACGGCCACATGGATCCCGCCCACAACGAATCGTGACGCGTCGAGGTCCACGGGCACATGGGGGCGGCCCACACCCTGGGAGCGCCGGGGCGTCTCCGACTCACGGATCAGGCCGAGTTCGGTGAAGCGTGAGCAATAGTCCGTCACGGACGCCGGGGACAGCCCGGTCAGCCGGGCGATGGTGCTGCGCGCCACCGGTCCGTGCTCCAGCACGGACCGCAGGACGACGCTGGCGCTGGTCCGGCGCCGGGACGCGGAGGGGGAAGGGGAAGAGGGACGGGAAGGGACAGGGGGTGCCACGGAAGGGGGCATGGAGGACCGTCCTCGGAACGGGGGCCGACACGTCTCGGAGGATGAGGCGGGCCGGAGCCCGCCTCACACCGGACGGCGACAGACGGCCGTGCCCACGCGTCGCAGGTCGACGTGGCGACGCGAGGAGAAGTACCGGGACTGGGCGACCATGTCCGGAAGGGTAGGCCAGGAACGGTGAATCCGACCAGACCACTAGGGTTCATTTGGTGGTTCCCCACAGCGGGACCGATGCCGCGCGCTGTATCCCGCACCACCTCACCTCAGTGACAGGCATCACGCCGTACCGGGTGTAGCTTCCCCTCTTTGTCCGGAGTCCACCAAGCCGCCGTTCGAGGCTTTGTCGACCGTTGACGGTGGTCGGCCCGAGGGCGCCGGGATAGCGTCACGATGTCCCCCGCCGTTCACACCCTCGCGGAGTCCCCATGAGCACCGCCGTCGCCCCCGCCCGCACCGGTCAGGTCCTCGCCGACCTGATCCCCGCCTCCCGCGTCCGGGACGTCGCGCTCGTGGTGGGCGGCGCCGCGCTCACCGGGCTCGCGGCCCAGCTCTCCGTGCCCGTGCCGGGCTCCCCGGTGCCGGTGACCGGCCAGACCTTCGCCGCGCTGCTCGTCGGCACCACCCTCGGTGCCCGCCGCGGTGTCGCCTCCCTCGCGCTGTACGCGCTGGCGGGCCTCGCCGGGCTCCCGTGGTTCGCCCAGGGCACCTCCGGGTTCTCCGTCTCCTTCGGCTACATCCTCGGCATGATCCTGGCCTCGGCCGCCGTCGGCGCCCTGGCCCGCCGCGGCGCCGACCGGAGCGTGTGGCGGACGGCCGGTGCCATGCTGGCCGGCGAGGCCATCATCTACGCGATCGGCGTCCCGTACCTCGCCTACGCCGCCGACATGTCGCTGTCCGCCGCCGTCGCGGCCGGCCTGACCCCCTTCCTCCTCGGTGACGCCCTCAAGGCGGCCCTCGCGATGGGCGTCCTGCCCACCGCCTGGAAGCTCGTCAAGCGCTGACGAACATGTGCTGACACACATGCCGGAGGCATGGCCCGACAGGTTCCGTCAGGCCATGCCTCCAGTCGTTCTCCCGCACGGATCAACCGGTGGGCCGCGGCCGGCGCTGCGACCACCACAGCCCGGCCACGCCCGCCGACATCAGTGCCGCGCCCGCGGCCCCGAGGGGCAGCAGGTCACGTGCCACGCCGGTCTTCGGCAGCTCGCGCGGGGTGTCCCCGCCCGGTGCCACCGGCTTGTTGTCGGTGCCCAGCAGCAGCGGGGTGGCCGGGGCGTTCGGCGACGGGTTCGTCGTACCGAACGGAACCGGGCCCTGCTGCCAGAACGTCTTCTTTCCGTCGCCGGTCTGTACCGGCAGACAGATCTTTCCGGTCTTCTTGAGATCGAATGTCGCATCGACGGCGTACGACTTCGACTTGCCGGCCGCGAGATTGTCGACCGGGCAGGCGAAACCGCTGTTCGAACCCTCCGGCAGATCTTTTTCTTCGATCTGAGAACAGCCTTGAACGTTTGTGACCGTCATGCCGTCGAATCCGACGACCAAAAGCCTGATCTTTCCGCTGTCCTTGCTCCCGTCGTTCTTCACGGTGGCCGTGAGATCGGTCTTCTGCGAGCTGTTGTCGACCGAGATCGTCCCGGGCAGTGTCGTCGTCAGCTCCACCCCGGCCGGCGCCTTGTCGACGGCCTTTCCCCCCTTGCTGCTTGCCGGTCCCTCCTCCGCGCTCGCGGTGAAGGAAAAGATCATCACCGTCGAGAAGGATGCCGTGACCAGCGATCCGGCGATGGTCGTCATACGACGAGAACTCATGTTCGTCCCCCTTGGCTGCGCCTGAATTCGCAGTACTTGAAGAGGTACCACAAGATTTCTCCGCACTATGCTGGTACGGCGCGAAGTGTGTCCATTGTGTTCCACGCGGGGCGTCGTTGAGGGGGTGCAGCGGATTGCCGGGGAATACGGGAGAGACGGGAAATGCGAGGCGCGGCGGAGTTCCAGGGCTCCTGGTGACAGGACGCTATCGCCTGGTCGAAAGCATCGGCCAGGGGGGAATGGGGCGGGTGTGGCGGGCCGCCGACGAGATGCTGGACCGGCAGGTCGCGGTCAAGGAGATGCGGATCGACGGCCTCGACGCGGAGGACGCCAGGACCCGCCGTGAACGGACCCTGCGTGAGGCCCGGGCCACGGCCCGGATCGACCACCCCAACGTCGTACGGGTCTACGACGTCGTGGACGAGGGCGAACGCCTGTGGATCGTCATGGAGTTGGTCAAGGGCCGCTCCCTGGAACGGATGACGGCGGAGGACGGCCCGCTGGACCCGCGCGAGACCGCGCTGCTCGGCCTGGGGCTGGTGCAGGCCCTGCGCCAGGTCCACGCGCGGGGCGTCCTGCACCGGGACATCAAACCCGGGAACGTCCTGGTCGAGTCCGGCGACCGCACCGGACGGCGCATCGTGCTGACGGACTTCGGCATCGCCGCGATGCAGGACGCCGAGGCGCTCACCATGGTCGGCATGCTCGTCGGCTCCCCGGACTACATGGCCCCCGAGCGGGTCTCCGGGCGCCCGCAGGGGCCGCCGTCGGACATCTGGTCCCTCGGGGCGACGCTGAGCGCGGCCCTGGGCGGCCGTTCCCCGTTCTCCCGCGACACCACCCTGGCCACCCTGCACGCCGTCCTCTACGAGGAGCCCGAACTCCCCGCGGCGGCGGGTCCGTTGACCGACGTCCTGACGGCCCTGCTGGAGAAGGACCCCTCGATACGCCCGGGCCTGGACGAGGTGGAATCGGCCCTGCGCGAGGTCGCGCTCCCCGCGCCCACGCCGACTCTGCGGATGGAGGCGGGGGAGGAGGCTCAGGCGGGAGAGGACGCTCAGGCGGGGGAGGAGGCGAGCGGTTCCGGAGCTCCCGGGACCGCGGGGGCTCAAGGAACGCCGGGCGACGCGGACGCCCCCGCGGCGGAGGCCGTGGCCGAGGAGACCGGGTCGCCGGACGGTCCGGGAACAACGGCCCCGGCGGACACGTCCGACACCGCGCCGAGGGCCTCGGAGACCCCGCCCCTGCCGTCGACCCGTCGGGAGTCACCCACGCCGGCCTACCTGGGACCCCGGGTCGTGCGGGCGGCACGGGACCCGAGGGTGCCGGACCTCCCGGGCGAGGCCGATGCCGAGAGCGCGGAGACGGGTCCTGAGGGGGCCCGGCCCGTGGCCGGGCACGCCGGGGAGGCCGTACGACGGCCGGCGGGGGACCGCGCTGCCGGGGAGCCGTCGGATGCCGTGCCGCCGGCGGGGGATCGGGTCGCCCCCGAGGCCGGGGAACCGTCGGACGCCGTGCCGGTGCGGGGCGGATCGGCGGACCGGGAGGCAGCCGGGGACACGGGGCCCGACGAGCGCGTCGCCGAGGATGCGGACGGTGCCGAGGATGCGGGCCGTGCCGAGGAGGAGGACGGCGCCGAGGGCGTCGGCGCGCAGCCCGCGTCCCGCTCCACCGCAGGGACTCGTACGCCCCCCGCCCCCCTGGCCGCCTCGGCCGATCACATCGCCAGTGCCTCCACCGAGGCCGTCTCCGAGGAGCGGTCGGAGGCGCCGTCCGGGAACTCGGTGGGAGCCGTACTCCGGGCAGGGGCCACCACGAGCAGCACGCCCCTCGCGAGCGCCCCCACCCAGGACTCCCTCACGACCGGTGCCCCGACCGAGCACTTCCCGGTGCCGGACGCGCCGACGCGGGACAACGCCACGCACGCCGCCTCCGCCCCCACCCGTGTCAGCGCGTCCGGCACCGGGAAG
>NZ_LJBR01000195.1 GCF_001282115.1 Streptomyces sp. NRRL B-24085 | reverse complement strand
CCCCAGTCCACCGCCCCCAGCACATCCGCCACCGCGCCCGCCCCAACGTCGTCGGCCGCCACACCTCGCACCGCGCCCCGCCGCTGACCCCTTCTCGCCCCCTGCCGCGGAGAACCTCCTGCACTCCCCCACCACCAAAATCACCGTCGTCATCGCCACCCGGCTCCAGCCCGACCGGCTCGGCTACCTGACCGCCCTGCATGAAAGCCTCACCAGGCAGAGCGTGTCCTGGGAGGCGGTCATCGCACTCGATGGCGCCAACCCCTCGAGTCTGCCGGAGCCCCTCGCCGACGACCCGCGCGTCCGCGTCGTCGTGCTGCCCCGGCCGGTCGGGGCAGCCTGCGCCCGCAACCTCGCCCTGGGCGACATTCGCACCGAGTACGTCAACTGGGCGGACGACGATGACGAGTTCACCGACGACGCCATGGCCGTACGGCTGCGCACGCTGGAGACGACCGGCGTGGGCTGGTGCGCGGGATACAGCCAGGACCTGTATCCGGACGGAACGACATCCTTGTGGCGGTGCCCGACGCCGCCCGGCTGGCACGCGGCCGGCAACGTGTGGACGTACTGGAAGAACCCTGAGGACACGATCCCCATCGGGCCGACCACGATCCTCGCGCGCACCGATCTCGTACGCGCTGCCCCGATGGGCGGGCTCGTCCAGGGCGAGGACTACATGGCCGCGATCGGCGTTACCTGCCTCGCACCGGGCATCATGCTGCCCGTCCCGGTCTACCGGTACCGCAAACACCCAGGTCAGATGACCCGCCAGGACTCCTACGACGTCCTGGAGGCGCGGGCTCGGCGGCATGCGTGGCATTACGGACGCAGTCTGCGAGCCGCCCTCTCCACCCGGGAGACGAGCGATGCAGCCGGGGCGGTCTGATGTCTTCCTCCGTCACCCCGACCACCCTCGATTACCTGGCCCGGCGTCTGGACGAACTGGCCGCCCAATTCCCCACCACTCCCGAGGCCGTCGACCTGGTCACGCTCACCGACGACATCGCCATGCTGACCCACCATCTGCAGCACGCCACCGAACGCGCGCAGGAACGGTTCACCGCACCACTGACGGTCCATCCGCCCGAACGCGTCACCTTGGTCCAGCTCACCAGAGCCACCGCGGGCATCGCGAAAGCTCTGGACACGCTCGCCGAGGCCCTGACGTACGCCACGACCGGCTTCCAGCGCGAGGCGGTGGAAGACCTCGCCCGCTCCCCTCTGCGCAACGACCTTCAGGTCCTGCGGATCATGACGGCAGAGAAATACGTCGCGGCCCGCGCCCGCCTGCGCCACACCGCCGCCGCCCTGCGTGCGACGTCCCCACGGACCGCGCGGTCCACGCCGCGAACGGCCAGCCTGCAGACCCAGCCACCTGCCGTCCCGCAGCCACGGCAGTCGAGTCGCCCCTGAGCTCACCGAAAGACCCGAGATGCCCCCAAACTCTCCTGCCGAGATCACGCTCGCCTACAGCCGCGCCGCCGGCCTGGTCGCCATCGCCCACGGCGAGCAGTACCGGTGGGCGCACACCGCTCTGGAACACGCCGGATTCACCAAACGGGACGACGGCACTTACAGCACGCCCGGCCCGGACATCCGAGCCGCCGCAGCGAAGCTGCTGCCTCTCGCCCACCGCCACCGCACCACCGTGGACGTCAGCCCTCGTCCGTTCCTCGGCGACATCGCCGACCGGATCGCTGTACTACTGCCCGGGACGTGGACCGCCCAGGTCGAGATCTACAGCCATCCCGTCTGGCAGGGGGACCTGCTGCCCTGGCTGTGGGACCGTGGTGAATTCGTCCGGGCGGTGGAGAACCAGGGAGTGCCGTACGCGGCGAAGCTCACCAGCGACATGGGCGTCGAGCTATTGCTCGCCGAATGCGGCTCAGATCCCCAACTGGGCTATCTGGTCGGGGCACTCTCCTCCCACCAGGAGTTCGACGACAGCTACAACAACCCCTACGCCCCCTCCAGCATCGTCCTCCCCCCACGGCCGGACCCTGCGGCCAAGGCCATCACGGACACGTTCCTTCCCTCATACCACCGGGCCCTGCACGCCCGGCGCCTGGGCGCCGTCGTCTCGGCGCTCGACCAACTGCGCGACGCGTACGACGCCGTGACGGCGATCTGGGAATCCGGCCGCTCCAGCGACGGCACCAGCCTCACCGGTCACGACATGGTGGAGGTGAACAGGACCTTCGCCGAGTACGCCTGGCGCATCTTCCGAGCCGTCCTCACTCACGCACCCGGCCTGCTGCAGCAGTGCGGTGCCGCGGTCGCGGACCGTTCCGCCGACGCCGACACCGTGGCCCAGCTGAGCGAGGCGCTTGCCTCCAGCCAGGCCGCACTCAATGCCTGGCGGCGCAGCCAGAACCCCGCCGCCGCCCAGCCTTCCGCCCGTCTGCTGCCGCCAGTCGAGGTCCGCACACGGCTCGGGCTCGAGGCAGTGCCGGCCATCGAGACCTGGCTCGCCGCGCGTGATGCGTTCGTGCGCATCGCGCATTCCGCCGTGCCCGCCAGCCCCGCGCAACCGGCCATCGGTGAAACCACCTCGGCGGGAAAACCGGGCCCGCCCGCCCACTCTCATCGGCCATCTCCACGCCGCTGACCAGAAGAAAGGCTCCATCCTCTGTCCGACCACTTCCGCTTCCACACCCACCCCGAGCACGGCTACGTCGCCACAGCCACCCCCCAGATCCCAGCCCACCTGGCCGACTGGTTCCTTACCCACGAGCAGTTCGAGCCGGTCCCCGACACCCCGGGCCTGTACCGGCTCACCGCCCCTGAGCACGACGGACAGCGACGCGCCCGCCAGGTCGTGCACGATCTGCGCAGCCTCGGCTACCAGGTACGGGCCGAGTCCGCACTCGAACACACTCCCGCCCCGGGCACACCCCAGCCAGCCGCCCGCAACGAACGCACCGGACGACGCTCGCAGATCGCGCAGGCCGCCGCTGTACGCCCCTCCCGCATCACCGCCCTGGCCACCGCCGCGCCGGCAGCACCGCCACAGGCGGCCAGAACCGCCCAGCCGGGCGCTGCGCACGGACGAGGCAGGCGAGCATGACCGAGCCGATCCGCATCACCCGCGGCGAAGGCGGCGAGGTCGAAGTCGAAGGACGCTACGACGCGTTCGCCGCGAGCATCCTGGCCCACGCTGGTTTCGAGACCTACCCGACGCTGCGCGGGCAGTGGGTCCGACTCCCCTTCGACCTCGGACGCGCATGGGAAAACGACCGCGCGTCCTGGGCCGCCGCTATGCTCACCGCCGCCCGGTACACCGTCGGCCTCGACCCCGACCTGCGCAGTTCGCCGCCGGATACTCCTGCCGCGCCGCCGGAGCCACGTCGCGCGATGACGGCGATGACGGCGATGACGGCGATGACGGCCCAGCCTCCTCCATCCACTGCCCCGCGACGGTCCTGAACGCTCATGGTCGCGGAACGCACTGGCGCGCCGAAAACACGGTGGAGCGTGTGTCCCACCCCTGCTCCGGATGCGGTCGCTTTTGAGCAGGTCAGGGACGGGAGCCTCGCGCCTGGACGGAATTGAATGCCCGTCACTCGAATGGGTGCCCACCACTCCACAGCCGCGCCGGGCGCCGCGAGCCGCCCCGGTCACCCGGCCATCGGCCGGACCTGCGGACATCCGCAGTACCTCTCGCTCACGGCCGTGGGAAGTGACGCAGCCTCACCCGAGAAAGCACCGGCGACAAACATTACGCCGTCACACATTTGGGTGGCCAGGGCAAAAAGGCCAGCCTGCCTCCCCATCATTTGACACCCGACAAATCAAAGTTCAGGGCGATGATTTAGATTTCACATCGACCATTTTGGTGATGCGGCGAAAAATGTCGGGGACGCATTTCCACTTCGGTAAAAACACTTCGGTGGTAGAGTCTTAAGCGTCATCCACAATGACGGCGGGGCCTGCCCGGCCTCCAACCAGTACAGACCCCGCCAGGGTTTGACGTGGATGCCACGTAGGGGCCCTTCGCGTGCGGCGGGCCCCTACGTGGACACCCTGGCTAGGGCAGCCAGGACTTGACCAGTTGCGCGATGCGCACAGTGATCAGCCCGAGTTGCACCATCAGGACACCAGTCCTCAAGCGTCGAAGCCAGCGCGCCCGCAGGCGACGCCAACTCCTCGGCCGCTTGACCGGCCCTTCATTGTCCAGGGTCACGTCTATCACCCCCTTCCGACTCTCGCTGGAAAAGGGCTTTGCGGGATCAACTTACCACCCCGAAGGGTGCTCGACTCGCCGCTGAAACGCGCGACCTCTGACCACTCCGTGGGCGATTGAGTAAATTAGTGAATGGCCCCCGCCTCCCCCCAACGGCGATATCAATACCAGCTTTAGACCGGACCCGCAGGTCATCCCCTGTTTCCTGCAAGCCTTAAGAGTCATTCACCGATCCGGATGACCCTGATCCGGTTTCGGCACCCCCTCGACATGTGGCGCAGGTCACATTGCCTGCCCTCGGCCTGAGCACCTCGGACCCGCGCGGCCTCGTCACACCTCTGCTGCGCCCAGCGCCGTTCGTCACGGCCGACTGCACCACGTGCTCTGACCCGATTCCCCACAACTATCTGGAGTTCTATGACCGTCCGTACGACGTGGCCTGTTCAGCACAGCTGCGGTCACGAGATCATGCACGACCTCTCCGGCCGCCAGGCCGATCAGCGCGCCGGTTTCGCCCGCTGGCTCGCCTCGAAGGACTGCATCGCCTGCTGGCAGGCGGCACGCGACGCCGACACCGTCGGCAAGGAGGAATGGCTCGCCGCCCGGCGCGCCGAAGAACAGCAGGCCGCCGCCGACTGGGCCGAGCAGTTCGAGATGCCGCCGCTGGAGGGTGCCGAACGCGCCCTCGGCTGGGGCGAGCGCTCCCGCCACCAGCTCGCCACCCGCGCCTACACCGCTCTGGTCACCGAGGGCACCTGGGACGAGGCGGACTGGACGGTGCTGGAAGAGAAGATCCGCGCCGTCACACGGGCCGGATGGTGGATCGACCAGCGGGCTGCCGAGGGCGCCGATCTGCCCGAACTCCTGGATGCCGCCACCGAGAACGACCGCGGCACCGAGAACCCGTACCGGTAGCCGTCCCGCGCGTATACCGGACGATCCCCGGTTAGCGAACCCGGGGATCCTCCGGAGCATTGAGCCTCCCACCGCCACCCCGCACTGCTCGTGGAAGGACTCTCCGTGCCCGACGTCACCCGTCCTCCGTACGTTCCAGGTGACACCCTGACGCCCCAACGCGACATCACCCACCAGCATTTTCGGCCCGGCGACCGGGTCGTCGTCCTCAAGGGCGTCTCCGGCGACCGGTTGTGGGGCGACGAATTCAAGGTGGTCACGCCGTCCTGGCACACACCCACCGACGAGGACGGCTGGCGCCTGTACGACCCGCACGGCGGTCAGCGCTCCTTCGTCACCGCCCACCCCCGCTACCTCGTCCACCTTGGCCGCGCCTGCCCGGACTGCATGATCTACCAGCGTGCCCTGGGCGACTTCCTGCTCCCGCAGTTCGGCGGCCAGCGGCAGATCACCGACTGCGGCTGGTACACCTTCACCCGCCTCAACCAGCTCATGCACATCAACGATGCCCGGGGCGGCCGATGACGCTCCCCGTCCGCCGCCCCGGACGCGCCCTCGCCCTGCTACGTGTCGGCAGCCGCGCGACCATGGAGTCCGCCGACGTCCTGTGGCCCGCCCAGCTCGCCGCCGACCTGCGGGAACTCGACGCCACCTGGCAAGAGTCCGCCCAGGTCTGCACGGATGCCGCGTGGGCGGCCAGGGCCGCCGGACGCAGCGTGCTCGGCTTGCTGCGCCCCGAACAGATCCGCGCGCCCGGGCCCGACCCGATCACGGACCGCGCCTTTCGGCATCTGTACCTCAGTGGGCTGCGCTTCGACTTCCGCTGCCCCACCCTTCAGTCGCTCGTCGATCAGCTAGAGCCCGCGGTCCGCGAAAGCATGGACTGCTACAGCCGCGCGCTGTACGCCTTCGCGCTGCTGGGCCAGTCCCGGCCCGAAGGTCTGGCCCTGATTGGCGACGTCCTGGTCGAGGCCGGTGATCATCCCAAGACGCTGCAGGTGCTGCTCCACGGCCTGTGGCTCGGCCACCAGCTGCCCGGGCGCGCGCAGCGGATGCTGGAGATCGCCGCCCGGCCGCCGTTCGCCTCGCGCACCGACCCGATCGTGCTCTTCCGCGAGTCCGGCGCCCTGCGGAAACTTGGCCGACACGAGGAGGCGTTGGAGGCGATCGACCGCGCGCTGGATCTGCTGCCGCCCGGCGAGGTGTCCGTGCACGCCGATCTGGTCCGCGAGCGGTCCCTGATCACCGCGAGCCAGTACCTCCACGAACTCGCCGGACGCGCGCCTGCGGGAGGCAGCAGGTGATCGTGCGCGTGGCGCCCCGCAGCGACGACGCCGGCGAGGAACTCGGTGAGGCCCTGGGCCGTCCCGTCTGCATCCATGAAGGGCTGACCGAGCACACCGTGGTCGCCCACTGGCCGGGCCTCGCTGACTACCTCGACCCGGACGGTCTCGACGGAGCCCGTGTCTGGAAGTCCGACGAGTGGGCCGGGCACCTTCACGACACGTACCGGATGTGGCCCGCCACCACGGATCCGCACGGCAGCCGGGATGCCATCTGGCACGCGGGGGTGCGTCTGCACCCCGACGACCGGGCACTCACCGGAGCCGAGTGGGCGGAGATCGCCCACCGGCTCGCCCGCACCGCGGACATCGCCGTCCCCGGCGACGAACGAGGCTGTCGCTGGATCGCCGTCCAGGCCCAGCCCGGGCGCCTCGACTTGCTCGCCAGCCTCATCCGCGAGGACGGCACCTGGCAGAAACAGCCGCACGACCTCATCCGGAAGCTGGCGGCCGAAACGCGCCGCATCGAATCCGATCTCCGCCTCATCCCCCCGAAGCCCCCCGCCCCCACAC
>NZ_LJBR01000194.1 GCF_001282115.1 Streptomyces sp. NRRL B-24085 | reverse complement strand
AGCCGCCGAGCTTGACGCGGACGAACACGTCCCACAGCCCGGGCTCCAGCGGGCCGCCGTCGGCGGCGGTGGCCGGATCCAGGGCCGCCGTGCCCCGCAGCACCAGCCGCACCCGGCCGTCCTCGGCCGGGACGGTCTCGCGGGTGAACTCCACGGGCTGGAAGTACTGGGCGGAGCTGGCGCGTTCCGTCAGCAGCAGTTCGACCGTGGCGCGCTTGAAGCCGGCCACGCTGTGGGCGCCGACCCGGTCCACGGCCTCCTCGACGGAGGCCGGCGGCTCGGTGATCGGGGCGGCGCTGCCCTCGGCGGGGAACGTCATCGGCGTACCGCCGGAGGCGAGCTCCGCGGACAGGCCGACCCGCAGCACACCGCCGTCCCACTCGACGCCGTCCGGCTCGACCCGGGAGGCCACGGAGGACTCCCACTCGGCGAACGCGACCAGGTCGTCGAGCCGGCCGTCGGCGATCAGCGCGGCGACGACCTGCTGGGTGGGCTGGAGGCCGGCCGCGACACCGGGGCCGAAGCGTTCCACGACCACGCCGCGGATCTCGGTGAAGAGCTCCCTGCGGTAGTCCTCGGGCGCGGCGAGCAGCCGCCTGCCGCGCATCCGCTCGACCATCTCGTTGCGCAGCCAGCGGCGGAACAACCGGTCGCGGGTGGGCCCCGGTTCGGTGTACTTCTCGACGACGTCGAGCGCCTCGCGCAGGTTCGCGAAGTAGCCCACCGGGTCGAAGCGCTGGAAGCCCGCGTTGGAGGCGTCGTCGCGCTTGAGGTGGTAGTAGCAGACGTAGTCGCTGAGCACGGAGACGTTGTCCGCGCGCAGATACGCCTCGGTGACGAAGACGTGGTCCTCCAGCCGGCGCCTGCCCTCGGGGAAGCGCAGGCCGATGCGGTCGAGGAAGGCCCGCCGGAACATCTTGTGCGGCGTCAGGCTGTCGATCAGCGGGGCGTTGTCGACGGTGGCACGGGGGTGGTTGCGGCGGAACAGCTCCACCGGGACACCGCGGCCCTTGCCGGCCATCTTGCCCACGACCACGTCGGCACCGTTGGCGACCGCGTAGTCGTACATCCGCTCCAGGGCCTCGTCGCCGAGGTAGTCGTCGTTGTCGACGAACATGACGAACTCGCCCCGGGAGGCCTCGATCCCGACGTTGCGGGGCTTGCCCGACCAGCCCGAGGCCTCCTGGTGGATGACCGTGATGTTCTCGACCTCGGCGGCCAGCGCGTCGAGCCGGGCCGGCGTGTCGTCGGTCGATCCGTCGTCGACGAAGATCGCCTCGAACTCGTCCGGGGGCAGGGACTGCCTGCGCAGCGAGGCGATGCAGTCCTCGATGTAGTTCCCCGGGTTGTAGACGGGGATGACGACGCTGACCTTGACCGGCATCGGTGTCCGGACTCCTTGGGTGACTTGTGGCTTGCGTCACGGATTGACGCTTTGTGGGCCGATGTTAACGCCGACGGACAAGTGCCGCGGCAGCAGGCTGCCTTGCCCGGCGGCACCCCCGTCGACGGCGCGGAGTGCGGAGAACCTGCGGCGGCGACGCCGGTGACGGCCGACGCCACGATCGTCGTACCGCGTGAGTGAAGATGTCCGACGGGCCTCGCCGGTTCCCCGACTTCGACACGAACTTCGAGACCGGAACAGATACGCCCCTCAGGTGTCGGGTGCCGGCCTCGAACCCCTCTAGGGTGATCCCGTGCGTCTGCTGCTGATGTCCGACACCCACCTCCCCAAGCGCGCCAAGCAGCTCCCGGCCCCGCTGCTCGCCGAACTCCCGCACGCCGACGTGGTGTTCCACGCCGGCGACTGGGTCGACACCGCCACGCTCGACCTGCTGGAGAGCCGCAGCGCCCGGCTCGTGGGGGTCTACGGCAACAACGACGGGCCCGAGCTACGCGCCCGGCTGCCCGAGGTGGCGTACGTCGAACTGGACGGCCTGCGTTTCGCCGTCGTCCACGAGACCGGTGCCGCCCAGGGGCGCGAGGCCCGCTGCGCCGCCCGCTACCCCGACGCCGACGTGCTGGTCTTCGGCCACAGCCACATCCCCTGGGACACCACCGCCCCCGGCGGACTGCGGCTGCTCAACCCCGGCTCACCGACCGACCGCCGCCGTCAGCCCCACTGCACGTACATGACCGCCACCGTGTCCGACGGCCGCCTCACGGACGTACACCTGCACCGCCTGCCGCCCCGCACGGTTTCCCCCTGAGAGGTCGTGCCGACCGGCCTCGGTGCCTTCGGTGCGGGCTCCCCGGCCTGCTCGCCCAGGGCGGTGGGGTCCGTGACCGTGCTGGCGGTTCAGGGCGTGGACGTCGCGCTGCTACACGGCCGCCGCGGCGCCGGCGCTGTCCCCGCTGCCGGGCGCTGTGAGGCCGGCCCGCCGGCGGTCATGAGATCCGGGCCGCTCCGAGTGCAGGGGAGCGGCCCGGACGCTACGAGTGTGCGCTTTCACGGACCTCCTTCCCGATCGGAGGCGGGGTGAGGGCTCGGACGCCCTCTCCCGTACGTCGCCGCCTACCCCTCTGCGCGCGCCTCACACTCCGCGCGCCTCACCTCTTTCGCAGCCGTCGTCACATCTGCGTGGGCGCGACGCCCACGACGGCGACCACCGCGCGCTTGGTGACCGGTACGCCGATCGTGCGCAAGGTCGAGCGGCTGGACAGCACCAGGCGGTGCGCGACCCGCTCGACGTCGAGGAGTGCCCGCCGGGCTTCGTCGACCGGGACGGGCACGGTGATCGTGGTGCGGTTCCCTGGCTCCGGCCAGGCAGGCCTCACGGAGGCGGATGGATCGCCCCCGCCGTCGCCGTCAGCGGGGCACCGCTGCCGCCCCACCGCAGCGCGACGATCTCGGCGGCCACGGACACGGCGACCTCCTCCGGCGTACGGGCCCCGAGGTCGAGACCGACGGGGGAGCGCAGCCGGGACAGCTCGGCCCCGGTCAGCCCCGATGCGGCGAGCCGCGTCATCCGGTCGTCGTGGGTACGCCGGCTGCCCATCGCCCCGATGTACGCCGCGGGCCGGCGCAGGGCCTCCTCCAGCAGGGGCACGTCGAACTTCGGGTCGTGGGTCAGGACGCAGATCACGGTGCGCTCGTCGGTGGCGGTGCCGGCGAGGTAGCGGTGCGGCCAGTCCACGACGACCTCCACGCCCTCCGGGAAGCGCTTGGGCGTGGCGAAGACCGGGCGGGCGTCGCACACGGTGACCCGGTAGCCGAGGAAGGCGCCGATGCGGGCGACGGCGGCCGCGTAGTCGATCGCGCCGAAGACCAGCATGCGGGGCGGCGGGGCGAAGGAGTGCAGGAAGACGCCGACCGCGTCCTCGCGCCGCTCCCCGTGCGGGCCGTAGTGCCTCAACCCCGTCGCGCCCAGGGCGAGTTCGCCCCGTGCGTCGGCGGTGACCGCCACGTCCAGTCCGGTGGTGCCGAGGGTGCCCGCGACCCGGTCCGGCCACACGGCGAGCGTGGCGCCGCGGGGCGCGGTGCCGTCGGTCACCGTCGCCACGGTCACCGGACGGCCCGCGGCGACCGACTCGGCGACGTCGGCGAACGCGGGATCGAGGGCGGCCGTCACGGGCCGTACCAGAACGGTGATCTCCCCGCCGCAGGTGAGCCCCACCGCGAAGGCGTCCTCGTCGCTGTACCCGAAGGTCTCCAGTCGGGCCTCGCCGCTCGCCACGGCCTCCTGCGCCAGCTCGAAGACGGCCCCTTCGACACAGCCGCCGGAGACACTGCCGACGACCTCGTCGTCCGGCCCGACCGCCATGGCCGCGCCCGGATCACGGGGCGCACTGCGGCTCGTCGAGACGACCGTGGCCAGCCCGAACGGCAGGCCCGCCGTGTACCAGCCGTTCAGCACCGGGAGGATGTCCCGCATCGTCGGCCCCTTTCACCACCGCCGCCGGACGCTCCGGCGCGGCCGGGCTGTGCCCTGGACGAACGCGTCCACGCTCGGCATCGCGGCCGCCGTCCCGATGGCCACGCGCGTGACCGGGGCGTGCCTTGAGGCGCATCTGCCCAGATCACCCGGTGTGCCAGCCGGTCCAAGCGTCGCATCCGGTCCGCGAGCAGCTCCGGATCGCCACGCTCCCAGCCGTCCGAGAGCACCACCACGACCGCCCCGCGCGCCGTCATCGCCAGCAGCCGACGGGGTGCCATGAGGGCCGGGACGCGACCGGTCGGGCGTTAATCCGTTGCCGTCGGAGGGGCACACCTGCTGCACTTCTGATGTCCTTGCCGTCGCACGATCCAGGAGCCGTAATGCGCACTGCGTCCATGTCCAACCCGGAAGGAATCTCCGTCTCCTCGAAGGACATGACGCTTCGTGCACCTGCTCAACCTCGGGATCCTCGCCCACGTCGACGCCGGTAAGACCAGCCTGACCGAGCGGCTGCTGCACTCGGTCGGAGTCATCGACGAGATCGGCAGCGTCGACGCCGGCAGCACCCGGACCGACACCCTCGCGCTGGAACGCAGGCGCGGGATCACCATCAAGTCGGCCGTCGTCTCCTTCGCGGTGGACGACGTGACCGTCAACCTCATCGACACCCCCGGCCACCCGGACTTCATCGCCGAGGTGGAGCGGGTCCTCGGCGTGCTCGACGGCGCCGTGCTCGTCGTCTCGGCCGTCGAGGGCGTCCAGGCGCAGACCCGGGTCCTGATGCGGACCCTCCAGCGGCTGCGCATCCCCACCCTCGTCTTCGTCAACAAGATCGACCGGCGCGGAGCACGGTACGACGGTGTCCTGCGGGCCCTCGCCGAGCGGCTCACTCCGGCGATCGTGCCGATGGGGACGGTGGCCCGCTCCGGCACGCGCGAGGCCCGGTTCCTCCCGGGCATCGGTGCCTACGACGTCCTCGCCGACCACGACGACGACCTGCTGTCGGCCTGGGTCGAGGGGCGGGTCGACGAAGGGCTGCTGCGCGGGGCACTGGCCGCCCAGACCCGGCGGGCCCTGGTGCACCCGGTGTACTTCGGGTCGGCGGCCACGGGCGCGGGCGTGCCCGAGCTGATCACCGGCGTCAGGGAGTTGCTGCCCGCCGCCGGTGGCGACCCGCAGGGGCCCGTCTCCGGCACGGTGTTCAAGATCGAGCGGGGCCCGGCGGGGGAGAAGGTCGCGTACGCGCGCCTGTTCTCCGGCACGCTCGGCGTCCGTGACAAGGTGCCGTTCGGTGAGGCGCGCACGGAGGGCCGCATCACCGCGATCAGCGTCTTCGACGGCGGCACCGAGGTCCGTCGGGAGTCGGTCCCGGCGGGCCGGATCGCCAAGATCCGGGGCCTCACCGACATCCGCGTCGGCGACGCCCTCGGCGAACCACGCGAGGCCCACGGCCACTTCTTCGCCCCGCCCTCCCTCGAAACGGTCGTCGTGCCGGGCCCGGGCACCGACGCCCGGTCCCTCCACCTCGCCCTCACCCGGCTCGCCGAGCAGGACCCGCTGATCGGCCTGCGCCACGACGAGGTCCGCCAGGAGACCTCGGTCTCGCTGTACGGCGAGGTCCAGAAGGAGGTCGTCCAGGCCACGCTCGCCGAGGAGTTCGGCCTCGACGTCACCTTCCGCGAGACCACGCCCCTGTGCGTCGAGCGCCCGGCCGGGACGGGCGAGGCCGCCGAGTTCGTCAAGAAGGACGGCAATCCGTTCCTCGCCACCGTGGGCCTGCGTGTCGACCCGGCACCGGTCGGCTCCGGCGTGGCCTTCCGGCTGGAGGTGGAGCTCGGGGCGATGCCGTACGCCTTCTTCAAGGCCGTCGAGGACACCGTGCGCGAGACACTCGGCCAGGGCCTCGCCGGCTGGCAGGTCACCGACTGCACGGTCACCCTGACCCACTGCGGCTACTGCCCCCGGCAGAGCCATGCCCACCAGGGCTTCGACAAGAGCATGTCCAGCACCGGAGCCGACTTCCGGGGCCTGACCCCGCTCGTCCTCGTCGAGGCGCTGCGCCGGGCGGGCACCCGGGTCCACGAGCCGATGCACCGGTTCCGCATCGAGGCCCCGGCCGACACCCTGGGCGCCCTGCTGCCGGTGCTGGCCGCGCTGCGGGCCGTACCGCGGACGACGCGGACCCGGGGCAACCGGTGCGTGCTGGAGGGTGCGGTACCGGCCGCCCAGGTGCACGGCCTGGAGCAGCGGCTGCCCGGACTGACGCGCGGCGAGGGGGAGTTGGAGAGCGGCTTCGACCACTACGCGCCGGTCTCGCACGGAACCGTTCCACGGCGCCCACGCAGCGATCACAACCCCCTCGACCGCAAGGAGTATCTGTTGAACGTGACGCGTCGAGTCGGCGGATGAGGCGGCGGATGCGACGAAAGTGAAACTTACTCATCAGTCAGATGGTGTTGACGTTGTACCGAAATGGCCGGACTGTAATGGACATGCCGAATAAACGCGCACGTCTGCTCGTTGTTCTGGTTGTCCTCTGCGGATTCCTGACGGTCGCGGGTGTCCGGCCCGCCCCCGCCGACGCCCTCACCGACTCCCTCCCGTTCGACGACACCCCCCTCACCGTCCAGAACGGACGGTTCGTCGACGGCAACGGCCGCGAGGTCGTGCTGCGTGGCTACAACGTCTCCGGCGAGACGAAACTCGCCGAGAACAAGGGCCTGCCCTTCGCCTCCGTCGCCGACGCCAGGAAGTCGGCCACCGCGCTCAGAGCCCTCGGCGGCGGCAACTCCGTGCGCTTCCTGCTCTCCTGGGCCTACGCGGAGCCGGCGAAGGGCCAGGTCGACACCACCTACCTCGCGAACGCCACCGCGCAGATGCGGGCGTTCCTCGACGCCGGGATCCGGGTCTACCCCGACTTCCACCAGGACCTGTACTCCCGCTGGCTGTTCAACCAGGGCAGTTGGTACACCGGCGACGGCGCCCCCGCGTGGGCCGTGGCGCTGGGCGGCTACCCCGCCGAGTCCTGCGGCATCTGCCTGCTGTGGGGGCAGAACATCACCCAGAACGGCGCGGTGAAGGCGGCCCAGTACGACTTCTGGCACAACAGGTACGGCCTCCAGGACGCCTTCCTGGCCACCGCCCAGAAGTCCATGGCGTACCTCAAGGACCACCTCTCCGCCGGGGAGTTCGCCGGTGTCGTCGGCTTCGACCCCTACAACGAGCCCTACGCCGGCACCTACGACTCCGGGCAGAACAGCCGCACCTGGGAACGCGACCTGCTCTGGCCCTTCTACGTGAGGTTCCGGGCCCGGATGGACGCGGCCGGCTGGACGGACAAGCCCGCCCTGGTCGAGCCCAACCTGTTCTGGAACGGCAACGTCAGCAAGGAGGAGGGCGGCCTCCTCGACGCCGGCACCCTCGGCTCCCGGTACGTCTTCAACACCCACTTCTACGACCAGAAGGCCATCTCCGGCATCCTGATGTGGGGCAACGCCTCCGACGGCCAGTACGTCGGCGACTTCGGCACGGTCCGCGACCGCGCGGCGGCGGCCGGGACGACGGCCGTGGTCAGCGAGTTCGGGCATCCGCTGAACGGCTCGACCGCCGGCAAGGCGCCGACCGTCCTCAAGGCCATGTACCAGGCCCTCGACTCCCGGGTGAAGGGCGCCAACTGGTGGTCCTCGCCCGCCGGTTCGGGGCCGGTCCTCTCCGGCAGCCAGTGGCAGTGGGACATCTACAACGGCCGTCACCACGAGCTGATGAACGACAACCCCGACAAGGTGAAGACCTCGGGCGACGCCTGGAACGACGAGGACCTGTCTGCCGTGCGGCTCGACGACTCCGGCACGGCGGTGCTCCGCCAGGACGCCCGGCTCCTCGACCGGGTCTATCCCAGCGCCACCTCGGGCACGACGGCCGCCTTCACCTACGAGGACCGCTCGCGCGACGGTTCCACGACCCTGACCTGGAACCCGGTGCCGAGCACCCTGCCCAAGGTCTCGTCCCTGGTCGGGTCCGGTCAGTACGCGGTGCTGGTGTGGCGCTCGGCCGGCGGCTCGGCGCCCACCGAGCTCCACCTGCCCGCCTCCTTCCCGACCGCGACGACCACGGTGGTCTCCGACCTGGGCACGGTTTCCGGTCCGCCCGCCTACACCTCGTCGACCCCGGTCGGCGCGGCCCCGGAACCCGGCGGCACGGGCAGCCGCCGACTGCTGCTCACCGACTCGGACTCCGGCGTCCTGCACTACGCGCTGGTGACCAACGGGGCGATCTCGCCGTCCGCGTCCGCGCTGAGCGGGGCCAAGGCCGAGCTGGCGGCGTGGGCGGCCCAGAAGTTCGGCTGAGCGGGAGCGGCCCGTCCGGTGCCGGCGCCGGGAAGCCGGGTACCGCCTCTCCGCGGAGGCGGTACCCGGCCTCGGATGCCCGGATCCCTGCGGCCTACGAGGAGGGGCTGGTCCAGTCCGCCGCCACGTGGCCCAGCCGCACCCGCTGCGGGTGGTCGCCCACCGGCACGGACGCCGTCTTCTGCCCGGTCGCGAAGTCGATCGCGGTGACCTGGTCGGCGCCGCTCTCGGACACCACGCAGCTCTTGCCGTCGCCGCTGACGGTCGCCCAGTACGGCTTCGAGGCGGTGACGAGCGGACCCTCCTGGAGGGTGGCGCGGTTCACGACGGTCGCGTAGTCGTCCATCGTGCCCGCGACGCACAGCTTGCTGCCGTCCGGGCTGATCGAAAGGCCGTGGTGGCGCGAGTCGTTGACCATGGTGGTGCGGTCGTCGCTGGTCGCCGGGTTCTTCGGCAGGGTCTTGGTGCGGGTGATCCTGTCGGTGGCGACGTCGTACTCGAAGAAGCCGTTGAAGAACGACACCTGGAAGTACAGCTTGGACTCGTCCGGCGAGAACACGGCGGGACGGACGGCGTCGGAGTAGTCCTTGAGGCCGATCGCGTTCAGCCTGTCCCTCATGTCGATGGTCCTGACCTGCTTGTAGGTCGTCGCGTCCACCACCGTGATGTGCCGGTCGCCCTTCGTCCAGTCCAGCCAGGGCGCGTCGGAGTCGGTGTTCACGTCCCCGATCGCCATGTTCCAGATGTACTTGCCGTCCCTGCTGAAGATGTTCTCGTGGGGTTTGTCGCCGGTGGCGAACGAGCCGAGCTGCTGACCGGTGTTGATGTTCAGCACGTGCACGGTGTTCGCCGTGGAGGCCGACACCGCGACCCGGGTGCCGTCGGGGGAGACCGCCATGTGGTCCGCCCGGTAGCCCGAGACCTTGAAGCGCCAGTTGATCTTCCCGGTGGCCAGGTCGATCGACACCACGTCCGCGAAGCTCGGCCGGGAGACGACGACGGACCTGCCGTCCGGTGTGGAGTACATGTCGTCGACGAACTGGTCGTGGCCCTCGCCGACGCTGTTGCGGATGGCCATGAAGTAGATCCACTTGATGGGGTCGGCGTTGATCTCCGCCATCCGCGCGTCCTTGTCGGGGACGACGTTGATCCGGCCGATCTTCGCGAGGTCGCCGGAGGACTTGATGACGTCGGCGGTGCCGTCCCAGTTGTTGCCCACGAACAGCACCTCGCGCAGGGCGGCGCTGTCCGCGGCGGAGGCGACGGTCGCGGGGGCGGTGATGGTCAGGACGACGGCGGCGGCCATGGCACACAGGTGCCGGGGCTTGAGAACAGGCATGACGGGTCTCCCTCTGGGCGGCTCATGACGGGGGCATGCCAAGACGGCGAAACTGAAGACGCGTGCTTTCAGAGTCAACTTACTGCAAAGTAAGGAAGGGGGGTCCTTCTCCACAAGACTGCGTACACGACAAAATTGGCGCTCATACGGGAGGCCGGAGGCTCCGGCCCGGGTGGGAGGTTCGGTGACGGGCAGGCTCAAGGCCCCGACCGGTCGCTACGGCGGCAAGACGGCCGCGGAGCGGCAGGCCGAGCGGCGCCGCCGTTTCCTGGACGCGGCGCTCCAGCTCTTCGGGGACGCGCCCGGTTACCGCGCCACCACCGTCGCGGCCCTCAGCGAGGCCGCCGGCCTCTCCACCCGCCAGTTCTACGAGGAGTTCCGCACCCTCGAGGACGTTCTGGCCGCGCTTCACCTGGAGGTCAACGACTGGGCGACGGCGGCCGTGGTGGCCGCGGTGGCCGACGCGGACCACCTGCCGCTCGCCGAGCGCGCGGCGGCGATCTTCCGCGCGTACGCGGCGAACGTCACGTCCGATCCCCGCCGGGTGCGGATCACGTTCGTGGAGATCATCGGCGTCAGCGCGCGGCTGGAGGAACAGCGGCTGGCCCGCCGGGCGCACTGGGTCGACCTGGTGTGCGCCGAGGCGAACCGGGCCGTGGCGCGGGGGGAGGCGGTCCGGAGGGACTACCGGCTCGCGGCGACCGGGTTCATCGGCAGCGTCAACGGCCTGCTGCACGACTGGAACGCCGGCTGGGTGGACGCGACCCTGGACGAGGTGGTGGAGGAACTGGTCCGCCAGTTGCTGGGGATCCTGCGGCCGCCCGGGTGGGACCCGGGCGCGGAGTGAGCGGGCCCGCGCGGCCGTCGTCGTCACGCCCGTGTGGGGCGCTGGCCTGGATCGCCCCGACGGGTGCCTGGATCGCCCCGACGGGCTGCCGGTCGTGACAAGACACTCCGTCGTAGTCGTCCTGGACGTGGGGATGGCGCCAGGGCGGATAGATCACCTCGGGACGGCGTCCGGGACGCTCGGACCAGCGACCCGGCTCGGCGGACCGGCGCGTCAGAGCCTGTCCACCGCCTCCAGCACCGGCGTCACACCGTCCTCCGCACGGATGCGCGCCCCGAGCTCCCGCGCCCGCGTCCGGTACTCCGCCTCCCGCGTGACCCGGAGCAGGGCCGCCTCCAGCGTGTCGACGCGCAGACGCCGCAGCGGCAGGGCCTGAGGAGCCACGCCCAACGCCACCAGTCTCGCCGCCCAGAAGCTCTCGTCGAACTGGACCGGCACCGGTACCGCCGGCACCCCGGCGCGCAGGCCCGCCGCGGTCGTGCCCGCGCCCGCGTGGTGGACCACCGCCGCCGTCCGTGGGAAGAGCGCGGAGTGCGGCACCTCGTCGACGGTCAGCATGTCGTCGCCCGTCACCGACAGGCCCGCCCAGCCGCGCTGGACCACTCCGCGCAGCCCGGCCCGGCGCAGCGCCCGCACGATCTCGGCGCTGACCCGCGCGGGGTCGGGCACGGTCGCGCTGCCCAGACCCACGAACACCGGCGGCGGGCCGGCCTCGAGGAACCGCAGCAGATGGTCGGGGAGCGGCGCGTCGCCGTCGTACGGCCACCAGTAGCCCGTCACGTCGAGTCCGGCCCGCCAGTCGCGGGGCCGGGCCACCACCTGTGGACTGAAGCCGTGCAGGACCGGCCAGCCCCGTCGTTCACGGGTGCGCAGCGGCGCGGTGGTGCCCGTGCGGGGCAGGCCGAGACGGGCCCGGAGCGGGGGGAGGGCCGAGGCGAAGACCTGTTCCACGGCCAGGTTCAGGCCCAGCCCGGCGACCCGGTTGCCCAGGTGGCCCCAGGAGCCGGTGCCCAGCATGGGCGGCGCGAACTCCCGGGTGGGAGCGAGGGGTTGGAGATTGAGGCCGAGACTCGGCAGCCGCAGACCCTCGGCGATGGCGTGACCGAGTGGTGCCACCGAGCCGGACAGGAGCAGCGCGTCGCTCACCCGGGCGGCGGCCACCAGGTCGTCGACCATCTCCACGGCCAGTTCCCGTGCCATGGAGACCACCCGCACCAGCTTGCCCACGCCGGTCGTGCTGCGGTGCAGGGCTCGCCCGCGCGAGGACTCCAGCTCGGCGCGGGGGTCGACCGGCAGGGCGTGGAAACCGATGCCGGCCCGCGCAGCGAGCGGTGCGAAGCGGCCGTGGGTGACCAGCGTGACCTGGTGCCCGACCCGCGCCAGACCGTGTCCCAGCCCGGTGAAGGGGGCCACGTCACCCCGGGAACCCGCTGTCATGATCGCTACTCGCACGCCCGACAGTATGGCGCCCGGGCACGCCGTCCTGTGCGAACGACCGCTTCACATCGGCCGGTTCACCCTCCCGTGGTGCTCTGCCGGGCGGCCGTCTCCGCCGCCCGAACGGTCTGCTCCAGCAGCGTGGCGATGGTCATCGGACCGACTCCGCCCGGAACCGGCGTGATCAGCGAGGCCCGCTCCACCGCGGAGTCGAAGTCGACGTCACCGACGTTGCCCGCGTTGTAGCCGGCGTCGACGACGACCGCGCCGGGCTTGATGTCCTGGCCGCGGATCAGCCGGGGCCGGCCCACCGCGGCGACCACGATGTCCGCCTCCCGTACGGCCGCCGACAGGTCCGCCGTACGGGAGTGGCAGTAGGTCACCGTGGCGTCCCGGGCGAGCAGCAGCATCCCGGCCGGCTTGCCGAGGATCGCGCTGCGGCCCACGACCACGGCCCGCTTGCCGGCGGGGTCGACGCCGTACTCGTCGAGCAGTCGCATGATCCCGCCGGGGGTGCACGACACGAACCCCGGCAGGCCGAAGCTCATCGTCGCGAAGGAGGCGAAGGTGACCCCGTCGACGTCCTTCTCCGGGGCGATCGCCTCGAACGCGGCCCGCTCGTCGATGTGCGGGCCCATCGGGTGCTGGAGCAGGATGCCGTGCACGCCGGGGTCGTCCGAGAGGGCGCGCAGCGTGCCGACCAGTTCCTCGGTGGTGGTGGCCGCCGGCAGCTCCACGTGCCGCGACTCGATACCGGCCGCGCGGCAGCGGTTGCGCTTCATCCGGACGTAGGTGACGGAGGCGGGGTCCTCACCGACCAGGACCGTGGCGAGACAGGGCGCCCTTCCGGTGCGCGCGGTGAGGTCGGCCGCCCGCTTCCCGGTCTCCTCGACGATGCGCCGGGCGAGCGCGGTGCCGTCCATGAGCCGTGCCTGGGACATGATCCACTCCTGAGCCGATCGAAGGAATCGCCCAGGCGCACGGCATCGAGTGTGCGGACCGCTCCACGGTGGTGCTCCACCTCAGCGCCAGTCACGGTCCGGACATCACATTAACGGACGCGGTACGACGGTCAGGACCCGCTCTCCCGGGGGCCATCCCGGCTCGCGCGCGGAAGGGGCCGGGTCGGCCGGGGTCTGATCCAGCCCCTCGGCGCCTTCCCGTTACTCGTCCCAGGCCTGGATCATGGTCTGTTCGACGATCTTGCCGTCCCGGAGCGTCAGCATCGACTCGGAGAGGACGCGTACCCCGTCGGAGTACAGGCAGGACTCGCTGAAGGCGACGTGATCGCCGTCGACGACGCACTGTTCCAGCTTGTGCGTCATGTCACGGCTGTAGACGTCGTCGAGCATCGCGCCGATCTCGTCCCTGCCGTGCACCACCTTGGGGTGGCTGGGCTGGCTGTTGCGGTCCACGACGCGTATCTCGGCGTCGTCCGCGTAGAGCGACAGGAGATTCGCCGCCGAGTTTCCTTCGATGCCGCTGCGGAGGGTTTCGCTGGTGAAGCCGGAGCTTGCCGCGGTGCCCATGGTGACCTCCTTCGAGGGCGTGACCCGACGAGGAGCGGGCCGCGCAGGGCCTGTTTCTTCGAGACTCCTCCGTCCCGGCGGCCACGGCAAGCGCGGAGCGGGCGCTCCGCCTGACGGGTGAGGAGCATCGGCCGGCCGTGTCCGGCAGGGGTCCGGCCGCGTTGCTGACAACATGATCTCAACTCGACGTATCGTTGCCGCCGTCGGTCTCGCCGTCGGCGTCACCGGCCTCACCGCCCCCCTCGCGAACGCGGCCGACGCGGCCGCCTCGGACGCCGGGCTCAACCCGATCGCCGTGCTCGACTCGCTGGCGTCGAGCGACATCCCCGCGGAGCACCGGGACGAGATCCCGCCGGTCTCCCGGCAGCTCGCCGGCCTCAACCGGGTCAACGACCTGAACCAGCTCGGCCAGGTCACCGGTCTCGTCGCCCCCGTCACCGGGCTGGTGCCGGCCGTTCACTGACCTCCGCGACGAACACCGAACACCGAGGGCCGCCGGGATCGCCGGGCGGCCCTCGACGCATGTCCGTCCCGCCGCCCGGACTCGGCGGGCTCCGCCCGCCTGCTCATCCCGCCGTGGCGAGGAACTGGGTAGCCGCGAGTTCCGCGTACAGGGGGTCCCCGTCGACCAGTTCCCGATGCGTCCCCACCGCGCGGACGCGCCCCGCGTCCATGACCACGATCCGGTCCGCCATCGTCACCGTGGACAGCCGGTGCGCGACGACCAGCACCGTGGTCGTGCGCGCCACCTCCGCCACCGTGTCCCGCAGGGCCGCCTCGTTCACCGCGTCCAGCTGAGAGGTGGCCTCGTCCAGCAGCAACAGCCGGGGCCGCCGCAGCAGCGCCCGGGCGATCGCCACCCGCTGCCGCTCCCCGCCGGACAGCTTGGTCCCCCGATGCCCGACCAACGTCTCCAGCCCGTTGGGCAGCCGGGCCACCAGTCCGTCCAGCCTGGTTGTGCCGAGCACGCGCGCCACCGCGTCCTCGTCCGCCTCCGGGTTCCCGAGCAGCAGGTTCTCCCGCAAGGACCCCGACAGGACGGGCGCGTCCTGCTCCACGTACCCGATCGCTGACCGGAGTTGCGGCAGGTCCCACTCGGCGAGGTCCCGCCCGTCCAGCGTCACCACCCCGGCGTCGGGATCGTAGAACCGCTCGATCAGCGAGAACACCGTCGTCTTCCCCGCCCCCGACGGCCCGACGAACGCCGTCATCCCGCGCGCGGGCACAGCGAACGTCACCCCGTGATGGACGTACGGCAGATCCTCGGCGTACCGGAACCGCACGTCCGTGAAGGCGACGGAGGCCGGCGCGGCCCCGTCCGCGGGCAACGGCGCGGGCGGCGCGACCGGTTCGGCGGGCAGCCGCAGCGCCTCCTGGATACGGGCCAGCGCCGCGGCCCCGGTCTGGTACTGCGTGACCGCCCCCACGACCTGCTGGATCGGCGACATCAGATAGAACACGTACAGCAGGAACGCGACCAGCGTGCCGACGTCGACGGCCCCGGTGGCGACCCGCGCGCCGCCCACCGCCAGCACCGTGATGAACGCGATCTGCATGGCGAGCCCCGCTGTGTTGCCCGCCGCCGCCGACCACTTGGCGGCCCGCACGCTCTGCCGCCAGGACTCCTCGGCCGCCGCGTGCAGCGTCCGCTCCTCCCGGTGCTCGGCGCCGGACGCCTTCACCGTGCGCAGCGCGCCGAGGATGCGTTCCAGCGCCGCCCCCATCACGCCGACGGCGTCCTGGGCCTGCCGGCTGGCCCGGTTGATGCGCGGCACGATCACACCGAGGACCGTGCCCGCCGCCAGGATCACCGCCAGCGTGACGCCCAGCAGCACCGGATCCACCAGGCCCATCATCGCCACGGTCGCCACCAGCGTGAGCCCGCCGGTACCGAGGCCCACGAGCGAGTCGGTGGTGACCTCGCGCAGCAGGGTGGTGTCCGAGGTGATCCGGGCCATCAGGTCGCCGGGCTCGGTGCGGTCCACGGCCGTGACGCGCAGCCGCAGCAGATACGAGGACAGCGCGCGCCGCGCCCCCAGCACCACCGACTCCGCGGTGCGCCGCAGCACGTACGAACCCAGCGCCCCCACCGCCGCGTTGGCGATCACCAGACCCGACATGACGACCAACGCGCCCGTGATCGTGCGGTCGTGGGACAGGTCGTCGATCAACTCCCGGGCCACCAGGGGCAGCAGCAGACCGGTGGCCCCCGTCAGGAGCGAGAGCACGGCACCCGCCGACAGGGCCCAGCGGTGCGGCCGTACGTATCCGAGGAGCAGCCGCCAGGTCGGCGGCCCGGTCTGCGTCTCGGTGCTGCTCACGGCGCTCCTTCGGACCTCGCGGGCGTGCGGAGCCCTCAGGCTACGTCCGCGCTCCGACGCGGAGCCCGGCGGCCCGGCGCCGAGGAGGGCCGGGACTGCGAGGACGCGGTCACCCGCTCGCCGCCGCCTCCCGTGCCCTCGACCGGGCCGGCCTCGCGACCGGTACCCCTCCGCGCGGGTACCGGTGCCGTTACTGATCAGTCACGCGTAGGGTCGGAGGGACGTGCACCGGGCGACGGAAGGGGTCAGGCCATGGCGCAGGAGGTACGCGGAGTGATCGCACCCGGCAAGGACGAGCCGGTGCGGGTGGAGACGATCGTGGTGCCGGATCCGGGACCCGGGGAGGCCGTCGTCCAGGTGCAGGCCTGCGGGGTCTGTCACACCGACCTGCACTACAAGCAGGGCGGCATCAACGACGACTTCCCGTTCCTCCTCGGTCACGAGGCCGCCGGTGTCGTGGAGTCGGTCGGCGAGGGGGTGACCGACGTCGCGCCCGGTGACTTCGTGATCCTCAACTGGCGTGCCGTGTGCGGCAATTGCCGGGCCTGTCTGCGCGGGCGGCCCTGGTACTGCTTCAACACCCACAACGCGAAGCAGAAGATGACCCTCGGTGACGGCACCGAGCTCTCGCCCGCCCTGGGCATCGGCGCCTTCGCCGAGAAGACACTGGTCGCCGCGGGACAGTGCACCAAGGTCGACCCCTCGGTCTCGGCCGCGGTCGCGGGACTGCTGGGCTGTGGCGTGATGGCCGGCATCGGCGCCGCGATCAACACGGGCAACGTCGGCCGGGGCGACACCGTCGCCGTCATCGGCTGCGGAGGCGTCGGTGACGCGGCGATCGCAGGCTCGAACCTCGCGGGCGCGGCGAAGATCATCGCCGTGGACATCGACGACCGGAAGCTGGAGAAGGCCCGCTCGATGGGCGCGACCCACACCGTCAACTCCAAGGACGCGGACCCGGTCGAGGCGATCCGTGAGCTGACCGGCGGCTTCGGCGCGGACGTCGTCATCGAGGCGGTCGGCCGCCCCGAGACGTACCAGCAGGCCTTCTACGCCCGCGACCTCGCCGGCACGGTCGTCCTCGTCGGCGTGCCGACGCCCGAGATGAAGCTGGAGCTGCCGCTCCTGGACGTCTTCGGGCGCGGTGGCTCACTGAAGTCGTCCTGGTACGGCGACTGCCTGCCGAGCCGTGACTTCCCCATGCTGATCGACCTGCACCTGCAGGGCCGCCTGGACCTGGGGTCGTTCGTGACCGAGACCATCCAGCTCGACGAGGTGGAGAAGGCCTTCGAGCGCATGCACCACGGCGACGTCCTGCGCTCGGTGGTGGTGCTCTGATGTCCGCCCGCATCGAACGCCTCGTCACCTCGGGGCAGTTCAGCCTCGACGGCGGCACCTGGGACGTCGACAACAACGTCTGGATCGTCGGCGACGACCACGAGGTCGTCGTCATCGACGCCGCCCACGACGCCGACGCCATCCTGGAGGCCGTGGGCGACCGCAGGCTGACCGCGATCGTCTGCACCCACGCCCACAACGACCACATCGACGCCGCGCCCGCCCTCGCCGAGCGCACCGGCGCCACCATCTGGCTGCACCCCGACGACCTGCCCCTGTGGAAGCAGACCCACCCCGACCGCGACCCCGACGCCCATCTGCGCGACGGCCAGGTCATCGAGGCCGCGGGCGCCGACCTCCAGGTGCTGCACACCCCCGGCCACGCACCCGGGGCGGTCTGCCTCTACGACCCGGGCCTCGGCACCGTCTTCACCGGCGACACCCTCTTCCAGGGCGGCCCGGGCGCCACCGGACGGTCCTTCTCCCACTTCCCGACGATCATCGACTCGATCCGCGACCGCCTGCTGGCCCTGCCGCCCGAGACGAAGGTCCTCACCGGCCACGGCGACCCCACCACCATCGGCGCCGAGGCCCCCCACCTCCAGGAATGGATCGACCGTGGCCACTGACGACCTCGTGCACCGCGGGGGCGTGAACGTCCTGCACTGCGCCCCCGACGGACCGCCGCTGGACGGCGAGCGGGCGGCCCTCGACCTGATCGGCGACGCGATGGGCCGCGACGCCCAGGTGGTCGCCGTACCCGTCGACCGGGTCCCCGAGGAGTTCTTCCGGCTGCGGTCGGGCGTCGCGGGCGCGGTGATGCAGAAGTTCGTGACCTACCGGGTGCGTCTGGCGGTCGTCGGTGACGTCAGCCGCCACCTCGACGACAGCACGGCCCTGAGGGACTTCGTCCACGAGACGAACCAGGGCGGCCACATCTGGTTCCTGCCGGATCTGGACACCCTGGACGACCGACTGCGTACCGCCGGGTGACCCGCCTGCACGACACCTTCCTGTAAATCACGACAGAGGTTGTCCGGCTTCCCGGCCATGCTCGAACCCACATCGCGCACAACGGGAGGTCGGACACATGTCACAACCGCTGCAGGGCAAGGTCGCACTGGTCGCCGGGGCCACACGCGGAGCCGGACGCGGGATCGCCGTGGAGCTCGGGGCGGCAGGCGCCACCGTCTACGTCACCGGACGCAGCACCCGCGCCCGCCGCTCCGAGTACGACCGCCCCGAGACCGTCGAGGACACCGCCGACCTCGTCACCGCGGCCGGCGGCCACGGCATCGCCGTACCCACCGACCATCTGGACCCCGCCCAGGTCCGCGCGCTCGTCGACCGCATCGCCGACGAGCAGGACCGCCTCGACGTCCTCGTCAACGACATCTGGGGCGGCGAACACCTCTTCGCCTGGGACAGCCCGTTGTGGGAGCACGACCTCGACAACGGCCTGCGGCTGCTCAGGCTCGCGATCGACACCCACGCGATCACCAGCCACCACGCCCTGCCGCTGCTGCTGCGCAGGCCCGGCGGCCTGGTCGTCGAGATGACCGACGGAACCGACGCCTACAACCGCGAGAACTACCGCGTGTCCTTCTTCTACGACCTCGCCAAGACGGCCGTCGTCCGCATGGCCTTCGCCCTGGGCCACGAGGTCGGCCCGCGGGGCGCGACCGCCGTCGCGCTCACCCCCGGCTGGCTGCGCTCGGAGATGATGCTCGACCACTTCGGCGTCCGGGAGGACAACTGGCGCGACGCCCTCGACCGCGTTCCCCACTTCGCCATCTCGGAGACCCCGCGCTACGTGGGACGCGCCGTCGCCGCGCTCGCCGCCGACCCCGACGTGGCCCGCTGGAACGGCCAGTCCCTCGACAGCGGCTCGCTCGCCCGGACGTACGACTTCACGGACCTCGACGGCAGCCGCCCCGACGCCTGGCGCTATCTGGTCGAGGTCCAGGACGCGGGAAAGCCGGCGGACGTGTCCGGCTACCGCTAGATCAGTCGGACCGCAGGGGAGGCAGCTGCCACCGCACCGCGAGGCCCGGTGGCAGCGCCAGGTCGTCGCGCACGGCCGCGTAGTAGCCGTCACGCCCGTTGCGATGCCGCTCCAGCAGTGCCCGCCATGCCGCCGGATCGCGCGTCCCGGCGCGCAGGAACTGCTCCATCTCCAGCACCACCGTGACCCACACCCGCGCCTTCTCCACCACCGCCGGGCTCCCCAGCAGAAGCAGCGCCTCCCCGTCCGGGTCCCTGGCCAGCGTGGACTCCGCGAGCAGCGGCGCGGCCTCCTCGGGGGAGAGCGGATGCGGATGGGGATCGTTGCCGAAGTGGGACGCCGCCCGGCAGGCCAGCGTGATCGTCTTCTTCAGCGTCCGCGCGTAGTCGGAGTACACAGCCAGCCGTCGCTCCTCCCAACGGGCCGCCTGCTCGCGGTGAAAGCGGGCGCGGTCGCTGCGCACGACCGCCACGTAGGAACCGAGCGCGCCGATCACGACGCCGATGAGCGCGGGGAGTTGCTGCAGGAACGCGGACATGGACGCACGGTATCTGCCCCGTTGATCACCGAGCGGCTATCTTCGGCGCATGACCCACACCAAGCGCTTCGAGGGACACACGGCTCTGGTCACGGGCGCCGCCCGCGGGATCGGCGCGGCGGCCGCCCGCAGGCTGGCCGAGGAGGGGGCGCGGGTCGTGCTGGCCGACCGCGACGGGCAGGTGGCCGAGGAGACGGCGGCACACCTGCGGGAGCAGGGCCTCACCGCACGGGCGGTGGAGTGCGACGTGGCCGACCGCACGGCGGTGGAGGCGGCGGTCGCCCACACCGTGGCGGCGTTCGGCTCGCTGGACGTCCTGGTCAACTGCGCCGCCCGGTGCACCCCGGACACCCCGCTCTTCGAGGACGACTCCGACGAGGAGTGGGCCCGTGACCTGGACGTCACACTGAGCGGGCCGTACCGCTGCTCGCGGGCCGCGCTCCCACACCTGGCCGCCTCGGGGCGCGGCGCGATCGTCACCATCGGCTCCGTCAACGGCCTCCAGGACTTCGGCAACCACGCCTACAGCGCCGCCAAGGCGGGCCTCGGCTCCCTGACCCGTACCCTCGCCGGGCACGCGGCCGCCCGCGGGGTCCGCGTCAACATGGTCGTCCCGGGCACGGTCCGCACCTCCGCCTGGGAAGGGCGCGAGAGCGAGCTCACCGACCTGCGACGGCTGTATCCCCTCGGCCGGGTCGGCGAACCCGAGGACATCGCCGCCGCGGTCGCCTTCCTCGCCTCCCGCGACGCGGCGTGGATCACGGGCACCGCGCTGGTCGTCGACGGCGGGCTCACCGCGGTCAACACCGGATTCCACGCCGCGGTCCATCCGGACCGGGGCGGGGTCTCGTGAGCTTTGTCACCGTTCCGTCCCAGCAGGCCTGGCGGTACAACGATCGGGCAGGCACACCCGTCTAGCTGGTAGAGATCGCAGGACCTTACGAAGGGGACAGGACCATGGGGGACATACGCAGACGGGGTGCCGTCGCGCTCGGGATCACCGGACTCGTCGCACCGCTGACCATCGCGCTGGGCGCCGCGCCCGCGCAGGCGGCGAGCTGCACCACGCAGGCGGGGCCGTACCAGAAGAAGGTGGAGAAGTTCCTCGGCCGTCCGGTCGACGGCAGGCAGTCCACCGCCGACTGCAAGGCGATCAAGGCCTTCCAGACCAAGCACGGCATCAGCCCGAACATCGGCTACGCGGGATCCGTCACCTGGGGCGTGATGGACCTGATGAACAAGCAGAAGGCCGTCGGCTCGAACCCCAACCGGGACGGCAAGTGCCCGACGAACAAGGGCCGCATCGCCTGCGTGAACCTCACCCTCCAGCTGAGCTGGATCCAGGACGGCGACCGGCTCGTCTACGGCCCCGTCCCGGTCCGCACCGGCCGCGACGGCTACGAGACCCGCACCGGCCTGAAGAAGATCTACTGGCGTGACATCGACCACGTCTCGTCGATCTACCACGTGCCGATGCCCTACAGCCAGTTCTTCGACGGCGGCCAGGCCTTCCACTCGGTGAACCTCAGCATGTGGAACCCGCCCGGCTCGCACGGCTGCACCAACATGACGCCCAAGGACGCCAAGAAGTACTGGTCGCTGCTCAAGAAGGGCGACGACGTCTTCGTGTACGGCCGCAAGCCGGGCACCTGAGACACCAGGCGCCCGGCGTGACGGCACGCTCACGCCTCGGGCGCGTCCCCGAAGTCCGGGATCTCCAGCCTGGCTCCACCCTGCCGCGCCGAGTCGTGCGCGATGATGCCCGGCAGGGTGTAGCGGGCCGCCACCCAGGCGTTCACCGACGGCAGGGTGCGGGTGTTGACCGCGGTCACGAAGTCGTCCACCAGGAAGTGGTGGCTGCCCTCGTGGCCGTTGTGCAGGTTGTCGAAAGAGCGGGGCAGCCGTGCCCGGTCGTGCACCGGGGCCGACCCGGACGTGAACGCGGCCCGCAGGTCCGGCGCGATGTGCTGGAGTGACGGGTCGTCAGGAGCCATGGTGGGCTTGGGCTCCAGGAGTTCACTGATGTCCTTCACGCCCTTCTTGTCCTGCCAGAGGGCGACCGTGGCGAGCTGCTCCATGCTGGCCTCGGTCCCGAAGAACCGGAAACGCGACTCCCGGATGTGGGAGGGGTAGCCCACCCGCCGGAACTCGTTCGTACGGAACGAACCGCCGCCCGCCACCTCGAACAGGGCAGTGGCGTTGGAGAAGTCGTTGCCGAACCGGCTGACCTCCTTGTCGAACACGCCGTCCCCGCGGTCGTCGACCACACCGATCGCCGACACGCTCACCGCGTGCGTCTGCCAGGCGCCCAGCACCCCGCCCACCGAGTGCGTGGGGTAGAGCAGCGGGGGATAGCTGGCGGTCTCCTTCCACCGCTCGCCGCCGCTGTACTGGTACGCCTCGTAGAACCCCAGGTCCATGTCGTGGACGTAGTCGCCCTCGGCGTAGAAGAGCCGCCCGAAGGCGCCCTCGGCGATCTGGTTGCGGGCGTGCACGGTCGCCGGGTTGTACTGGCTGGTCTCACCCATCATGTACGTCAGCCCGGTCGCCCGGACCGCGTCGATGATGGCCGCTATCTCCTCCGTGGTGATGGCCATGGGGACCGCGGAGTACACGTGCTTGCCGGCGTTCAGGCCCTGGAGTACCAGGGGGCCGTGCGTCCAGCGCTGGGTGAAGACGGCGACGGCGTCGACCTCCTTCGACTCCAGCATGGCCTCGTAGGTGGGGAAGGTGCCGGCCAGCCCCTGTGCCGAGGCGAGCTGCTCGGCGCGTTCGGGCAGCAGGTCGGTGACGTAGACGTCGCCGACACCGGGGTGGGCCTGGAACAGCGTGGCGAACTGGCCGGAGAACTGGCCGGCGCCGACGATGCCGAGGGAGAACGTCATGGAGTGCGTGCCCTTCACTGGTCGCGGGATCACTGCGAGAGGATCAGGTTGATCTGGTCGTTGGTCTCGTCGAGGCTGGTCACGGACCTGCCGTTGCCGAAGATGTCCTGCATGGCGGGGTGCATCAACGCGAACACGTCCGCCGCGTAGGTGGTGATGGGGTAGGAGAAGGTCCTGAAGTCCTTTTTGTCGGCGACCGGCTCGGTGAAGGCGGTGACGTCGATGCCCTTCTTCTTGTAGGCGGCCACGGCGGCCGTGGTGCCGTCCGGGGTGGCGGGGAAGACGATGCCGTAACCGCCCACCGTCCGCTGGCACTCGTCCGACGCCAGGTACTTGACCCACTTGCGGGCGCCCTCCTTGTTGCGGGCGTTCCTGGTGATGGAGTCGGCGAGGCCGTTCATCATGGTGGCCCGTTTGCCGGTGGGTCCCTCGGGGGTGACGGCGGTGCGCATGTCGAGGCCCTTGAACCCGGCGTAGGTCGAGATCATCCAGGCGCCGTCGAAGGCGGTCGCCGCCTTGCCGGCCGCGATCTGGGTGTTGGCCTGGTTGGACTGGGAGTTGTAGTCGGTGAAGGGTGCCATGTAGCCCTTCTTCGCCAGCCCGAAGTACCACTTGACCGCCGACTGGAAGGCTGGGCTGTCGTACTGGTACTTCGTGCCCCACCGCTTCTTGTCGGTGTAGTTCCAGCCGGCGGAGGCGGTGAAGGTGCTCCACTGGGTCTGGCCGTCACCGTCCCCGCCGCCGTTGGTGGCGAGGCCGTACACCTTGACGTGGTCCTTGTCGAAGCCCGGTTCGTCGCCCCGCTTGCCGTTCCGGTCGACGGTGAGGTGGGCGATGGCCTTCTCGAAGCTGCCACCGTCCTCGGTGTTCCAGGCGAGGTCGCCCAGCTGTGCCGCCGTGAGCCCGGCCGCGTCGGTCATCTTCTTGTTGTAGAAGAGGGCGACGGTGTCCCAGTCCTTCGGGGCGCCGTAGCGGTGGCCGTCCTGGCCCCTCCAGTTGGCCGCGAGCCCGGGCTGGTAGGCGGACTCGTCGATGCCCAGGTCGTCCAGGGGTTCGAGGACCTTGAGGTCGGCGAACTGGCCGAACTTCTGGATGTGGTCGGTGAACACGTCCGGCTCGGTGCCCGCGATGAAGCTCGCGGTGAGCTTGGTCCAGTAGTCGTCCCAGCCCAACTGGGTGATCCTGACGTGCAGTCCGGGGTTCTGCCTCTCGAAGTCCTCGGCGCAGGCCTGGTAGGCGGGCTGCTGGTTGGAGTCCCACAGCCAGTAGGTCACCGTGTTCGTGGAGGATCCGGCGGAGCCGCTGCGCACACAGCCGGTCAGGCACAGGGCCAGTGCTCCGGCCAGGGCGGTCAGCGTACGAAGTCGCATCAGGAGTCCCTCACTTGATCCCGGTGAAGCTGATGGTGGACACGATGCGGCGGGCGAAGAACCCGAACAGCACCAGCATCGGCAGCGCGGCGATGAGCGTCGCCGCCATGAGGCCCGACCAGTCGACGCCGGTCTGCGGGGTCTGGGCCCGGAAGATGGCCAGGGCCACGGTCAGGACGCGTGAGCTGTCGCTGTAGGACACCATCAGCGGCCAGAAGTAGTCGTTCCAGGACGTGATGTACGTCAGCACGGCCAGGGTCAGGACGGGTGCGGACGCCATCGGCAGCAGCACCCGGAAGAAGATCCGCACCTTGCCGGCGCCGTCCAGCAGGGCGGCCTCCTCGACCTCGCGGGGCACGTTCATGAAGAACTGCCGCAGGAAGAAGACCGCGAACGGGGTCATGAACATCGTCGGCAGTGCGATGCCCAACAGGTTGTCGATCAGGCCGAGTTCCTTGATGAGCACGAAGTTCGGCAGCAGGGTGAAGATGGCCGGCACCATCAGCCCGGCGAGGAACAGCGCGAACATCTTGTCGCGGCCCCGCCAGCGCAACCGGGCGAAGGCGTAGGCGGCCATCGCGGAGAAGAAGATCTGGCAGCCGGTGACCAGGGTCGAGACGATCACCGAGTTGAGCAGATAGCGCCAGAACTTCAGCCCGCCGCCCGCGCCGCCCTGCGCGATGGCGTCCTTGGTGGACTCCAGGCCCAGGGCGCGGGCGAACCCGGTGCCGGTCGAGTCCACCGGCAGCGGGTCGGAGGCGTGGGTGGCGAGTCCGGAGTTGGTGGACAGCGCGGTGCGCAGGATCCAGTAGAACGGCAGCAGGGTCACGAGCACGATCGCGCCCATCGCCGTCCACGCGAGGACCCGGCCGGGGGAGAGCGCGCGGCGCCGGGTGGGCCGTATCCGTGTCGTGGTCGTGGTGGTGGTCACGGCAGCCATGTCGACTCCTTCCGGGTCAGCCGAGATCGGTCTGGCCGGCCCGGGTGAGCCGGTACTGCAGGACGGTGATCGCGCTCAGCACCACCAGGAGGGCGACGGACATCGCGGACGCGTAGCCGAACTGGAAGCGGCCGAAGGCCGATTGGTAGATGTAGAACTGGAGCACGTTGGTCGCGTTGGCCGGGCCGCCCCCGGTCGTCACGGCGACCGTGTCGAACACCTGGAACGAACCGATCACCGTCATGATCAGGACGACCGCCAGCACCGGACGCAGCAGCGGCATGGTGATCCGCCAGAACATCCGCCACTCGCTCGCGCCGTCCACCTTCGCCGCCTCGTACATGTCGTTCGGGATGGCCATGAGGCCCGCGAACAGCAGCAGCGCGGTGTAGCCGACGTGCCGCCACACGTTGATCAGGGCGATCGTCGGGACCGCCCAGGTCTCGTCGGCGAGGAAGGGGATCCGGTCGAAGCCGAGCCCGGCGATGATCTCGTTGCCGATGCCGAGCTGGTTGTCGAGGATCCACAGCCAGACCAGGCCCGCGACGACGTTCGACATCAGATACGGCGTCAGCACGATCCCGCGCAGTACCGGGGACTGGGTCAGGCGCTGGAGGAGCACGGCGATGGCGAGGGCGGACACCGTCTGGACACCGATGTTGATGACCACGTACTCCACGGTGACCTTCAGCGAGTCCCAGAAGATGGGGTCGTGGATCATCCGGTCGTAGTTGGCGAACCCGACCCACTCCGCCGGGGTCAGCAGGTTGAAGCGGGTGAAGCTCAGGTAGATGCCCCGCAGGGTCGGCCAGAGCAGGAAGACCACGAAGCCGATCAGGGCCGGGGCGATGAACACCGCGGCCAGGCGCCCGTCGCCCCCGCCGGCCCTGTCCGGGGCACGGCCCTTGCCCGGTTTCGTCCGAGCCCCCTCGGTGCCGCTGAGCGGCAACCGCGACGGAGGGCTGCTGGTGGCCATGGTCATCGGGAGACTCCCTCGTCTGCGGTGGCTCGTCCTCGGCCACTTACTTTCGTAGCGAAAGAATCAATGCGTCAAGAGGGCGGCGGGCATCTTCTCGGTGGGTCGTTCGCGCCGTATTCTGGTTCGTGTTGCTTTTATGGTGAAAGAAATCATGTGGGAGTCTGACCTTCATGACCGCAGTTGCCGCAAGCTGGCTACCCCTGAGCGCCGGTGAGCGCTCGGTGGCGATCGAGGTGCTCGTCCACGGCCCGCTGTCGCGCACCGAACTCGCCCGCCGCCTCGACCTCTCCGCGGGCAGCCTCACCCGGCTGACCAAGCCGCTCATCGAGTCGGGTCTGCTGGTCGAGGTCCCCGAGGCGGGCGGTCCCGCCGAGGTGCGCCAGGGTCGCCCCTCGCAACCCCTCGACGTGGTCGTGGAGTCACGCTCCTTCATCGGTTTCAAGATCACCGAAGACATGGTCTACGGCGTCGTCACCACCCTCAGGAGCGAGATCGTCGCCCGCCACGACCGGCCCCTCACCAGCCACGACCCCGCCGAAGTGGCCGACCTGCTCGCGGAGATGACGAGCGAGCTGGCCCGCGCGTACCCCCGGCTCGCCGGCATCGGCATCGGGGTCGGCGGCTTTGTCCAGGAACGTGCCGTGGTCGGCGAGTCCCCGTTCCTGCACTGGCGGGACGTCCCCCTCGGTGAACTCGTCGAGGAGCGCACGGGGTTGCCGGTGGTCGTCGAGAACGACGTGGCCGCCCTCGTCGAGGCCGAGACCTGGTTCGGCGCGGGGCGCGGCCTCGACCGCTTCGTCGTCCTCACCATCGGGGCCGGCATCGGCTACGGCCTGGTCATCGGCGGCCGGCGGGTCCCCTACGCCGAGGAGGACCGGGGCTTCGGGCGGCACTGGATCATCGACCCCAACGGTCCCCTCACCCCCGACGGCAACCGCGGCAGCGCCGTCTCCCTGCTCGCCATCCCCAGCATCCGCTACCAGGTGCACGCCGCCACCGGCCGCGATCACACCTACGAGGAGATCCTCGCCCTCGCTGCGACCGGCGACCCCATGCCCGCCCGCGTCGTCGAGGAGGCCGGGCGCGCCCTCGGTGTCCTCGTCGCCCAGATCGCCAACTTCGCCATGCCGCAGAAGATCATGCTCGCCGGAGAGGGCGTCGGCCTGATGGATGTGGCGGGCAAGACCGTCGAGGAGACGATCCGCGCCCACCGGCACCCCCTCGCCACCCCCATCGACCTGGAGACCAGGGTGTCCGACTTTCACGACTGGGCCCGCGGAGCCGCCGTGCTGGCGATCCAGGTGCTGGTCCTGGGAGTGGCCGAAGTGTGAACCGGGCCACAGTCGTTGCCAGTTGACGTGATCAGCAACACGGTCTGGTATGTCCGTTTCTGGTGTGATTACTCACGCCGCCTTCACTTCCGGAGCCGTATGCTTCACACCATGTCCACCACTGTTGAACCCGTGACCGATCGATCGGCCGACGAGGTCAACGAGGAGATCCGGGCCCTGTGGCGCCGGGCGGGCGGGACACTGAGCGGCGAGCAGCGCGAGGAGTACCAGCGTCTCGTCCTGGAGTGGGCCGCCGCCGCTCCGCAGCCGGTCCGGGCGGCCTGACCCCCGGCCACCGCCGCGGGGCATCACCGTTCCGTCCCTGGGCACCCCTGACGGAATGGGCCCTCTCCTCGCACTGGCCTCAGCGGTCTGCTACGGCATCGTCGACTTCACCGGCGGTCTGCTGTCCCGCCGCGCCCACTTCGCCGCCGTCACCTTCCTCGGCCAGATAGGCGGCCTGCTGCTCGCGACCGCCGCCGCGCTTCTCCTTCCCGTCGACGCCGTACGGCCCGTCGACCTCCTGTGGGGCGCCCTCTCCGGCGTCGGGAGCGGCGCCGCCATGCACTTCCTCAACCGCGGCCTCAGCCACGGCGCGATGAGCGTGGTCGTACCCGTCAGCGCCGTCACCGGCGTCGGCCTCTCCGTGGTGTGCGGGGTGCTGCTCGGCGACCGGCCGACCGCCGTGGCCTGGCTCGGGATCGCCCTCTCCGTGCCCGCGCTCTGGATGGTCTGCGGAGGCGGCACCGACGACGACGGCGGAGGCGTCCCCGACGGGCTGCTGGCCAGCGCGGGCGTCGCGCTCCAGTACATCGCCCTCGCCCAGGCCGGTGCCTCCAGCGGACTGTGGCCGGTGGCAGCGGGCCGGGCGGCCGCCGTACTCGTCCTGCTGCCCGCGGCGGCACGGCGACCCGGGCGGCTGCACCTGTCGCCCGTGCGAGCCGTCCAGGCCCTGCTCGTCGGAGCGGGTGCCGCCCTCGGACTGACCCTCTACCTGCTCGCCGCCCAGCGGCAGTTGCTGGCCGTCGCCGTCGTCCTGGCCTCCCTCTACCCGGCCCTCCCCGTGATCCTCGGACTCGCCCTGCTGCACGAGCGGCTGAGCCGGAGACAGATGGTGGGCCTCGTGGGAGCGGGGCTGGCGACGGTCCTGCTCACTCTGGGGTGAGGACCCGGCTCTCAGCCCCAGGTCGCGGAGTAGTAGCGCTGGTACGCCTTGCGGTCCTGTTCCGAGCGGATGTACCGCGTCGCAACCAGCGCGATCAGACTTCCCCCGACGACCAGCAGACCGGGTCCGACGTTCCGGGTGTCCGTGAGCCGGCTCAGCAGGGGCGTGCCCTCGGCCCCCTGCACCGCCGCCGAGGAACCGGGGGAGGCGGCACCGGGAGCGATCGAGCCCTGCGCGGAGGTGGCCGACGGTGCGGGAGACGCCCCGCCGGCGGCGGGCGGGTTCGACACGATCAGCTGCATGCCGAGCTCCTTCAGCGCCTTCGTCACCGGCTGGAAGAACGTCGTACCGCCCTGGGTGCAGTCACCGCTGCCGCCCGAGGTGATGCCGAGCGCGATTCCCTCGGAGAACATCGGCCCGCCGCTGTCCCCGGGCTCCGCGCACACGTTGGTCTCGATCAGCCCGGTGACCGTGCCCTCCGGGTAGTTCACCGTCGAGTTGACCCCCGTCACCTGGCCGTCGCGCAGTCCGCTGGTGCTGCCGCTGCGGAACACCCGCTGCCCGATGGCCGGATCGCCCGCGCCGGTGATCTGCACACCCTTGCCGTTGCCGATGAACACGACGCCGGCGCCGTCGCCCGCCTTCCCGTCGGCGTACTGCACCAGGGAGAAGTCGTTGCCCGGGAAGCTCTGGGCGACCGTCCGGCCGAGCTGGTTGGTGCCCCCGGTGTCCGCGAACCAGACCGACCCGTTGGGACCGCAGTGCCCGGCCGTGAGGATGAAGTCGCTCTGGCCGTCGGTCACGTTGAAGCCCGCCGAACAGCGTCCGCCGGTCGACAGGATCGGCTGCGCCCCGTTCAGGCGGGGAGTGAAGGTGCCCTCGGTGCGCTCCATGCGGACGAAGCCGCCGATGCCGTCGGCGACCTTCGTCATCGCGGCCCAGTCGGACGCCGAGACGGTGCTGTCGCCCTGCACGACCACCTCGTTGGTCCGGTAGTCCATGGACCAGGCGGTCCCGGCGACCCGGGGCGCGGAACGCAGCGTCCTGGCCGCCGACTTGAGCTCGTCCATGCTGTGCTCGACGACCTTCGCCCGGGCTCCCGCCGTGCGCACCTCGGCGGCCGCCTGCTCGTCGGTGACCGCGACGACCGGCTTGCCGTCGGCACCGATCCAGGTGCCCGCGGTCCGGGAGCTGCCGAGCCGGGACACGAGCTCCGCCCCCGTCCGCCCCGCCTTCACGGCATAGGTGTGCGGCACGGCGGTGGTCGCGGGAGGCTCGCTCGCGACGGCCCGCGTGACCATCACACCTCCCAGGAGGAGTCCGCCGACTGCCGCCAGCCGTGTCACCCGCCGGACGACCCGTCGTCGTGCGTGCCTCATGCATGGCTCCCGAACCCGAACAAGCGGTGACTGCACCGCGGGGCCCTCCGGTCGTTGAGCGCCCTCCTTGCATACGCGGCCCGGGCGGCGCGCGTTCACGGCAGCGGGTGTTCGTGTGCCGGGGAATTGTGTCGGGGAATCCCGGTGAGGCATCTCAATCAGCCATGCCCGGAACCGAGTTGGCCGGATCATGGAGGGCGCGACACCGGCGCGTGCCTGCTGCGGTGCGCCGGGGGGCCAGCGGTGACGGACAGGGCGCCCGCCGCTCAGGAGGCCCCGTCGAGTCGGGCGGCCACGCCGTCGAGGACCCAGTCCAGGCCGGTCGCGAAGGAGGTCTCGGCGTCCACGTGCGTGCCGTCGTACACGGCCTTGGCCAGCGCCGGGAAGCGGCCCGTGGCCAGCATCCGCGTCACGTGCGGGCCGGAGGCGCGCTGCCAGTCGCGCTTGGACAGGCCCGTGGCACGCTCGGCCCGCAGGTTCGCGACCTCGCGCCTGATCGCGCCGGTCACGTAGGCGCTGACGGTCTCCGCGGCGCGCATGACGGTGTCGACGTCGGCGAGGCCGTCGAGCGCCGCCAGCTTGGCCTCGGTCACGGCGAGGCCGTTCGGACCCAGGGCCGGGCGGCCGCCGAGCAGATCGGCCAGCCATTCGTGCCGGAGAGCGGCCTGCCTCGTGCGGTGGGCGAGGACGCCCAGCGCCTCCCGCCAGTCTGCGGGACGCTCCTCGGGCAGGATTTCGGCGTGGACCTCGTCCGCCATGAGGTCGAACAGCTCCTCCTTGGTGGAGATGAAGCCGTACAGCCGCATCGGGCCGGCGTTCAGCCGGGCGGCGACCTTGCGCACCGACACCGCCTCCAGTCCGCCCTCGTCGGCCAGTTCGACGGCGGCGGCGACGATCCGTTCCCGGTCGAGCGGCACGGGGCGAGCCGGCGGCTCCGGCCGGTCCCACACAGTCATGGTCACACCGTTCTGTTTCCGAGACGTCCTTGCGGTACATCGTAGTCGAGAAATACAGTGTATCGACATGAGACGTCGTATCGCCGTAGTCGGAGCCGGTCCCGCCGGCCTGACCTTCGCCCGTGTCCTGCACCGGCATGACCACCCCGTCACCGTGCTCGAACGCGATCCCGCCCCGGACTCACGCCCCCCGGGCGGCTCGCTCGACCTGCACGAGGGGCTGGGCCGGCTCGCGCTGGTCAAGGCGGGGCTGCTGGCGGAGTTCGATGCGCTGTCCCGCCCCGAGGGACAGGCGATGCGGATCCTGGACACGGACGGGACCGTCCTGCGGGACTGGCGGCCCCGCCCGGACGAACGGGCCAACCCCGAGATCGACCGCGGGCACCTCCGTGACCTGCTGCTCGGACCTCTCGACGCCCAGTGGGGCCGGGGCGTGACCCGGGTGGTGCCGGGGACCGAGGACGGCGTCCGGGTCGACTTCGAGGACGGGCGGCAGGAGACGTTCGACCTCGTGGTCGGCGCGGACGGCGCCTGGTCCCGGGTCCGTCCGGCGGTCTCGGCCGAGACACCGCGGTACACCGGCGTCACCTCGGTCGAGACCTCCCTGGACGACGTCGACACCCGCCACCCCGAGCTCGCCCGGCTGATCGGTGACGGCTCCGTGGCCGTCTACGGCGTGAACCGCTCCGTCGTCGCCCAGCGCAACAGCGGCGGCCACGTCAAGGTGTACGCCAAGTTCCGCGCCCCGCTGGACTGGCATGCCGACCTCGACCCGGCCGACGACGAGGCCGTGCGATCGGCCGTGCTGGCCCTGTTCGACGGCTGGGCCGCTCCCGTCCTCGACCTCCTCCGCCAGGGCACGGCCTTCTTCCACCGCCCCTTCCACGCCCTGCCCGTCTCCCACACCTGGACCCACGTCCCCGGCGTGACGCTGCTGGGCGACGCCGCCCACCTGATGCCCCCCTTGGGAGCGGGCGCGAACCTCGCGATGCTGGACGGCGCCGAACTCGCCGAGGCCCTCGCCACCTGCTCCGGCGACCCGGACGAGGCCGTGCGCGCCTTCGAGGAGCGGATGTGGGCACGGGCCGGCCGATGGGCCGAGATCACCACAGCCGGTCTGGAACGCCTCGTCAGCCCCGACCCGGCCGAAGCCGTCGCCCAGTTCGACCAGGTCCAGCCGGCCTGACCGCCGGACACGGGAACACCGACAGCGAGGACTCCGCGCGCGGGAGCACCGGCAGCGAGGACCCCGCGGCGCGGGAGCACCGGCACCGAGGGCCCCCGCACGCGGGAAAGCCCGACCGCGCACCCGCGCCGTCGGGCACCCCTGCCTAGACTTCCGTCATGGACGAGACGCCGCTGGAGCGGCTCGGTGCGGGCAAGTACCTGCTGCTCACCAGCTTCCGCAAGAACGGCACGCCGGTCGCCACCCCCGTGTGGGTGGTCCGCGACGGGGACGCGCTCGGCGTGTGGTCGGTCGCCGACTCCTGGAAGGTCAAGCGGATCCGGGCCCGCGGGGATGTCCTCGTCGGCCCCTGCGACGTACGGGGCAACCCGACCGGCGACCAGGTCCCGGCCACGGCGGAGATCTGCGACGCGGCGACCACCGCCCGCTACCGCAAGCTGCTGGCCAGGAAGTACGGCATCCTCGGGCGGCTCACGCTGCTCGGCAGCAGGCTGCGCCGGGGAGCGGACGGCACGGTCGGGATCCGCGTCACCCTGTGACGTGCGGGGCCCGGGAGGACCGGGCCCCGCACGGGAGGGGCGATCACACAGGGGCCGCGTTCAGGGCCGGTCGAGCACCGTCCCGGTCAGCACCGGCCGCCCGGGCAGCGGCTCGGCGTTGCGGTCGGTCAGCGCGAGGCGCATCGACTCGGCCGGCTCGGCCACCTGGTCCGCGACGGTCGGCACGGCGAAGTCCACGCCGGTGCTCCCGGGCGGGATGTTCAGCCACACCCACAGGCTCGCGTCGGACAGCGGCCGCTCGGGGTCGGGCACGTCACCGGACCAGTCCTGGAGCCACTGCGGGTCCACGTCCTTGGTGGACAGCTCGGTGCCCTCGGTGACCGGAAGCACCCGCACCGGCTGCCAGATGTCCACCGTCACGGGCGCCTCGATGGACAGTCGCCAGGTCAGCGCCTCTCCTTCGGTGACCCGGTCCGTGACCGGCGACAGGGTGATCACCGGCTCGGGGTCGTCGTTCTCGACGGTGACGCCGCCCCGGTACTTCCCGACGACCGCACCCCGTACGGCCTTCACGGCGATGTCGTGCTGCACGTCCTCGCCGTACTGCGTGTCGCCCTTCACCTCGACCGGTACGTCGATCGCGTGGCTGCCGGGCCGTACCGTCACGAGCCGGGACGCGGTCCGGCCGCGGTCCGGGTCGAGGACGTACACGCGGACCCGGCCGCTGCCGTGCCCGGAGATCCGCACCGGGACGCGGTAGGTGCGGGTGCCCGAGTCGCCCTCCTTGACGATCGTGCGGCCCACGTCGACGCGGGGCAGCGCGGCCGCCTTGACCGCCGGAGTACCGGGGGCCCAGCCCCAGGCGTCCATCAGCCAGGCCCGCCCGGACCGCGAACGGGGCGTCAGCTCAAGGGACTTGACGTGCCGCAGATCGAGTCCGGCCCGGGAGGCCGCGGTCAGCGGGACGCGCAGCTCCTGCGCCCAGTAGGACGCGGTGTACGAGGAGCCCGGCAGCCCGGCCACCTCGACGCGGCCGAGCGTGGCCCGGCGGTTGGCGGAGTCGGTGACGGACACGTCGAACTCGGTGCCGTTGGTGTTCGGCGGTACGAAGACCCGCAGCGCGAGCTGCCGCGAGCCGTGCAGGGAGAGCGGCGCGGGCGGGGTGACACGCGCGGCCGTGCCGGGCGCGGACCACTTCAGGTCGACCGCGCCGCGGCCGGTCTCCTGGTTCGTCTCCCACTGCGCGAAGTGCGGTGACGAGCCGGACGTCTCCGGGTCCAGACAGGCCACGGCCGGATCGGGGTCGACCGCCGCACACAGCCGGGCACCGGTCACCCTGGCCCCGTTGTCCGGCAGGAAGCCGCCGCTGCGGCGACCGCCGACGGCGTGGGTCAGCACCCGGGCCGGGTCCGCGGACGGGGCCCGCTTGCCGGAACCGTCGAGCAGCGGACGCACCCGGTCGTCACCGGCGAGGAAGAGCCGGGCCGCGGCCGCGATGTACGTGGCGCCCGCCTTGTGCTGCTGAGCGGCGGTCAGGCGGGTCGCGGCGCCCGGGGAGCACACCGGGTCCGGCTGCTCCGGGTCGGCCCCGAAGTCGTCCTGGGCCGGTGCCTCGGCCTCGCCCGGAGTCCACTCGCTGTTGAAGTAGTTGTGGTTGGCGCCGACCATGTAGACCGCGCTGTGCAGCGCGGTGCCCCGGCTGACCCCGCGCGTCCCGTCGACGAAGTCCTCGCCCTGGAGGTCCGACACGTCGCCGTCACAGCCCGGCAGCAGGGTCACGGACGGCACGTCCGCGACCGGATTCTGGCCGAAGATCGTCGGTCCGACGAGCACGGTCCCGCGCACCTTCCAGCGCACCGGCCCCCGGTAGCCGTCCTCCGCGGCGGGCGGCGGGTAGAGGCTGTCCATGGCGGCCCGGTTGACGCCCTCGCCGCCCCGCGAGTGGCCGACGAGCAGGACCCGCGAGAGGTCCGCCTTCGGCGCCTGGCGTACGACGGCCGGGGCGGAGGAGCGGTGGGCGGCCCAGTCGGCCCAGCGGGCGAGGTGCTGCCGCACCAGTGAGGAGCGCGCCTGGGCGCCGGCGTCCTCGGGTTCCCAGTCCTGGGCGTTGACGCCGTTCGCCGAGATCGACACCGTCACATAGCCCTGGGAGGCAAGGAGTCTCTGGTCGCGCAGATAGCCCTTGTCGCTGGGGATCGGCTTGTAGCCGTCCGCGCAGGGCCAGTCGATGGTGACGTCGTCCTCGCTGCCCGGTCGGTAGCAGGTCGCGTGGCGGCCGTGCAGGAACAGCGCGAGCGGCCGGCTGCCGGTGGCACCCTTCGGCGCCACCACCTGGGCGCGCATCTCCACGGGGGTGTCGAACCCCGGCAGGCGCACGGGAGGGAGTTCGTACTCGCCGCTGACCGTGCGGTACGAGCCCGGCTTGCCGGGATCGACGGCGTTCGCCGGTGCCTGCGCGGGCAGCCGCACCCCTCGTGCATCGGGCCGGCGCGGCTCGTCGGCCGCCGCGTCCAGCCGGCGTCCGGCCGCAGTCACCTGAAGGTCCGTCAGTTCCGTGGACGCGGCCTTGTCCAGGGCGAGCCGGAAGGTCCGTCCGTCTTTCGCCGGCCTCGGCACCCCGAGCAGCCGGTCGCCGGTGCGGAACTCGACCCGCGCGTCGCCCATGGGCACTGACTCCGGTGCGCGCCAGACCAGTTCACGCGCCCCGCGCTCCCCGTCGATCCGCCACCCCGGCGGAAGCCCGTTGTCGTCCGTCGCGCTCAACAGGCCCGATGCGGGCGGCTGTTGAGCCTGTGCCAGTCCGGGCGAGCCCGCCAGGGCCGCCAGTACCGCCACGGCGGTCACACATATTCGCCGGGCACGGATCAATGGTTCTCTCCTCGAATCCCCGTGCGCAGACGTCCCGTCGGTCCCGGGCGTCTCTCGCGCCACCTAGGACGGGGGAGGAGTGGCTGTGGGTTGTCTGTGCGGAGCCGAAGATCGCGGACCGAGGGCGCGAACAAGCCAACGGGGTCGAGGGACTGGCGCACCTCCCCGCGGGGGAGGCGCTTTCCCTGACTCGGACTCCCCACCTCTGCGCGGCCGTTGTCGGCACCGGCCACCGTGCCCAGTCGTTCACCCGGTCCCTCGCGACCCGCCCCGGCCGCCGTGTCGCGGCCCTGTGCGATCCCGGCCCCACCCGCATGGCGCGTGGGCATCGCCGCCAACCGGTGCTTAGGGACGGGACCGCCGGTGCGGGTGCGCGATCTGCTCCCCGGGATGTGGTGAGCCCGGAGCCCCGTGCGCGCGCCCGCACGGAGGTGACGGGGTCTCAGCTCCAGGCGCGGTAGGGCTCGTCGACGAGCTGGAAGACCGGTTCGCCGCGGACCGGGTCCTTGGCCGTCGACATCCGCACCCGGTCGCCGCTGTGGATCGCGGCGGGCGGGCCCATGACCCGGCCCCGGACGACGAACCCCTCGGCCAGCTCGATCAGCGACACATTGCGGGCGGCGGGGGTGTTGCGGTGCACCACCGTCGAGTGCCGGACCGTCCCCACGCCCTCGCTGCGCTCGGTGCGCAGGTCACCGCCCTGGCAGACCGGACACAGCAGCCGGTGGTACATCGCCGTGCCGCACCAGGTGCAGCGCTGGAAGAGGATCGCGTCCGTGGCCGGAGCGGCGGGCTCGAGTACGCCCGTCCCGGAACCGGCTGCCTGACGAGCAATGCTTCCTGAGTGGTGGTACACGCTGTCAACTCCCTGCGCTCGGCCGGATCCCACGTGCCCGGGTAACCGTGCACGGACGTGCGCGGCTCCCCGTGCCGCCGTGCACACGGTCAGCGTATGGCACTGAGTGTCAGCCGTAAAGGTACTGCGTACCCTCATCTTCCGCCGGGTCGGTCCCGGTCGAGCGTGGACTCGATCTCCTGGACCACCCGCCACATCGGGGCACCGCGGCGGGAGACGATCACCACCACGTCCTCGGGCGGCTCGTCGGCGGGCGGCGCGCCGGGCGCGCCGAAGGCGGCCTGGACGTAGCCCAGCGCGTGCTCCACCGCCTGTTCGGCGTCGCCCTTCCCGTCCGAGCGCAGCCAGGAGCGCAGGGCGTTGTTGTGGGCAGCGGCCACGGCGGCGGCGATGACGTCGGCCCGCAGCGTTCCGTCGTGCAGCCCCTTCAGGCGCCCGCGCAGGTACTCCGCGAAGGAGCGCTCGTAGCGCCACACCACGGACAGCTCATAGGCGCGCAGGCCCGGCACCTGCTTGGTGAGGCGGTAGCGCTGCACGGAGAAGGTCGGGTTCTCGGTGTACATGCGCAGGACCAGCCGCACCGCCTCGCAGACCCGCTCCAGCGGGTCGCACCCGGGGTCGCTCGCGGCCAGGAAGGCCGTCATGTCGGCCAGGCACCGCTCGTGGTCGGGGAAGACCACGTCCTCCTTGGAAGGGAAGTACCGGAAGAACGAGCGGCGCCCGACTCCGGCGAGCGCGACGATGTCGTCGACGGTGGTCTGCTCGTAACCCCGTTCCAGGAACAACTGGAAGGCTGCCGCGACCAGCGCGTCCCGCATGGCGGGCTTGGTGGAGCTCATGGTCGCGAACGTAGCATCCGGGCCGCCTGAATGGCACTGGGTGCAGCCTGATCGGGGAACTGAGTGCCGTTCGCCGCGTTGTCGGGTGACCGGCGCACCGCATACGATCGGCGCCCGCCCGCCGAGGAGTCCCGCATGTCCCGCCGCCCCGCCCTCCTGTACGTCACCGACCTGGCCTACCCGGCCCGCGGGCGCCGCTACTGCGACGAGGACATCCTTCTCAGCGCGCGCCTGAGGGAGGACTTCGACCTCGCCCTGTGCCATCCCCGGGACGCCGACGCGCTGGCGGACGGCTTCGACGCCGTCGTCGTCCGCAACAGCGGGCCGGTCCTGGCGTACCAGGAGGCGTACGACACCTTCCGCGAGCGGGCGCTGCGCGTCGGCACGCGCGTGTACAACCCCCTGACCGGCAAGGCCGACATGGCGGGCAAGCAGTACCTGCTCGACCTCACGGCCGCGGGACACCCCGTCATCCCGACCGTCGACCGTGCCGAGGACCTGGACCGGCTGCCGGCCGGCGACCGGTACGTCGTCAAGCCCAGACTCGGCGCCGACTCCATAGGCCTGCGGATCCTGTCCGCCGACGAGGTGCTCGACCACATCGACGGGCAGGTCCTCGTCCAGCCGTGCGTCGACTTCGCCTACGAGGTCTCCTTCTACTTCGTCGACCACGACTTCCAGTACGCCCTGTACGCCCCGCACGCCGACCGGCGCTGGGACCTGGAGCCGTACCGGCCCAGCCCCGAGGACCTGGAGTTCGCCCGGCGCTTCGTCGAGTGGAACGCCCTCGGCCACGGCATCCAGCGCGTGGACGCCTGCCGGGCCCCGGGCGGCGAACTCCTGCTGGTCGAGCTGGAGGACCTCAACCCGTACCTCTCCCTGGACGCCCTGGACGACGCGGGCAGGGACTCCTTCGTCGCGGCCATGAAGGCATCCCTGCACAAGTTCCTCGGCTCCTCTCCCCGGTGAGCGGCGGGCCCCGGGGCCGGCGGGAGCTGAACTCCCGGGCCCGCGGCGCCGTATCACTCCCCGGGGGACGGCCCAGACCCGTGTGCGCGGGAGGGAAGGAGACCAGGATGCCGACACCGTCCGACCGAGGGGTGCCGCCGGCCGGGCCGCCCATCGAGCCCGTCCGGGTGCTGCGTCCGCGCCGCACCGACGCGCTGGCGGAGCTCATGAAGGACATGCCGCCCCGAGGGGCCGTCGACTACGAGTCCGTCGCACTGCCCGCCGCACCGTCCGGAACCGAGGACGCCACCGAGGAACTGCCGCCCCTCCGGGACGACCACGACCGCGCCCGCGCCTCCCGTGACATCCCCCGGGGCCGGGTGCGGGGGCTGCGCCGCACGGCGATCGCGGCGGCCGTGGCAGCGGCCGCGGTGATCGGCTTCGGCTGTGCGCTCCTGCTCGTCGACCGCGGACAGAGCGCCGCCGAGGCCGCCCCGCAGCCGACCGCGACCGCCTCCGCGACCGCCGCACCCGCCCCCACGGTCTCCGGCGACACCGACCCCGACGGCCCCGGCACCCTGCGCCAGGGGGACAGCGGCCCCCAGGTGACCGACCTCCAGGAACGCCTGCGACGCATCCCGAACGTCTACGACGGCGGCGCCACCGACGGCACCTACGACACGACCCTGACCGCCGCCGTGGCCCGCTTCCAGCTCTGGTACGGCATCCGCGGCGACGAGGACGGTGTGTACGGCGACGACACCCGGCGGGACCTGGAGTCCCGTACGGGCGGCTGATCGACGAGGATGGCGGGCATGGACGTGTTCATCGACCGGCTCGACCCCGACATGTGCGTCGTGACCGCCGCCGCTGACGGCGACCGCGCGGGCTGTCTCGTCGGATTCGCCTCACAGTGCTCGCTGGAGCCCGTGCGGTACGCGGTGTGGCTGTCGAAGGCCAACCGCACCTACCGCGTGGCCCGCACCGCGGACCGCCTCGCGGTCCATCTGCTCACCCGCGAACAGCGCGGCCTGGCCGAGCTGTTCGGCGGGGAGACGGGGGACCGGACGGACAAGTTCGCGCGGGTCCGCTGGCGGGAGGAGGCCGGCGGGGCCGTGGTGCTGGAGGAGGCGGCGGCCTGGTTCGTCGGCACCGTGGTGCAACGCGTCGAGGGGGGTGACCACGTCGGGTTCGTCCTGGAACCGCAGGCGTGGGGTGCGCGCGGGGACACCGAGGGCGCGGAGCTGTTGCGGCTGTCCGACGCGGTGTCCATCTCACCCGGCCACCCGGCGGACTGATCCGGCACGGGCTCGCGGTGCGTGCCCCGGCGGCTCAGTGCGGCTCGCTCGGCCTCACTGCGGCGCGGACGGCACCCTGATGTCCACGACACAGACGTCGTCGCGCCGGTCGCCGTCCAGTACCGAGGCCAGCAGCGGCGCCAGGGAGCCGGGCTCGTCGGTGGGGTGGGCCGCGACGGCGGCGGCGAGCCGGTCCAGGCCGTGGTCGATGCCCTCCGTGGGCCGCTCGACCAGACCGTCGGTGTAGAGCAGGACGCGGTCACCCGGCTCCAGGACGCAGCGCGCCTCCTGGAAGTCCGGATCGGAACAGGCCCCCAGCAGTATGCCGAGGGGGCGGTCCAGATAGCGCGCCTGCCCGTCGCGCACCAGCAGCGGTGGCGGATGACCGGCCTGGGCCCACACCAGGCACCGTTCGCCGGGATCGTAGCGGGCCAGGACCATGGTCGCGGTGCCGTGGGAGTCGCGTGAGTGCAGCAGCAGGGTGTTGAGACGGGCGAGCGCCCCGGTCAGCGAGGAGCCCGTGATGACCATGCCCTTGGCGGTGAAGCGCAGTTGGGCCATCGTGGCGACGGCGTCGATGCCGTGCCCGGCGACGTCACCGACCACGAACAGGGCGTCGCCGTCGGGCAGTTCGATGGCACTGAACCAGTCACCGCCGACGTGGATCCCCGACTGGGCGGGCAGATAGGCCACTTCGACCCGCAGTCCGGCGAGGTGGACCGGCCGGGTGGGCAGGGGCAGCAGCGCGTGCTGGAGACGGGTGGCCAGCGTCCGCTCGGCGTGCAGCACCCCGTGCTGCGTCACGATCGCCTGTTCGCTCTCGACGAGGGCCAGTTCGGCGCTGCGCTGCGCGGTGAGGTCCTGGACGAAGCCGTGCACCTCGACCGGTTCGTTCCCGGTGTCCGTCACGACTTCGGCGACCATCCGCAGATGGCGGACCTCGTCCCCGGCCCGGATCCGGAACGGGACGTCGAACGGGAGCCCCGCGCGCACGAGTTCCTGCACGGCGTGGGCCAGCACCGGCGCGTCCTCGGCCAGCGCCAGCCGGGGAAGGTCGGCCAGCCGGACCGGTCCGAGCGCGGGATCGCGGTTCGTCACGAGGAAGGCCTGGGAGGACCAGTTGCCCTCGCCGGTGACCAGGTTCCAGTTCGCCCAGCCCAGGTTCCCCAGCCGCTGCACGTCCGCCAGGCGCTGCTCCTGCCGGTCGGAGGAGTCGTGGCGGACCCAGGTGACGACCAGGGCGTCGCCGAGGCGGGCCGCGTGCACCGTGTACGTGGCCAGCTCGGCGACACCGTCCACGACCTCCTGGTAGGCGAACGGCTTGCCCTCGAACGGCTCGCCGGTGGCCAGCGTGCGCAGACAGCCGTGCCACAGCGCCTCGTCCGCCATGCCGGGGAAGCACTCCAGGATCCGGCGGCCGAGCAGTTGCCTGCCGGTGCGACCCACGACGTCGGCCGCCTCCTCGGTGGCGGCGTCGATGCGGTAGTCCTCGACCTCTCCGGAGGAGCCGCGCAACGGCGTGAGCAGCATTGCCGAGCCGGGCAGCGAGTCGAACACGGGCTGGGCGGCGGCCGAGGAGGCGGCACTGCGCTCCGGCCGGGTGCCGGAGGAGCGCAGCCAGCCGGCACACAGCCGGACGACGGCCTTCAGGAGCTGCCGGACCTGCGGTGAGAAGGTCCCGCTCCGTGCCCGCAGCACCCCGAGGCAGACCTCGGCCTCGTCACCCGCCGGCACCGGCAGCCAGGCACGCGAGAGCCAGCGCTCGGGCGGGTCCCCTATGAGCAGGTGCCGTTCCCGGTCGGCCGCGAAGTCCTCCAGCCAGAGGGGCTCCCGCGCCCGGAGCGCTTCGAGCGCGGCGACGCCGCTCAGAGGGGGGACCCGCGCCCACTGGGCGGCCAGGGTGGCGTCGATGCCGGCGTGGCCGATCAGTTCGAGGCCTCCGGCCGGCAGCGACCGGAAGATCAGGAGGGCGTCGGCGTCGGCGTCCGCCGCGAGCTCCTCCAGGAGACGGCCGGCCAGGTCCTGGGGGGTGGCCACGTGGGCGAGGGCCTTGCCGAGGCGGCCGAGCGCGGTGAACCCGTCGTCCGGGGCGCGGGAGTCCCGCCCGGCGGGGACGGCGGTGCCCGCCGGGACGGAGCGGGGACCGGCCGGGCCGGGGATCACGGACAGGGGTGCGGCGGGAACGTCGTCGCCGGGGAGTTCCGCGGGGGTACCGAGCGGTGGCAGGGAGCCGAGGGTGATCCAGCACTCCTCGAGCAGCGTGCGGTTGCCGGCCCTGGCGCGCTGGAGCAGGTCCTCGCCGGCCGCTTCCGGCGTGCAGCCGGTCAGCGCCATGACGGCGCCCTTGGCACGCTCCAGCACGGCCGAGGTGGCGGCCTGGTCCCGCAACCGGTCCATCTCGGCACGTTGTCTGGCCACGACCTTGGCCAGTGCGGCCATGTCGGGGGCGGTACCGGCGTGCGGGGGGCCGGTCGACTCGCTCGTCACGCGTTGAGCATCGCACATGCGCCAGGTACCGATCGCGCTGTTGTGAGCACGCATCCCACACACCGGTGACCCCACCGGTTGACGAAACCGGCCGGGCCGCCGGTTCGCGGCGGCTCAGTGCTCGGGCGGCGGGTAGAGCCACCGCCGCAGCAGCCGGCTGAGCAGGGGCATGACCAGGTAGGTGAGGAGCGGCAGGAGGACCACCGGGAACACCGCGGCCCGCAGCGGCAGGGGCCAGGCGGCGGTGCGGGGCGTCAGCAGCCACTGGATGAGCAGCGTGCACGGGAAGGCGCCGAGGAACGTGGTGAGCACCATCTTCCAGCGGACCGGGGGCCGCACGGTGGTGCCGGGCAGGCTGAACCAGGTCTCTAGCCCGGTCGTCGACTGCCGTTCGCTGCCGAGTTCCGTGGCGATGCCGTCGATCCGGGCGTGCCAGTCCGCCCGCTCGTCCGACTGCAACCAGGCGGTGAGCCGGTGGGAATCGGACCAGCGCAGCACCGCGTGGAAGCGGTGGCCGTCCTCGGGACGCAGCCAGGAGACGCCCTCGTTGCCGGGGAACCGTCTGGCGCAGCGGGTGATCCCCCGCGTCCAGCGCTCGAACTCACGCTCCCGGCCGGGACGCACCTCCCAGGTGAGGACGGTGGTGACCGGGTCGCCGTGACGTACGTCGGTGGTGCTCATGCTCACCACGGGTCCCACGTACGGCGTGGGTCATGCCCTCGGGGCGGGGGTCAGCGCCCCTGGTGGTCGACCAGGGCCTGGGTGACCGCGCGGATGCTGCGGGCGATGTGCTGGAGCTGGAGCACCTCGGCCGCGTACAGCTTGATGGTGTGCTCGATGACCGACTCCGGCAGTCCGAGCGAGGGCAGGTCCGCGCGGGCGGTCTGGAGTGCGGTGCGGGCGACCCGGATCTCGTGCTGGACCTGGATCTGCGCGTGGCGGGCCAGGAGCACGGTGTGCCGCGTCAGGGCCGGATAGCTCGCGTACCGCGCAGGCACCAGCTCGCGCAGCCACTTGGCCGCCGAGCGTTCCCAGTCGTAGCTGCCGGGTGTCTTGACCTGGCACGGCCAGTCGGGGCCGGGACGGGTGGTGGTCCGCGTGGTCGTCAGGGGCATGGTGATCGCTTCCGGGTGTGCGGCGTCGTGCGGGTGGTCCGACGGATTGGGCGGCCCCGGCCTAGGGGATGACCGGGGCCGCCACGGTCGCGTGCGGGCGAGGCCCAGTCGAACACCTCGGGCGC
>NZ_LJBR01000193.1 GCF_001282115.1 Streptomyces sp. NRRL B-24085 | reverse complement strand
CCCCTGTCCCGTACGACCCTCCCCCGCATCGCCGCCCCGCACCTGGCGGACCTCTCGGCACGGGTGGGGGAGTCGACGGCCCTGGCGATCCTGGTGCCGTCGGGGCCGGACTCCGCCCCGGAGATCCAGTACACGGCGCGGGCCGTGTCCCCGCGGATCATGGGCGTCGACATCAGGGTGGGCACCCGGCTGCCGGCGGCGGCGACCTCGCTGGGCCGGGTGCTGCTCCCGGACGCCCCGGACCACGCCCTGCTCGACGAGGACTGGGAGGACGGGCTGCGCACGATCGCCGTCCCCCTCCACGACCGCACGGGCCGGGTCGTCGCCGCCGTGAACGTGGCCCTGCACGCGGCGGGCCGCACGGTGCAGGAGTGCGTCGAGGAACTCCTCCCCGAACTCCGGCTCACGGCGACCCGCATCGAGGACGAGCTGCACGCGGCGGGCCGCTTCACTCAGGTCCCCCTGTCCTGACGACGGGGAACCCTCACGCCGTCCCCCAACAGATCCGGTACGCTGACGCCAGTGACCTTCACGGCCACCGTCCGCCTTCGTAGCTCAGGGGATAGAGCACCGCTCTCCTAAAGCGGGTGTCGCAGGTTCGAATCCTGCCGGGGGCACAGCCAGAAGGGCCAGCTCAGGAGGGGTTTCCTCCCAGGCTGGCCCCTCGTCATGTCGGGGGTCGTGCCACAAGCGTGCCAGTACGCACCAATGAGTCGGAAGCATCCGCAGCCGACAAGCCGGGCCCAGATGAGCATGATCGCTGCGTGAGTGACCGCCGCTCACGAACACCGCGAAATGCGGAAGATCGTACGACGAGGCGAAGTTGTTCAACCAGTGATGGCAGCCCGGCTCAGCCCCTGGAGCACGTCCTCAGGAGACAACTGTGAGTCTCGCAACGTCTCGTATCCGGCAACGACCTCATCCGGGTTCAAGCCGGCCTCTTGCGCCTTGCTACGCAGGTCAGCAAGGCCAGTGGCATCCCTAAGCGCCTGCTTCGCGGCCTCGGCGTCCTGATGCTGCAGCCGCTTGGCCGCTTCCTGCTGACCACGCCTCCACAGGTACCACCCTCCGCCGGCTCCACCTGCAAAGAGGGCACCAGCGGCGGCGAAGAAGAGAATGGGCATCTCCGGTCCTTTCATTGCCGCTCATAGGCTGCCATCTCCGTGCCGCCATCGCGGGCGAATCGGAGGAAACAGGCGACCCGTGGCTTCGATGCCACGCAGGTTCGAATCCGGCCGGGACGTAGAGAGAAGGACCAGCCCAGGAGGGGTTTCCTCCCGGGGTGGCCCTTCGGCGTTTCAGGGCGGGCCACTACGGGCCTGCAGGGTCCTCGCCGGAGGCGTCGGAGGTCGCTCCCCCACTACCCCGGATCATGGCCCCAAGGCAGTCCGCGATGGCCCGGTCGCGGTCGCTGGTCATGTGCTGATAGATCAGCGCGGCCCGGGAGCTGCTGTGCCCCATCCGCGTCATCAGCTCCCGCGTGCTGGCCCCTGCCGTGGAGGCCAACGTGTTGCCCGTGTGCCGCAGGTCGTGAAAGTGCAGTTCGGCCGTGACGCCAGCTGCCTTCCGGGCCTTGACCCAGTCATCGCGGAAGTTGCTGCGACGCAACTGCCCGCCCTGGGGTCCGACGAAGACGTGCGCCTCACGGCCGGGGGCGGCGAAGTGCTCCAGGTGGTGCGTGACCGCGTCGAGGAGTTCGGCCGGGAAGGAGACCGAGCGCACCCCGGCCGCGGACTTCGGCGCCTTGTCGAAGAGCCGACCGTCCTGCAACTCGGCCTGAGCACGGCGCACGGTGACGGTCAGCCCCTCCAGATCGATGTCCCGGCGCCGCAGGGCCGCCAGCTCCCCGAACCGCAGAGTGGTGAAGGCCGCCAGGAGCACGAGCAGCCGATAACGCGGCGCCATCGAGTCGGCCACGGCGAAGACCTAGGCCACCGTGAGGACAGGCCGTTCGGGCACGTCGTAGCGGTCCGCACCTTTGATGCGGCAAGGGTTGCGCCGGATCAGCTCGTCATCCACGGCGGTGTTCATCAGGGCGCGCAGCAGTTGGTACGCCTTGACCACCGTCGGCTCTCCGAGGCCGGCCGCGAGGAGCTTGCCGCGCCAGCTGCGCACCCGGGCCGTTGTCACATCGGCCACGCTCCCGGCTCCGAATGTGGGCAGGATGTGCAACCGCATCACCGACTCGTTCCGCTCACGGGTCCGGTCAGCGAGCTTCCGGTCCCGCAGCCACGCGGTGGCGTACTCCTTGAAGTTCACTGCCCCGGCGTCCGGGTCCGACCACTGCCCGCGCGTGATGTCCGACTCGATGTGTGTCAGCGCGACTTGGGCGTCTGTCTTGGTCGGGTAGGTCTTCTCCGCCGGGCGCAGTTGCCCCGTCTCCGGGTCCCGGTAGCGGACCTGCCAACGTCCTGACGGAAGCTGCCGGACCGAGCCGAAGTCCCGTCGCCTTCCCTTCTTGTTGGCCATCAGGCAGCCCTCCGCAGGGAGCTGCGCTGGTGGCCGATCGGCTGCACTGTATGGGCGTCGATGAAGTCGTTCAGTCGCTCTCCGGGATACGAACGTGTCGGCCGACCTTGACGAACACGATGCGCCGCTCGGCGATCAGGCGGCGCGGAAAGCGCTCTGTGGTGCCGAGGAGTTCGGCAACCTGCGACACGGTCAGGTAGCGGTCAGCCATGAGTGGGCTCTCCTTCCGTTCCGGGAGCGGGATCGATGGTTTCGGCGAGCCAGGCTTCGGCGTCGGTGAGGCCAGTGCCGGCGTAGATCCAGTGCGTGAGGACGAGGGTCGTGTCCGGGTCGGTCTCAGCCGCCTCCAGGGCTTGTGCGCGGCGCCATTCGGCGCGGGCGTGGCGGAGGGCGCCGAGAGTGGTGGAGTAGCGGCGGGACTTGGTGGAGAAGTGGCCGCGGAAGCCGAGCATGTGGGCCCAGGCGCGCAGGCGGAGGTGTTCGAGGTCCTTGCGTGCGCCGAGGGTCCAGGCGGTGCGGATGAGTCGGCGGGCGTGGTCGGTGATGTCGAGCTGGGCGAGTTCGGCGAGGAACTTCAGCGGCCGGTCCAGAGCTCCCGTCGCAGTCTCGGCACCCTTGGTGGCGTACTTGGCGATGTACGCGGCGACGGCCCGCTCGGTCAGCTCCTGGCCGCCGTCGAAGTCGGCCGAGCGGATGATGCGCACGTCGAGCTGACGGCCGAAGGCGAAGGCATGCGCCCGCCCGTCGATGACCGGGCCGTCCACGCGAGCGGCGGCGGTGGCCTGGATGGCGTCAGTCAGCAGATCGGCGGTGGCCCAGGCAGGTGGTGGGGTGTCGCCGCCCTTGGGGCCGTCGATGCGGATCACGGCATGGAAGTGGACGGCCCCGCGCTTCTGGTACTCGGCGACCTTGGCGAAAGACACCCGGGCGTACTCGCGGAAGGCCCGCTGAGTCAGTCCGGCACGCTTGGCGACCTCCCGGCGCAGATAGGTCGAGAAACGCCGCCACAGCGGACCGGCGTGCGCGTTCCAGAGCACGGCCGCTTCGTAGTCGTAGGTGTCCGGGTCGAGCGGGGTGCCGAGTGCGGGATCGTCCTGATCGTGGAGCGTGCCGCAGCGGCAGCGGCAGCGGCGGACCGAACCGGCCGCTCCGGTGGGGCGGTTGTGAACCGGGCCGAAGCTCGGCGCTGTGAAGGTGGCGAAGACGCGCGGGTGGGCGGCGACGCGTTCGGGGACGCCCTTGCCGCCGCGCAGTCCGGAGGTGATCAGGTGGAAGGTGTCGCGGCGATAGACCTCCGCGCAGGCCGCGCAGCGGATGGTGCGGCGGTTGTTGCAGCGGACCAGGAGGTGCCCGGCCGGGAGGCTGGAGGAGTCGAGGTGGTGGAGGACGTTGCCGATTTCGCCGGTGCGGGTGTTCGGGTCGTACTCGGTGCGGTGGCCGTCGAGGCGGATCGGGTGGGTGCAGCCACCGAGGCCGGCGAGCTGGCGCAGGAGTGAGGGCATGGTGCCCAGGGCGGCCAATTCGCCGAGTTCGTGGAGCGGGGGCGGAGTGGCGCGGGTGATGATGTCTTCTCCTTCTGGTTTCGGCTGGAGGGAGAGAGCCCCCGGGGCGGCGGATGCTTGGCGGTATCGAGGCCGCCCCGGGAGTCCGGTGTGTCAGCGGCGGTGCTGGTCGCGGAGCACCGAGCGCAGGACCACGGCGGCGACGGCCACGGAGACGGCCGTGACGGCGACGGCGGCCAGGAGCGCGGTCAGCACGATGCCGCCGACGAGAACGGCCGCGACCGCTCCCGTGCTGACGGAGATCTGAGTAAGTCACCAGACCGGAACCGCCGCCACTACGAGCATCGTTCGACGCGTACTCGGCCTCCCAAGCAGACCGATGGGTGGCCATCACACTCCGCACCATCTCACCGGCACTCGACGCAGACGCCTCGGATGAAGCGTGGGCATGGCTATACGAGGACCGCGCCCAGACGAGAAGGGCTCTCCTGCGCTTCGAACCGTGCACGGTGACCATCAAGCACGCCCAAGTCCGCATCACATGGACCATCAGGCCAGTGATCTACTTGCCCCTCGCCCACCGGCAGACCGCTGAACTCCCAGTCTGCACTTATGCCTTCAGACCTCAGCCGACCGACTGAGTTACCACTTTCTCTACTGGTTCAAGGCGGCTCGCTCTGCTCCCCGCGCGCGGCCCGGCCCTCGGCCGGGCCTGCTCCTGCCTCCGTCCCGCTCCAGCCCGGCCGGCATCCGTGCCGCGCACAGCAATCAGCCACCTGACGTCAAAGGGGTACGTCGTGGCTGGGGCGGTCGGCTCCACGGCTTGACGGAGCCACTTTGGCGCGAGCCTCGAAGATCATGGCCCCGACGTCATGCTTTACCAGGCAGATCCACAGACTGCCCGACGCGCCGCAAGCTTACGAGGCCATGATCAGTCGCGCCAAAGCAGCGCCACCCCAAAGCCGCTCCGCCAACCTGATCGTGCCGCCGGACGAGGTGATTCAGTGTCCCAACCGGCGCCAGCCACGCGGGCTGGCCTGAAACGACCTACTGTAACGGCGGAGAAGATCGCGCAAATACCCGTTTTGAGTGCGAGGTTCGGCTCTGGTTGACTGAATACACCGACACCGAATGCGTGATGTGAGCGGGGCAAGAAGTGGAACCTGTTGAATCTGAAGATCACGACGTGCATCCCGTTGACAGCACGTCACGTGACCAGTCTTCCGCGCCGGGCCTCACCCCGTACCAGCATGACTCGGCTGTCGTACCGGCCTTGGCTCAGCTTGCTGACGTGGCTTGCGAAGGAGCCGAGGACTTTCTCGAGGTGGGTGTCAACGTACAGGAGCTCGCTGCAAAGCCGACGCCGCCCCTCGATCCCGCTGCGGTGCGCGAACTGGTGACGACTTTCGCGTATCACCTTTCGGTGATGCCGCTCGGATCAGCTCAGCCCGGCGCATCCCTCGCTCCGCTCGATGGACCAGCTATTCCTAGAGCACTGAACGATTCCGACGATGAAGTTCGTGCTCTGTGGCGGGAGCTAGCGGATAGCGTAACGCATCCTGCGGCACGGGCGCGCTGCGCTGATATTCTCTTCACCCTCCGCCTTGCTAATCCTCGTGATGCGGCTGAGCAGGCCGCTCATGGTTATCTTGACTTGGTCGGCGGAGACTTCCGAATGACCGAGCAGAGTCATGCGTTGCTTCGCGCCTGGACACTGGCCCGCTCTGTCAAGCTCATGCCACTAATGCAACAAGTGGCCTCCGTCATGTTCGACACAGCACAGGACGCATTGACGCGCCAAGACGCCCCCCATGTCTTTGTGAACCTGCTGGACGCGCTTACGGCACCGCAGCGGAAAAAGAATGCCCTGCCAGTGGATTCGAGGGTGGACGATCTGCTCGATCGGGCATTGTCGACGTACACCGATACGCATATCGTCGCCCAGGTTGCGAGACTGATGCGCCGACGAGCTGTGGGCGACGACTCGCGCATTCGGAAAGCTAGTGAAGCAGAAGTAACGGCCTATCTGAACGACGCTGATCGAGCAACCGATGGGATTGTTATCCGGGCCCACCTGAACAATGCAGCTTCAAGGGCGCGTCAACTAAACATGCCGGAGCTGGAGAAGGTTGCAGTCTCCCGTCTACAATCGGCGCCATCTGTGGAATGGAAGACTATAGAGGCTAAGATCAAAATTCCGAATACCCTGTTCCGCAGCTATCTGCGTCCGTTCGAGCGTGCGGACACATGGCTTGCTGCTCTGGGGTACTGGTTTCATACTGATTCACCCAGCGGCACGCTCGCGGTTAACGAACGCACGGCACGTGAAGTTTTCAATCAGTCTGTGTTTAGCCGACTGGCTACGACTGTCATGTTCGGCGACAACGACCTACCGAAGCGGGTTCTTGGCGACGATGATGACGGCGTCCGGCGGGAGCTCATCCGTGTTGAGACCATGAACATTCACTTGCACGGGATCGTTCTGGCGGATGCTCTGGATCTCATCAAGACCCGCTTTGGCATTCCATCGTTCGAGGACCTGAATGTGTCGCTGGTTGAGTCAGGGGTCCATCCGGACTTTGCATACGCCCTGGCAAAGGCTTTTATCCTCTACTGGGTTGGTGAGTTTGAAGCCAGTGCTCACCTGGCAGTCCCCAAGGTCGAAGCGGCAGCTCGCGCGCTTCTGCTAGAGCTCAACGAACCCCTGTACCGAACGGCAGTCGGCGATGGGAGCGGCCAGTTTCCTGGGTTGGGAGTTCTCCTCTACCCGTTGACAGAGAACGACTTCGATCCGGACTGGAGCCGGTTCCTCGAAACATTCCTGCTTGGAGAGGGAATGAACGTCCGCAACCTCATCGCCCACGGCTTCATGAAAGAAGTAGGTCGTGAGAGGGCGGCCCTCGGTCTGCGAGCACTCGCGCTATTGGCTCTGATCACTTCTGCCGATTCTGTAGATCGTGATCAGGAATCCGTACATGCGGCCCTAGCCAATCCGCGCGGCGCCCCCTCGCGTTCATGGAGGCAACGGGCCGTAAATGCTGTAAGAGCTGCATGGATCGAGCTTCGTAGGTAACTGAGTGGTCTGCGCCCTAGGACGGCCGAGGCCCTCCCCCAGAGCTGAACTTGTCTAGTGTCCAACTGCGTGACAACGCCAGCAGACGGCGGCGAACAACCGCGAACGCGTGCGGACCATCAGCGCAGATGAGTGGCACACCAACCCAAGGAACTGCCCTCACCCAAGTTGCTCTGGGACGAAGAGGTCCTCGCCCAAGGTCTCACCGCCACGATCCCGTCGGCGCAGCTTGCTCTGGTCGGCGACATCACAGCGTGGCTGAGGCCGGTGGGGGGGTGCAGCGAGACATACGCGTGCGTAGTCGGTCGGCGCACCCGCCGTCGTGGCTGACTGTCGTCGGCTGAGGTTCAGGCAGGGCATGTCGAAGGTGCCGCCGACAGTCGATCGGATCAAAATTGGGCCGTCTCTGGGCCGTCCGAGGTTGCTCAACAGCGGCGACGTGTACTCATTTTAGCTTCCGCGCTTTACGTTGAAGATGTTGGCATCTAGGTTGCGCTTTGCCAGCGTCATAAGCATGTCCGCTCGACTGTAAGCAATCCCCGCCATGAGAATGATGCGAGTGTGCTCGTCTAGTGCCCGTAGAAGTTCGTCAGGATAACCTGAAGCCTTAGGGAGATCCCACGCGCCTTTCAGGAGGGAGCCGAGGTCACTCTCTTTTACGCGCAACAAGGTGTGAACGTCCCATTTTGGAAGCTGGTTAAGCGCTGCTCGCGAGGGGCGGTTGTTCACTGCAAGCCGACTGCCAGCTAGTTCGAGGGCGCGAAGCACGGCCACCTCTGAAAGAGAGGTGAAGAGAAGATCCTGATTCGTATCCATATTCTCGCTTCGTAACATGCATGCTCCTTGTGACCCAGCGCTCTGGCTACACCTCAACGCCCAGGATGTTAGCGCGTCAATCTTCTTCGTCCGACTTGGTTTCGCCAAATTCAGCACAGTCCACGGCTGTCCAGAGCGGACCGGAAGCCTCGACCGGTAGTTGTCCTCCTAGGGCCACACCACGACAGGCCCGCACCGTAACCGCACCAGATCGAGCGGGGAACAACGGGGAATCATGGTGAAAGCAGCCGCGCGCCGAGCCGCAGAACCAGCCGTTCGAGCAGGTCAGCTCCTACAGTGGGCCTTCAATACTCGCAGCTTCCCAAGCCGGGAGTACTCGTCGCGTTGAAGGCGCCCTTGCCCCTGAGGCGAGAACGTCTTGAGCCTCACTCGGCGTTTGAAGCTCACGCAGACCGCCAAGATGGGAGACATGGGGAGCTGGGGGGACCTAGCGGGGCAGACAGCCAGTGCGCTCATAGGGACGTTGGCCGGCGGAGGCATCGCGGTGTACGTGGCGCGGTGGCAAACCGCGAGGACTGTCGCATCACAACTTCAGCTCGCGGCAGCCCAAGAAGCTGCCAACAGCGCGTTAGCACGTCGGCAATGGGTGCAGCAGCGCTCCGCAGAGGCTGCACAGCGGCTCCTGGAACGCCTCGCCGAGCTTCACGCGTGGCTGCCGTCGCTGCCGGACCTTGGGCAAGACGCGCCGCGGTTGAGCCCGCAGGCTCGTGAGCGATGTGCAGTAGCCGTCGAGTCGGTCCGACGGGGCATGCAAACCGACCTTCTCTCCATAGGAAACGACCGTGTCCGTGCCCGATACAGGACACTCGTGCGATTGTGCTTCGATGTCGGGTACCGAGGCATCGGTCAGAGCCATCGCGAGCGCCAGATTCGCGACGTTCAAGCATACCTGCGCTATGTCCAGTTCACGCTTGAGGCCGTGATCGACGCTAGTCCCTTGCCTGACGACTATGTGGCGCCGGTGCTTGAGCGCAGTGACGGCACTCCCTGGCTGCCTCCGGTCCTGCCCTGGCACTGGCAGGACCCAGCCGACGGCAGCTGAAGAAAAACTTTGAAGGCTTCACGCTGTTCCGCTGACATCCAACGCTGACATCAACGCCTTCGGACGGCGACAACACACAGCGGCCAGTCGTAGCACCGGTACATGAGACAGACCCCAACCAGGCCGAAGGCGGATCGAACTCCTAAAGCGGGTGTCGCAGGTTCGAATCATGGCCGGGGGCACAGACCGAAGGGCCAGCTCAGGAGGGTTTCCTCCGTAGCTGGCCCTTGGGCGTTTCAGGCGTTGTGGCGCATCCGTGCCGCTGCGAGCCCGCTGGTCGTGTGCTGGTGGGTCAGCGCGGCTCGGTCAGGAGGTAGGCCTTCAGGATCGTCACCGTGTAGGTGTTGCCGGTGGTGTCGGTCAGGGTGGATCTCAGGGAGACCGAGCGGGCGTTTGCCGGGTGGGGGAGGGTGAGGGTTCTTTTGCCGTGGGTGGTGGTCACCGGGGCGGGGGACCAGGTCTTGCCGGCGTCGTAGGAGACCTTCACCGTCAGGGATTTCAGGTGGGTGGCCGCTGGGCCCTGGAGGGAGAGGGGGATCCTGGTGCGGCGGCCTGCGGGGGCCGTGCCGGTCGGGGTCAGCTTCGGGTGGAAGCGGACCGTGGAGAGGGGCAGGGAGCCGGAGTCGGACGGGCTGGACGTGAAGGTCCAGGACGCTGTCAGGCGGCTCGTGGTCGTGGCCACGCCTGGTGGGCGGGTCAGGTTCGTTCGGATCGTGTAGCGGGCCGGGACGGACGGGAGCTTCTCCACGGTCTGGCAGAGGTCGCCGTCGTTGTCGAGGAGGGTGTTGCCGTCCGCGGTGACCGTGGTGTGGCGTTTCGCGGTGGAGGAGGTGGGGTGTCCGCTCCCGTCGGCTAGGTCGGGGACGCACAGGTCGAGGGTGTCGCCGTCGCGCCGCGCGCCGTACGGGCCGCCGGTGATCGGGCTGAAGACGCCGACGTTGTACGTGTCCGTGTAGGTCCGGCCCGACCGGTACGACCTCGCGCTCTCCGTGCCGTAGAAGACGTCGTCGTCTCCGGAGGCGTTTCGCTGGCCCAGGTTGGCCGTCCACTTGAAGCCCTTGGGCGTGGTGACGTAGATCTTCGCGGTCGTCGGCAGCGGGAAGGGGGCGCTCACCGTGCCCAGCGACAGGGTGGGGCTGCTCCACAGGACGTTGACGATGCCCTTGCGGTGGGCGGCGGACGATCCGAAGTTGCGCTTCAGCAGGGCCAGTTCGTTCATGTGCGTGGTGTGCCGGTAGCCGGTGGGGAAGCGGTCGGGCAGGTTGTGGAGCAGGTGGTAGGTGGTGCTGCCCTTCTGCCACAGGCCGCCGAGCTGCGTGCTGAGCCTCCCGGCCGGGGCGGCCGGACCCAGGGTCGCGGTGCGCAGGTTCTTGAACGTGCCCCAGAACAGGGTGCTGTTGTGCGCATCGCCCCCGCGGTACCCGGTGCCCACGGCCAAGTTGAGCTGGCCGTCGGACATCTTCGCGCCCTGCGGCGCGGTGATCCCTACCGGCTTCGCCTTGCGCGCGTCGAACACGACCGTGCTGTCCCCGGTGAGGGAGAGCCGGGGCCGGACCAGCGCGGAGGTGCCCCCGGGGTCGTCCAGCACGGTGTCCACGACGTACTCGCCGCGCGGGACCCGCACCCGGTACACGCCCTTGGAGATCTGCTCGGAGTCCTTGAGGTTCGTGGTCCAGTACGTGCCCGAGTACCCGAGGATCTCGGTCAGTGGAGCGGTCACCGGACGGCCGCCGCGGTCGAGGAACTTCAGGGTGAGGTCGTACGACTCGGCCTCGCGTACGACGCCGAAGGCGGTCCGTACGGCCACGGGGTCGGCGCCGTTCCGCGCAGTGGCGACCAGCGTGCCTGAGTAGGCGCCGTCCGCCGCCTCGACGCGGGTGTCCGCGGTGAGGTCGACGCCGGCGGTGCCGCCCGCCGGGACGGTGAGCCGTGTGGTGCTCAGCGTGAACATGCCTTCGGGGGCCGTGCTGCCTCCGGGGCCGGTCGCGGTGGCCGTCAGGTCGAGGGTGACGGGCTGGTCGCCGTCGTTGCGGTAGGTGATGTGCTGGGTGACCGGCCGGTCGTCGGTGTGGGGCCACAGCTGCTTGCCGAAGGACACGGAGGTCTGTTCGCTCGCCACCGCTCCCTGAAGTGCCCGGGACACGTCGAGGCGGCCCGTCCCCTGCTGGTAGCCGGTCGCGCCGGTGGTCGGGGTGGTGGACGCGGTGAGCGCCTGCTTGATACGTGCGCCGGTCCAGTCGGGGTGCCGCTGGGCGAGGATCGCGGCCGCCCCCGCGGCATGCGGTGTCGCCATCGACGTACCGGACATGGAGACATAGCCGTCGGCCGCCGGGTCGCCCAGGTGGCCGTGCGCCGCCTTCGCGGAGACGATGTCCACGCCGGGCGCCGTGAGGTCCGGTTTCAGCGCGCTGTCGGCGGTCGGGCCGGTGCTGGAGAAGTCGGCGAGCCGGTCTTCGCCGTCGACGGCGCCCACGGTGAGCGCCGACTCCGCGGCCCCCGGGGAGTCGACGGTTCCCGCGTCGGGACCCTCGTTGCCGGCCGCGGCGACGGTGAGCATGCCGGTGCTCTTCGAGAGGGCGTTCACCGCCGCCTCGACCGGGTCCTCCCCCGGGGTGTCCTCCTGGCCCAGGCTGAGGTTGGCCACCTTGGCGCCCTGCCCTGCGGCCCATTCCAGGCCGGCGATGACGGACGAGTCGGTGCCCTCGCCGTCGTCGTTCAGCACCTTCGCGTTGAGGATCTTCGCGCTGGGTGCGACTCCCTTGTAGCGCCCGCCGGAGCGGGCTCCCGAGCCCGCCACCGTGGCCGCGACATGCGTGCCGTGGCCGACCTTGTCGTCGGTGCTGCCGGTGCCGCTGAAGTCCTTCGCTGCCGTCACCGCCGAGGCGAGGTCCGGGTGTGTGGTGTCGATGCCGGTGTCCAGGACGGCGACCTTGACGCCCTTGCCGTCGTATCCGGCCGCCCAGGCGGCCGGGGCGCCGATCTGTGCGACGCCTCCGCCCAACTCCCGCGCGTTCGCGCCGTCTTCGTCCGCCGGCGCCTTGAACCGGCCGTCCAGCCAGACCCGCGCGACTCCCTGCTCCGCGGTGAGGGTCTGCCACATGTCGTCGGCTCCGGCCTTGGGTACGGTGATCGCGGCGCCCGCCACGCTGGGCAGCTCCCGGCGCACAGTGGCGTCCGCGTCCGCGACCAGTGACTTCTGAGTGCTCCGGCGCTGGGCGGACTTGCCCTCGTACGACACGATCAGCGGGAGCGTGCGGCGCCGGGTGTCGTCGTAGCCTGCGCGTATCAGGCCGCTGACGTCGAACAGCCGTATGTCCAGGACGCCTTGGCCGATCAGGGCGGCGGCGTCGGCGGGAACGACGTACTGATCGCCCCCGACGCCGCGCACGGACACCGGGACGTGCTCACGGCCCGGGGCCCGGCGTACGCCCGTGACCCGGCCCCGGGCGTCCAGCCGGACCCGGTCGCCGGTGAGGAGGGTGACGTACCGGCCGGCCGCGGAGGCGGGGCCGGCGGTCCGCGCGCCGGGGGCGGGGCTGCCGGGCGCCGCGACGGTGGCGGTGGCCTGCGTCCGTACGCCGAGGCCGGAGCCCGTGGCCGCCACCGAGACGCCCGTCATCAGCCCCGCCACCAGCAGGGCGGCCAGCGAGGCGCTCGTGGTTCTGTCGCGCATTCAGCTCGCCTGCCCAGGGAGCTGCTTGTTGGCGTCGACGACCGCGCGCTCGGTGATCGCGCTGGTGTGCGTGACGGTACCGACCTTGAGGGGACTGTCCGCCATGGCCTTGACCACCACGGTGCGCTCGCCGAGGAACCGCAGCGTCTTCTTGTCGAAGATCCACTCGGTGCGCCAGCCGTCGGTGTCGTTCTGCCGCGCGATCGCGACCCCGTGCCGGCCCGTGGCGTCGACCGCGTCATCCACCGAGACGACGCCGGGGATCTTGGCCGCGGCCTTGTAGAGGGCGGCGCCGACCTCGGCGGGCGGGTAGCTCTCGAACAGCAGACCTCCGATCGCGACGAAGGCGGCCTGGTCGCGCGGGACTTCGGGGTCCCGGACGGCGTCCGACTCGCGGTAGATCCGCTGGAGCAGCGCGTCGGGGTCGGTCGGCAGCGCGGCCAGGGCGTTGTAGGCGCCGGTGTACGGGGTGTCGCCCTTCAGGGTGATGCCCTTGTCGCCCGTCTTGCCGGCCTCGATCAGCCAACCGTCCCTGCCGTCGAGGGAGTTCCAGACCTGGCGGGAGTGCAGCTCGTCGCTGACCACCTCGCTCTTGTCGCCGACGGTCTTGACGTAGGTGTCGGCCACCTTCGAGGCGATGTAGATGTACTGGCCCTTGTGCGGGGTGGGCGCGGAGGTGTCGGCGGCGGCCAGGGAGATGCGTTCGAGGAGCCGGGGGGCGCCCTTGGCGTCGGCGACGCCGATGCTGGTGGTCAGTGCGGGGCCGGTGGCCAGGGCGGTCGTGTCGTCCTGGGTTCCGCCGTCGGTGAGGGCGAGGCCGCCCACGACCGCGCCGGCCAGGGCGAAGGCCGCAGCGGGCAGGAGGATCGTACGGCGCAGGAACGGGTTGGCGCGCTTCACGGGCGCGACCGGGGAGGTGGCGGACGTACGGGAGGCAGTGCGGAGGTCTTCGTGGATCCGGGCCATCATCTGCTCCTTGTGGAACTGGTGGCGGCCCGCCGGCAGATCCCGCTCGGCGGAGGGCAGCAGACTCTGCGTCTCCGTCCACTCGGCCGGGTGGGGCCGGTGGGAGGGGCTGGCGTTCATCGGTTTCCTTCCTGTGCGGACCGGACCGCGTATCCGCGATCACCTGTTATCTGCCGGTTCGTGCGGGTGGGTTCCCTTTTCTCTCCGAGCAGTTGCGCGTCGGTGAGCTTGCGCAGCCGGGCGCGGGCACGGGAGAGACGGGAGCGGACGGTGCCGACCGGGATGCCGAGGGCGCGGGCCGCCTCGGCGTACTCCATCCCCTCCCACAGGCACAGCGTCAGGACCTCGCGCTCGGGGCGCTTGAGCAGACTGAGGGCGGCGAGCGTGGCGTTGATACGGCGCTGGTCGTCCAGGCGTCCGTCGGTCTCCTCGGCGTGGTCCTCGACCCGTTCCCCGGCGGCATTCGCGGCCGCCGCGGCGCTCGCCGCGTTGCGGTAGCGGCGGTTGCTGCGGTGGTGGGAGCGGGCGACGTTGGTGGCGATGCCCAGCAGCCACGGCCGCAGCGAGCCGCCTTCGGCCTCGACCGAGGTCCGGCGCCGCCACGCCTCCATGAAGGTCGTCGACATCACGTCCTCGGCCAGCGACCAGTCGGCGGTCAGCCGGAAGGCGTGGTTGTACACCGAGCGGGCGCACTCGTCGAAGAGTTCCGCGAAGGCGTCCGGATCTCCGTTTCGCACCCGGGTTCGCATATCTGTGGTCACGTCTTGAACTGACGTACGGTGCGGGCGAGTTCCCGTGAGACACGTCACAGCCGTCGCACAGGTCACCCGGGCGGTGACCGCACGAGGACTCGGTGGCAGCAGCTCAGTCGCATACCGCTCAGGCCTCCCTTGCCCGACGATGCTCCGCCCTGTCCCGAGTGCGACAGCTCTGTTGCCGCGCGGCCTGGTGCTCGCCGGGCAGGAGGACGACGGCCCGCGGGGCGGGCGTTGGTCGAACTCCTCATGCGGTGGGCACCGCTACCTGCGGCGGCGGACGTACCAGAACACGGCCAGCACGATCAGGAGCGAGAGCACAAACGCCCAGACGGTCGTAGCCGTGTCGTAAGACGAGTACACGATGGCCAGCATGCTGGGACAGATGCCCCGCATGCGGCACCCCGCACCACAACCGCGCCGGATCAGGCCGGGAACAGGAGGAATCGCGGTGAAAGCGGCCGAAGCCGACGATGCCGACGCCCAGCCGTTCGGACAACCCGCAGGAGGCGCGGGCCGCGCTCGGGGCGGCCAGGGATGTCGTCGGGTTCGTCATGCCGACGACGATGCCTTCACCGTGCCCGCGGCGCGTCGGACCAGGATCTGAACCCCGGGATCAGACCTGGGTATGACCCGTCTCTCCGCCTGATCGGGCACCGGTTCAAGACCGCTGCCCGCGCGACTGACGCCTTGCTTGGAGGGCGCCCCTGCGGAACACATCCGGCAGGGCCGACATGGGCGGGACGAGATCGGCGTGCCGGACGGATGGTGGACAGTACGCTGAATCCAGCGGGACATGGCCCGTGGCACAGTGTCCGGGAGGTGCTGCATGACGTCCGAGATGGTGGCCCCGGCATGGATGCATGAGCAGATCACGGCGGAGGAGTACGACTCCTGGTCCGAGGAGCAGTGCGCCGGTCTCGAGGTCGTGGACGGGATGGTCGTCGTGAGGCCGAGCGCGTCCAAGCGGCACAGCCGGCTCGCTCGGATTCTGGCGAACGCCCTGGACGCTGCCGCGGGCCCGGAGTGGAACGCGGACACGGACTTTGACGTCCGGCTCCAGGACGTCCCGCTCACCAATCGCCGTCCGGACGTCGTCGTGTACCGAGCGGACACGATCGACATCACCCCCACCCGCCCTGAGCACGTACTGCTGGTCGCCGAGGTGGTGTCGCCCGGCTCGGAGACCACCGACCGGATCGTGAAGGGCGACCAGTACGCCAAGGCGGGCATCGCCTTCTACTGGCGTATCGAGCAGGCCGCGACAGGCGTTCCTCTCGTGTAGACCTACGTTCTCGGCCCCGCGACGAAGACCTACCGGGACGGAGACATGTTCACCGGCGTCCTCAAGGTCGCGGCCCCCTTCCCGGTGGAGATCGACTCGGCGCTCACCGGCAGGGGCAGGGGCCATGCCGGTCGTCATTCCGGCCGTTCGGGGGACGTGCGGGTGGTCTCGGGGACCTGGCCCGCCCTGCGGGGGCATCCCTTGCCGGGACGAAAGGGGACATGATGCCGCTCTATCTGTCGAGGTTCAGCTACACGCCGGAGACCTGGGCGGGGCTCATCGGCCACCCCGAGGACCGTGCAGCGGCCGCTCGGTCGTACATCGAGTCCGTCGGCGGCAGGCTCCACGGCTTCTGGTACGCGTTCGGCGCCCGCGACGGTTACAACCTCTGGGAGGCCCCCGACAACGTCTCCATGGCCGCGGTCGCCCTGGCGATCAGCGGCGGGGGCGCGCTCAGCTCGTTCGAGACGACCGTTCTCCTGACCGTCGACGAGACCATGGACGCCCTGCGCAGGGCCGGCCAAGTCCGGTACCGGGCTCCTGGCACGTAGCGGCCCGGACGCCGGCGCCTGTTGGGTCTGCCACGTCTCGTCGTCGGTGTGTTGTCAGCGGCGGATCCAGTGGGCGCCCTGCACGGCGTAGCCGGCGGCCATGAGCGCGAAGCCGACGAAGGTGAGCCAGAACCAGGACGCCGCGACTGCGAGACTCAGCACCAGGCCGCCGAACAGCAGCAGGGAGCCGATGACGTCCAGCAGGTCCAGGCGCGCCTTGGATCGGGCCGATGCGTCCGATCCGCGCAGTCGGCGGATGACGGGAACGAGGCCGAGGGCCTGCAGGACGGCCAGAGCGAGGGCGAGCCAGGCGAACCAGCCGGGTATGTCCACGAAGCGCACCGTACCGTGCCCCGCGCCCCCGGACTGCGCCGCCCCGACGCCGTTCAGGCGGAACGGTCGGCGACCTGTCCGACGACGGAGAAGCGCTGCCGACACTCCGGGCACGTCGCCTCACCGAAGGCATACGTCAGGGCGCGCGCGACCTCCTCGTGGCCGTCGGCCAGGGCAAGGTCGTGGAGGCGCCGGCCGAGGCCTTCGAGGGCGCGGGGATCGGCCGGACGGAGAGGGAAGGTCTCCACGTCGTCGGAGAGGGCGTAGTCCTCCGCCGTGCTGAAGAAGCCGCGCTCTCCGAGGACCACCCACAGCGAGGCGCACCCGTCGGGATCGGGGCACTCCAGCTCGTATTCCTCGCCGACCACGCCCCGGACCAGGTCCTCCGCCCAGTGGATGTCGCCTTCGAGGTTCAGGACCGTCTCAAGGAGGTGGCAGTAGTCGTTCCGGTCGGCGGTGATCTGTCGCCACCGGTTCGCGGCACCCAGCAGACGTGCGATCTCCGGCGCGTACCGGTCCCGGAGGTGCCGGGTCTCGTGGCGCTGGTCTGCCTGGACGAGCACGGCGCCGGCCAGGTGGAGGGCGGAGGCCGCCGTGTCGGCCCTGTCGGCCTCCGCCATGTCGGCCAGCGCGTGCAGGACCAGCGGGTCGGCGACGTCCAGAGTGCCGTTGTGGAAGAGCTCCGTCCACAGGTCGCTCCAGGCCTGGCCGTTCCCGGTGGCGGCGCGTTCCAGCAGGGCCTTCAGGCGGTCGGTGTCGGTGTCGTCTGCACGGGGCGCGGGAGAACTCGTCGTCATCCCCGGTATCCAAGCAGAGCGGGAGCCGGCCGCCGGTTGGGGTCAGTTGCTCAGGCCGGGCTCGTGGAGGGCGGCCGATGCCCTGGAGCGGATACGGCCGTACCGTCGCGGTCTTCCGGCCTTTCGCCGTCTCGGCTTCCGCATCCGCATCCGCATCCGCCGGACGGGTCTCGCGCACGGGCGCAGCCTGCCGCGCCTGCCGCCTCGGCCGCCGCGCCCTCCGGCCCGCGGCCACCCGCAGGACCACCACCGGGCTCACGCTCCACCCCCTGCGGCCCACGGACCGCCCCGCCCCTCAGCCTCCCGGAGTGCTGCTCGTCAGGATCAGCAGCCGCTGCGTGGCCCGCGTCATCGCCACGTACCGGTCCACCGCCCCCTGCACGCCCTCCCCGAAGTTCTGCGGGTCCACGAGGATCACCAGGTCGAATTCGAGGCCCTTCGAGAGAGCCGGGGGCAGGGAGCGGACCCGGGG
>NZ_LJBR01000192.1 GCF_001282115.1 Streptomyces sp. NRRL B-24085 | reverse complement strand
GCCACCCGGACCATCCGCTGACCGTCGAGCAGGGCCCGCGGGCCCTGAAGCTGCGCCTCGACCCGCAGCGGGTCCGCCAGGTCCTCGACAACCTCCTCACCAACGCGGCCGTGCACACCCCGGCGGGCACCGCGGTGTCGGTGGGGGTGCGGGTGCGGGACGGGCACGCCCGGGTGCGGATCGCGGACGCGGGCCCCGGCATCCCGGCCGCCGACCGGGAGCGGGTCTTCGACCGCTTCTACCGCGTCGACAAGGCCCGCAGCCGGGACCGGGGCGGCAGCGGACTGGGCCTCGCGGTGGCGAGCTCCCTGGTCCGGGCGCACGGCGGCACGATCGGGCTGGACAGCGAGCCCGGCTCGACGGTGTTCACGGTGTCGCTGCCGCTGAGTCTTACGAAGCCGTGACGTGCGGGCGCGGTCCGATCTCTCGGGCCGGGCACGCCCCTAGCGTGAGGGCATGCGCGTACTGGTCACCGGCGGCGCCGGTTTCATCGGGTCCCACATCGTCGACGCGCTCGTGGCACACGGCCACGAGCCCCTCCTGTACGACCTGCGGACCGACCCGGCGTCCGACGTACGGGACCCCGACGCCGTCCGCCGCGCCCTGACCGGCGTGGACGCGGTGTGCCACCAGGCGGCCGTGGTCGGCCTGGGCGTGGACTTCGCCGACGCCCCGCGGTACGCCTCCCACAACGACGTCGGCACGGCGGTCCTGCTCGCCGCGATGGCCGAGCTCGGGGTACGGCGGCTGGTGCTCGCCGGGTCGATGGTCGTGTACGGCGAGGGCCGCTACACCTGCCCCCGGCACGGGACCGTACGACCGGGCCCGCGGGCCGTGGCCGACCTGGACGCGGGACGCTTCGAGCCGCTCTGCCCGCGGTGCGGCGCGGATCTCTCCCCCGGGCTGGTCGGCGAGGACGCCCCGGTCGACCCGCGGAACGTGTACGCGACGACCAAGCTCGCCCAGGAACACCTGGCCGCGTCCTGGGCCCGGGCCACGGGCGGTGCGGCGGTGGCGCTGCGCTACCACAACGTGTACGGCCCCGGCATGCCCCGCGACACCCCGTACGCCGGCGTCGCCTCCTTCTTCCGTTCCGCGCTCGCGCGCGGGGAGGCCCCGCGCGTCTTCGAGGACGGCGGTCAGCGCCGGGACTTCGTCCATGTGCGGGACGTGGCCGCGGCCAACGTGGCGGCACTGGAGGCGGGTTCGGGGGACGGGGAGCTCACGTCGTACAACACCGGGAGCGGGGAGCCGCACACGGTGGGCGAGATGGCCCGGGCGCTGGCCGAGGCGTACGGCGGTCCCGAGCCGGTGGTCACCGGGGAGTACCGGCTCGGGGACGTACGGCACATCACTGCGGACTCGGCGCGGCTGCGGGCGGAGCTGGGGTGGAAGGCGGAGGTCGGATTCGCCGAGGGGATGCGGGAGTTCGCGGGCGCCGGGATGCGGGACGCGTAGCCGGCGGTGGACCGGTGGTGCCGCCCGTGAAGGAAAGCGGCCACGGGCGGCACCACCATTTTCCTCAGCGGCGGCGGCTGGTTCAGGAAGCCGCCGACGGCAGCACCACCTCGAAGCGGCAGCCGCCCGGCACGTTGCGCACGGTGGCGCGGCCCGCGTGCGCCTCCACGATGCCCCGGACGATCGCGAGGCCGAGTCCCGCCCCGGCGGGCGGAGTCCGGGCGTGGGTGCCGCGCCAGCCGGTGTCGAAGACGCGGGGCAGGTCCTCCTCGGGGATGCCGCCGCAGCCGTCCGTGACGGACACGACGACCCCCTCGGGGCGGTGCTCGGCGGCCACCGCGACCGTGCCGTCGGCGGGGGTGCGGCGGATGGCGTTGACGAGGAGGTTGCCGAGCACGCGGCTCATCTCCTTGCCGTCCACCTCCACCGGCACGGCCGCCACCCGGTCGCCGACCAGCCGCACGCCGTACTCGCGGGCCAGCGGGTCGGCGCCCGCGAGGGCGTCCGAGACCAGGTCGTACAGGGAGATCCGGCTCGGGCTGAGCGCCAGTGTCCCGGCGTGGATGCGGGAGAGCTCGAAGAGGTCGCCGACCATGTCGTTGAGGCGTTCCACCTCGGTGCGGATCTGCCGCAGATAGCGGGCGGGGTCGGCGGCGACGCCGTCCTCCAGGGCCTCGGACATCGCGCGCAGTCCGGCGAGCGGGGTGCGCAGGTCGTGGGAGATCCAGGCGACGAGCTCGCGCCGGGAGGACTCCAGGGCGCGCTCCCGCTCCCGGGACTCGGCGAGTTTGGCGCTGGTGGCCTCCAACTCCCGGCTGAGGGCGTCGAGTTCGGCGGTGGTGGGGCCGCCGGGCGAGGTGAAGTCGCCGCCGTCGCCGAAGGAGCGGGCGGCGAGCGCGAGGGCCCGGCTGCGGGCGGCGACCCAGCGGCCCAGCAACAGGGCGGTGGCCAGCGAGACCACGGCGGCCATCAGGACGACGGTGGTGACGACCCGCAGGTCGTGCCCGGACAGGAACATGGCCTGGGCGACCGCGAGGGTGCCGGCCAGCATCGCGGTGACGCCGACCGCGGCGACCACGGTCAGGTGCAGGGAGAGCGAGCGGCGCCGGACCAGCAGCAGCACCCAGGCACCGAGGAGTCCGGCGGCGACGGCGCCGAGGAAGGCGTAGAGGGCGATGAGGAGGGTGTCGCGCACGGGTCACGCCCCCTTCGGGGCGGCGTCGGACTCCGGCGAGCCGTCGAAGCGGTAGCCGACGCCCCACACGGTCTGGATCAGGCGGGGCCTGGCCGGGTCGTCCTCGACCTTGCCGCGGAGCCGGCGCACATGGACGGTGACGGTCGACAGGTCGCCGAAGTCCCAGCCCCACACCTCGCGCATCAGGTCCTCGCGGCTGAAGACCCGGCCGGGGTGCCGGAGGAAGAACGCGAGGAGGTCGAACTCCCGGATGGTGAGGGCCAGTTCGGTGCCGTCCTTGAGGGCGCGGCGGGCCGTCGGGTCCAGCGAGAGACCGGCGGCGCCCAGGTGACCGGCCTGCTGGGCGGGGCGGGAGCGGCGCAGCACGGACTCGACGCGCAGGACCAGTTCGCGGGGGCTGAAGGGCTTGGTGACGTAGTCGTCGGCGCCGACCTCCAGGCCCAGGATGCGGTCGTCCTCGTCGCCGCGGGCGGTGAGCATGATGACCGGGACGGGCCCGCGTCCCCGCATCCGGCGGCACACCTCCAGGCCGTCCATGCCGGGCAGCATCAGGTCGAGGACGACGAGGTCCGGGCGGTGCGCGGCGGCGCGGGCGAGGGCGTCGGGGCCGTCGGCGGCCCGGTCCACGAGGTATCCGGCCCGGTCCAGGTAGCCGGAGACCACCTCGGCGACGGTGGGGTCGTCGTCGACGACGAGGACCCGCGGCCGGGTCTGTGCGTACTGCTGCTGCTCCATGTCGCCAGCCTCGCACCGCGCGCGCGATTGTGCCGCGGGCGGCCGCCGACGTCCTTGTTTCGTAAGGAGCCGGAGTCCGGTTTGTCCGTTCTGCGTTCGTAGGGTGAAAGCCGTGACGACCCCTTCAGTGAACGAACCGGCGGCGTCCGTGGACGTCGTGCTGCCCTGCCTGGACGAGGCCGGGGCCCTGCCGTGGGTGCTGGAACGCATCCCGCGCGGCTGGCGCGCGCTCGTCGTGGACAACGGCTCCTCGGACGGCTCGGCCGGCATCGCCCGGGCCCTCGGCGCGACCGTCGTCCGCGAGGAGCGGCGCGGCTTCGGCGCCGCCTGCCATGCGGGGCTGACCGCGGCCACGGCCGACATCGTGTGCTTCTGCGACTGCGACGCCTCGCTGGACCCCGCGGACCTGGTGCCGTTCGTGGCCGAGGTGCTGGCCGGTGAGGCGGACCTCGTGCTCGGCCGGCGCCGCCCGCAGGCCCGCGGTGCCTGGCCGGCGCACGCCCGGGCGGGCAACCTCGCGCTGGCCCGGCTGCTGCGCCGCCGTACCGGTCTGCGGCTGCACGACCTGGGGCCGCTGCGGGCCGCCCGGCGCGAGCCGCTGCTCGCGCTCGGCCTCACGGACCGGCGCAGCGGCTACCCGTTGCAGATGGTGGTGCGGGCGGCCGACGCGGGCTGGCGGATCGCCGAGCACGACGTGCCGTACCGCCCGCGCACCGGAGCCTCCAAGGTGACGGGCACCTGGCGGGGCACCTGGCAGGCCGTGCGCGACATGAGCCGGGTCCTGAACGAGACGGGGGCGCACGCGTGACCACTCTCCTCGTCATCGCCAAGGAGCCCCGGCCGGGGCGGGTGAAGACCCGGCTGACCCCGCCGTTCACGCCCGCGGAGGCGGCCGCGCTGGCCGAGGCGTCCCTCGCGGACACCCTCGACGTGGTGGCCCGCACCCCGGCCCGGCGCCGGGTCCTGGTCCTGGAGGGCGCACCGGGCCCCTGGCTGCCGCCGGGCTTCGAGGTCGTACGGCAGTGCCCGGGCGGCCTCGACGAACGGCTGGCCGCGGCCTTCGCGGGCTGCGACGGTCCGGCCCTGCTCATCGGTATGGACACGCCCCAGGTGACTCCCGAGCTGCTCACGGTCGACTTCGCCGACTGCGAGGCGTACTTCGGGCCCGCCGAGGACGGCGGGTTCTGGGCGCTGGGTCTGGCGGAACCGGACCCGTCCAGGCTGCGCGGCGTCCCGATGTCGGTCCCCGGCACCGGAGCGGCCCAGCGCGCCCGGCTGGCCGGACTGCGGGTGCGGGAACTGCCCCCGCTGCGGGACGTGGACACGGCGGCGGACGCGGAACTGGTCGCACGGGCCGCCCCGCACGGGCGGTTCGCGGCGGAACTGGCCCGGCTCGCGGGGGTGCGGCGGTGAGGGGGACACGGGTGGGCATCGCGACACGTGCCACGGCGACCGGGGCACTCGCACGGCCGCACGACGGGACGGCAGCCGCGGACGGGACGGACGGGACCGGGCGTCGTCCGGACGACGGGACGGCGAGCGAGACGGAGGCGGACGCGATCGGGCGCCGTGGCGATCCCGGCGACGTGCGCCCCCGGGCGGACGGGATCGGACGCCAGTGGGACGGACGCCCGCTCCTGCGGGAGCCCGGCCCCGACGCGACGGACAGCACGTGGTCCGTCGACCCCTACGCGCGGGCCCTGCGTACCGGCCGCGGGCCCCTCTTCCTGCGCCGGTCCGACGGCTGGCTGCTCCCGCTGGAACTGGAGCGCTGGTGCGCCGCCGCGGACGCCGCCGACCTGGAGGTGCTCAGGCGCTGCGAGGGCGCGGTGCTGGACGTCGGGTGCGGGCCGGGACGGCTCGTCGCCGCGCTCGGGGCCCGCGGCCGGCGGGTGCTCGGCATCGACGTGAGCGAGGCGGCGGTCGCGCGGACCGTCGCGCTCGGCGGACAGGCGCTGCGGCGGTCCGTCTTCGAGCCGCTGCCCGGCGAGGGCCGCTGGGGCACCGCGCTGCTGATCGACGGCAACGTCGGCATCGGCGGCGACCCGCGGGCCCTGCTCGACCGGACGGCTCAACTCCTTACCCCCAGGGGCTTGTTGATCGCCGAGACGGTCACCGACCCGGAGCTCGACGAGCGGGTCCAGGTGCATGTCACCGACGCCCGCGGCGCTGCCGGCAGCCCGTTCCCGTGGGCCCGGCTCGGTACTCCCGCCCTGCTGCGGCACGCGGACCGCAGCAGGTGGGCACCGGTGGATCAGTGGACGGCCGGCGGCCGGTCCTTCGTCGCCCTGCGCCGCGCCACCGGCCCCGCCCCGCGCCGCCGTACGACGAACACCACCGCCGAACCGCCGAAGAGCACGGCCGTCACCAGCAGCCAGCGGGCCAGGAAGCCGTCCGGGGACAGGCCGGTCGCGGAGGCGTAGCGGTCCGCGACCTGCCCGCTGATCAGCGGGAACCACACGAGCAGGAGCAGCAGCGAGAGGGCGGCGGGGACCCGCACGTACAGCACGTGCCGCCCCGCCGTCCGCACCAGTGCCCGGTCCGCCGCCGCGTACAGCGGCAGCAGCACCAGGTCGTGCAGGACGGCCGCTCCGACGAACCACATCGCGATCCCGAACCAGTCCCCCGCCAGCAGCTGCACCCCCGCATACACCGCGAGGGCGAACGAGCAGACGAGCAGGAGGAGTTGCAGGGGGCTGCCGAGAGGGATCCGCATCACAGGTCTCCGAAGGTCAGGCGCGCCACCCACTTGGTGTTGAGCACACCGGGCGCCGCGGGCACGATGATCCGGGCCGGGTGGCCGTGGTCGGGGGTCAGGTCCGCGCCGTTGACGGACAGGGCGAGCAGGGACCGCGGGTCGGCGACCTGGTTGGCGCGCAGGGCGGCCCGGCGGAAGGCGCCGTGCCGTTGCAGCGACTCCACGAAGAGGTCCGGCGGGTCGTCCTCGTACCCGACGAGCGCCGCGAGGTCCCGCAGCCGCACGCCGCGCCACCACTGGTCGGAGGTCGACCAGCCCTCCACGCAGGCGATGGGCAATGCCGCGCTGTGCAACGGGAGTTGAAGCAGTTCGGCTCGGCTGAGGCGGACCGTGCGGCCGTCGCGCCCGGTGACGACCAGCCGCCAGGCCTCCGCACCCGTCTCCGCCGGGTCGATCCCGGCGTACGCGGCGGTCTTGTTGATCTGGAAGCCGCCAGGACCGGAGGCGGGCTCGCCGCCGCCGTGCGGGGCGAGCAGGGCGGTCCGGCGCAGGACGCCGTCGAAGCTGCGCCCGGCCGTGGTGAGGAACAGCAGCAGCGAACCGCCCCCGACGAACCAGAGCGCCCCACGCCGCGACACGGTCGGCTCGGCCGGGTCCGGTGACACCAACTCGTCTGCCCGCGAGGGGAGTTCCCGGATCCGGCGGAGGTTGCGGAGCGCGAGCGGCGTCTTCAGCACGGCATGGGCGACGAACGCGGCGAAGAACACCCACGCGCCGTAGAAGTGCAGCGGGTAGAAGGAGCCCGGGAAGACGTAGTCGAGCTGGACGTTGAGCACCCCGGTCACGAACTCGAACAGGGCGCCGCCGACCAGCAGGAGCAGCGAGATCCGCTCCAGGGCGTGGGCGAGCGAGCGCGCGGGCGGCAGCGTGAACAGCTTCGGCACCACCGACCACAGCTTGGCCAGCAGGACGGGGATCAGGGTGATGCCGAGGGTGACGTGGATCCCCTGGGTCAGCCGGTACAGCCAGTGCGGGTCGGTCGGCCAGGAGAAGAGGTAGAAGCCGAGGACGCCCTTGTCCGGGGTCTTGTCGTTCACCGGCGACAGGCCGGGGTTGTAGGCCGCGTACGACAGCAGCCCCGTCACGAACAGCACGGTGATGCCGCCGAGGAGCACGACCCCGAGGACCGAGGTGAGCCAGGGGCCGCGCAGCGGGCTGCGCCAGAAGGAAGGGGTGAAGGGAGACCGAGCCATGCCCCGACGGTAGGTCCGCGGCACCCCGGAAGCGGGCCTGCGAACCATGACGAAACTCTGACGTCGTCGCATGTCAGCCGTCCGGGAGCGGATGTGCGGCCTAGCGTCGTCCGGGTGAACCGGGACCTTCGTCGTGACCTGTACGCGGCCGTGTGCGCCGCTCTCCTCGTGCTGACCGCCGTCCTGGTCGGCCGGGCGATCCAGCAACGGTACGGCTCGCTCCGCGTCGACTGGCCGCCTCTGCTGGCGAGTTGGGATCCGCACGTCGGTCCCGGCACCCCGGCCGCGGTGGTCGTCGCGGCCGCCGCGGTGGCCTACGGCCCCTCGCTCGCCGCCCGGCTGTCCTGGCGCCCGCTGCTGCTCGCCGTCTGGGGCGCGGGCATGGCCTGGACGTGGTCCCTGGCCCTCGTGGACGGCTGGCACCGGGGCATCGCCGAGCAGCTGACCACCAGGAACGAGTACCTCCGGGCCGTCCCCCGCTTCCACGACATCCCGGCGGCCCTGCGGGACTTCACCCGGCACATCCTGATCGACGCGCCGGACAACTGGGGAGCCCATGTCGCCGGGCATCCCCCCGGCGCCACCCTCACCTTCGTCCTCCTCGACCGGGTCGGGCTCGGCGGCGGGGGCTGGGCGGGGACCTGGTGCATCACCGTCGGCACGACCGCGGCGGTCGCGGTCCTGGTCACCGTGCGGACCCTCGCCGGCGAGTCGCTCGCCCGCCGTGCCGCGCCCTTCCTGGTCCTGGCCCCGGCCGCGGTCTGGGTGGGCACGTCGGCCGACGGGTACTTCGCGGCGGTGGCCGCGTGGGCGGTGGCCCTGCTCGCCCTCGCGGTGCGCGGTGTCCGGCCGCCGCTGTACGGCTTCTGCTCGGGCCTGCTGTTCGGGCTGACCGCCTATCTGTCGTACGGCCTGACCCTCATGGCCGTCGTCGCGGGCGCGGTGCTGCTGCTGGGCTCCTCACGGCGGCCCCTGGTGTTAGCCCTGGCCGGTCTCGTGGTCGTGCCGGTGCTGTTCACCGTGTCGGGGTTCGACTGGTGGGAGGCGTACCGGCTGCTGGTCACGCGGTACTACCAGGGGGCGGGCGGGGTGCGGCCGTACGGCTACTGGGTGTGGGCGAACCTCGCGTGCACACGTCTCTTATACACATCT
>NZ_LJBR01000191.1 GCF_001282115.1 Streptomyces sp. NRRL B-24085 | reverse complement strand
CAGACCGACGACCTTCGTGGCACCGGTTTTCGCGGCGATCGCCGCGAGCGCGTCGGTGAGCGCGGTGAAAGCCGCCGGGTCCGCGAGGAGCGGGGTGATGTCCTTGAACATCACCCCGGGCTCCGGGTAGTCGGCCACATCGCGGATGCGGCTGAGCAGCAGCTCTGTGGTCTCTGCGAGCTCGGTCATCGGCGCTTCCCCGAAGGACGGCCGCGGCCCCGGCCCCGGGACGCGGGCTGGGTGCGCGGACCGACGACCGCGTGGGCGGTGTCGTCGTCCGGCTCGTCGTCCAGGACGGGACGGACGTCGGCCGTCTCCTCCTCGACGGACGCCTGGGCGCGCTTGGCCAGGACCCGCTTCTTGAGGGCCTTCATCGCCGGCTCGCGCTCCTTGAGGTCGGCGACGAGCGGGGTGGCGATGAAGATCGAGGAGTAGGCACCGGCGGCGAGACCCACGAACAGCGACAGCGAGATGTCGTTGAGCGTGCCCGCGCCGAGGAAGCCGCCGCCGATGAACAGCAGGCCCGCCACCGGCAGCAGCGCGACCACCGTGGTGTTGATCGAGCGGACCAGGGTGCTGTTGATCGAGCGGTTGGCGATGTCGCTGTAGGTCCAGCGGTTCTGCTTGGTGATGTCCTTCGTCTGCTCCTTGAGGGAGTCGAAGACGACGACCGTGTCGTAGAGCGAGTAACCGAGGATGGTCAGCAGACCGATCACCGTGCCCGGCGTGACCTCGAAGCCGACGAGGGCGTAGATGCCGACGGTGATGGTGATGTCGTGGATCAGGGCGACGAGCGCCGCGATGGCCATGCGCCACTCGAAGGCGATCGCCAGGTAGATCACGACGAGGACCATGAAGATCGCCAGACCCTGCCAGGCCTTGTTGGCGATCTGGTCGCCCCAGCTCGGTCCGACCAGGTCCGCGGCGATGGTCTCCGGGTCGACCTTGAAGTCCTTGGCCAGGTCGGTCTTGATCTGGTCGGACTGCTGGGTGTCCATGCCGGCGATCTGGATGCGCAGCGTGCCGTTGCCGAGCTTCTGCACCACGGCGTCGTGGCCGGAGGCCTCCTTGGCGTACTCCTCGGCCTGGGAGACCGAGACGCTGGTCTTCTCGGTGGTGAAGACCGCGCCGCCCTGGAAGTCGATGCCCATGTTGAGGCCGCGCACCGCGAGGCCCACGATCGCCGTGATGGTGATCAGGATCGAGATGCCGTACCAGAGCTTGCGGTGACCGATGAAGTCGTAGCTGATCTCGCCACGGTGCAGCCGGGCGCCGATGTTGCCGAGTTTCGACATGCTCACGCCTCCTTCGTCTGGGCGGGGGCGGGACGGCGGGTGCGGCGCAGCGGCGGCTTGGCACCCAGGCTCTTCGGGTCGAGGCCGGACCACTTGCTGCCGCTCGCGAAGAACTTGCGGCGGGCCAGCAGCGTCATGAGCGGCTTGGTGAAGAAGAAGACCACGACGACGTCGAGCACGGTGGTCAGACCGAGCGTGAACGCGAAGCCCTGGACCTTGCCGACCGTCACGACGAACAGCACCGCGGCGGCGAGGAACGACACGAAGTCGGAGACCAGGATGGTGCGCCGGGCACGCGGCCAGGCCCGCTCGACGGCGGGACGCAGCGAGCGGCCCTCGCGGATCTCGTCCCTTATGCGTTCGAAGTACACGATGAACGAGTCCGCGGTGATACCGATCGCGACGATGGCACCGCACACGGCCGGCAGGTTCAGCGCGAAGCCGATCGTCGGGCCGAGCAGCGACATGATCACGTAGGTGAGGATGCCGGAGACGAGGAGCGAGGCCATCGCGACGAGCGACAGGCCCCGGTAGTACGCCACCAGGTAGACCACGACCAGCAGGAGGCCGATGGCGCCGGCGAGGAGACCGGCGTGGAGCTGGTCACCGCCGAGCGCCGCCGTCACGGTGGTCACGCTCTGCTCCTGGAAGGAGAGCGGGAGGGCGCCGTACGACAGCATGTTGGCGAGGTTCTGGGCCTCTTCCTGCGTGAAGCTGCCGGAGATCTGGGCGTTGCCGCCGGTGATCGAGGAGCTGACGTAGGGGCTGGAGACGACCTCGCCGTCCAGGACGATGCCGAACTCGTTCTGCGGCTGGGCGTTCTTGGCGAGCTGGCCCGTGATGTCCGCGAACTTCTTGGCGCCCTTGCTGTTGAAGGTCATGGTGACCTGCCAGCCGGCGGCGGTCTGCGTGTCGAAGACCGCCTGGGCCTTCTTGACCTCGGTGCCGTCGACGGCGGCCGGACCGAGCAGGTACTTGTACCAGACGCCGGACATCTCGCCGCAGCCCACGGTGGTCTCGCCCGGCTTGGCGCCCTCGCCCGCGGTGGTGCGCTGGGCCTTCTTGGAGCAGTCCAGGGCGGCGTACTGGGCCTGGATCTTGGCGTCGCCCGAGGTGCCGGTGCCGCCGCTCGCGGAGGCCGACGGCGAGGCGGAGCTCGACGCGCTCGCGGACGCCGACGGCGTGGAGTCGGCCTTCAGCGCGTCGGTGACGGCGCGGCCCTGCGAGGTGGCGGAGGCCGACGGGGAGGACGACGAGGTCGCCTTCTCGCCCGTGGAGCCGGACTTGCTCGCGGAGGGGCTCGGCGAGGCGGTCGAGGAGCCGCTGGCGGACGGGCTCGGCGACGCCGCGGCGCTGCCGGTGGCCTCCTGGGCCAGGACCGGACGGAAGTACAGCTTGGCGGTGGTGCCGACCTGGTCGCGGGCCTCCTTGGAGTTGGTGCCCTTGGGGATGTTCACGATGATGTTGCGATCACCCTGGGTCTGCACCTCCGCCTCGGAGACGCCCAGACCGTTGACACGGCGGTTCATGATGTCGACCGCGGTGTCCATATTGGCCTTGTTGATCGCGGACCCCTGGTCGGCCTTGGCCTCCAGCGTGATGCTGGTGCCTCCGGCGAGGTCGATGCCGAGGCGCGGGGTGGTGTGTCCGGACAGGAACATTCCACCGGTGAGCGCCACGATGGCGATCAGGATCAGGGCCAGCGCGCGCCCTGGCTTGCTCTGGGCACTCGCGCTCCGGCCCCTTTTGGGTGCTGCCACCTTCTCGTACTCCCTCTCGGGCCGCTCTCGCGCCGGGTCGGCGGGCGGGCGGCCATGACTGGTGTCGGGATCCCCGTGCGAGACGCGCAGGTCCGGGGCGCGCGGAGCTGGTCCGCCGCGCGCCCCGGAGTGCGACTACTTCGCGCCGGTGTCGCCGTCGGTCTTCTTCGGCTCGTCGTCCGACTTCGCCTCGGCGGCCGCGGCGGGCGCGTCGTCGGCGGGCTGCTCGGCCGTGTCCTTCTTACCGAGGTCGACGGACTTCTCGTCGGAGGCGGCGGCAGCTTCGTCGGCGGACTCGTCGGTCTCGGTGAGGGAGGAGGCGTCGTCCGGGACGACGTCGGCGTCGGACTTCAGGTCGTGCTCGATGCCGTGGACGATGCGGTTGTACTCGTCGTCCGTCAGTACGGCACCGATGGCGTTCTTCGCGAAGAGGAGTTCCACGCCCGGGCCCGCGTCGAGGAGGACGGTGTCGTCGTTGACCTCCTTGACCGTCGCGTACATACCCCCGATCGTGCGGACGCCGCTGCCGGGCTGCATTTCGTTCCGCATGTTGGCGGCCTGCTGCTGCTTCTTCTTGGCCGACCGGGTCATCAGGAACATGGCCCCGATGAGCACGATGAACGGGAGGAGGGTCACGAGACTCACGGGTCGGAACTTCCTTCACGCGACCGCGATGGTGAGCGGCCTGATGGTTGGGGGCGTGTGCACCGCCGACAAGGGCGGCATCGGCGGAGTCTAAGCGAGTCCGCGCGCAGGGAACAACGCTCAGCATCGCACCTGGGTTCCGGACCGGGCCAATGCTTCGCCGTCACAAAGGCATCACGTCCCGAACAGGTCCTGTTGTCCGTTTCCCGTGGACGCCGAGCGGGGCGGGGTGAGACCGAGATGCGCCCATGCGGCGGGAGTGGCGACCCGTCCGCGCGGGGTGCGGGCGAGCAGACCCTCCCGTACCAGGAAGGGCTCGGCCACCTCCTCGACGGTCTCGCGCTCCTCCCCCACCGCGACGGCGAGCGTGGACAGGCCGACCGGGCCGCCGCCGAAGAGCTTGAGCAGGGCCTCCAGGACTCCGCGGTCGAGGCGGTCGAGACCGCGGGCGTCGACCTCGTAGACCTTGAGGGCCGCCGCGGCGATGTCGCGGGTGATGATCCCGTCGGCCTTGACCTGGGCGTAGTCGCGCACCCGGCGCAGCAGGCGGTTGGCGATGCGGGGCGTGCCGCGGGAGCGTCCCGCGATCTCGGCGGCGCCGTCGGAGCCGATCTCGACGTCGAGCAGGTTGGCCGAGCGGTGGATGACGCGCTCCAGCTCGGCGGGTTCGTAGAACTCCATGTGCGCGGTGAAGCCGAAGCGGTCGCGCAGGGGGGGCGGCAGCAGGCCCGCGCGCGTGGTGGCGCCGACCAGGGTGAACGGGGGCAGCTCCAGCGGGATGGCGGTGGCGCCGGGGCCCTTGCCGACGATGACGTCGACGCGGAAGTCCTCCATCGCCATGTACAGCATCTCCTCGGCGGGCCGCGACATGCGGTGGATCTCGTCGAGGAAGAGGACCTCGCCCTCCTGGAGGGAGGAGAGGATCGCGGCGAGGTCGCCGGCGTGCTGGATGGCGGGGCCGGAGGTGATGCGGATGGGGGCGCCCATCTCTGCCGCGATGATCATCGACAGGGTGGTCTTGCCGAGGCCGGGGGCGCCGGAGAGCAGGACGTGGTCGGCGGTGGCGCCGCGCGCGCGTGCGGCCCGCAGGACCAGGTCGAGCTGTTCGCGGACCTTCTCCTGGCCGATGAACTCGTCCAGGTCCTTGGGGCGCAGCGCGGCCTCGACGGCCTGGTCCTCACGGTCGGCGGACGCACCGACGAGCCGCTCGGCGGCGGTGTCGTCGGCGGTGTCGTCCCAGTTCATGTGGTGTGCCTCTGTGTCGGGTGGATCAGCGGGCGCGGTTCAGGGTCTGGAGGGCCGCCTTCAGCAGTTGGCCTACCTGGGGCGTGCCCTCGGCCGCCTCCGCCTGCGGGGTCACGGCGGTGACGGCCTCGTCGGCCTCGCGCGTGGCGTATCCCAGGCCGATCAGGGCGGCGTGCAGCTGGTCGCGCCAGCCCTGGGTGACCGGGGCGCCGATCGCGGGGGCCCCGATGGGCTCGCCCAGCCGGTCCTTCAGCTCCAGGAGCAGCTTCTGGGCGCCCTTCTTGCCGATGCCGGGCACCGCGATGAGCGCCTTCTCGTCGCCGGTGGCCACCGCGCGGCGCAGCGCGTCCGGCGCGTGCACGGCCAGCATGGCCTGGGCGAGGCGCGGGCCGACCCCGCTGGCGGTCTGGAGCAGCTCGAACACCTGGCGCTCGTCGTCGTCGACGAAGCCGTAGAGGGTGAGGGAGTCCTCGCGGACGACCAGGGAGGTGGCGAGCTTGGCGGGCTGGCCGAGGCGGAGCGTCGACAGCGTGTTCGGCGTGCACTGCACCGCCATGCCGACACCGCCGACCTCGAGCACCGCGGTGTCGGGAGCCAGTGCGGCGACTGTGCCGCTCACGAAGGCGATCATGCCGTACGGCCTTTCCGTGCTGTGGTCTGTGCTCTGGTCTGTGCTGTGGCTGTGTGCAGGGCGACGGCCTGCTGGAGTCGGTTCTGGGCGGGGGCGCGCCAGATGTGGCAGATGGCGAGCGCGAGGGCGTCTGCGGCGTCGGCCGGCCTGGGCGGTGCGTCGAGTCGCAGCAGGCGCGTGACCATGGCGCCGACCTGGGCCTTGTCGGCGCGGCCGCTGCCGGTGACGGCGGCCTTGACCTCGCTCGGGGTGTGCAGGGCGACGGGGATGCCGCGGCGGGCGGCGCACAGCATGGCGACGGCGCTGGCCTGGGCGGTGCCCATCACCGTACGGACGTTGTGCTGGCTGAACACCCGCTCCACGGCGACGAATTCCGGCCGGTGCTCGTCCAGCCACTGTTCGATGCCCTGTTCCACGGCGACGAGCCGCTGCCCCAACTCGGCGTCCACGGGCGTGCGGACGACCCCGACGCCGATCATCGTGAGCGGCCGGCCCGCGACCCCCTCGACCACGCCGACACCGCATCGCGTGAGACCGGGGTCCACCCCGAGTACGCGCACCGTGCCCCCTCCCTCTCGCTCGCCTGTTTGTGCAGGCTATCTGCTGGCACCGACAACGGCGGCGGGCCGGTGGGGTGTGTCCCACCGGCCCGCCGGAGCCGCTCAGTTCGCGACAGCGTTACGCGTCGACCTTCTCCATGACCTCGTCGCTCACGTCGAAGTTGGCGAAGACGTTCTGCACGTCGTCGCTGTCCTCGAGAGCGTCGATCAGCTTGAAGATCTTCTTGGCGCCCTCCTCGTCCAGCTCGACCTGCATGGTCGGGACGAAGTTGGCGTCGGCGGAGTCGTAGTCGATCCCGGCGTCCTGGAGGGCGGTGCGGACGGCGACCAGGTCGGTGGCCTCGCTGAGCACCTCGAAGGACTCGCCCAGGTCGTTGACCTCCTCGGCGCCCGCGTCCAGGACGGCGGCGAGGACGTCGTCCTCGGTCAGCTCGCCCTTGGGGACGATGACGACGCCCTTGCGGTTGAAGAGGTACGACACCGAGCCGGGGTCGGCCATGGAGCCGCCGTTGCGGGTCATGGCGACGCGGACGTCGGAGGCGGCGCGGTTGCGGTTGTCGGTGAGGCACTCGATGAGCACCGCGACGCCGTTCGGGCCGTAGCCCTCGTACATGATCGTCTCGTAGTCGGCGCCGCCGGCCTCGAGACCGCCGCCACGCTTGATCGCGGAGTCGATGTTCTTGTTCGGAACGGACGACTTCTTCGCCTTCTGCACGGCGTCGTACAGCGTCGGATTGCCGTCCAGGTCGACGCCGCCCATGCGCGCCGCGACCTCGATGTTCTTGATCAGCTTCGCGAAGAGCTTGCCGCGCTTGGCATCGATCACGGCCTTCTTGTGCTTCGTCGTGGCCCATTTAGAGTGGCCGGACATCTGCCTGTCTCCTTCGCGTAACCCATCTCTGCAACCAACGCCTGAGATCCTACAAGGACTCCCGCGTCCGGGACGCGCGCACCATGTCGACAAAGAGAGAGTGCACGCGGTGGTCGCCGGTCAGTTCCGGGTGGAACGACGTGGCGAGCGCGTTGCCCTGGCGGACCGCGACGATGTGGCCGTCGTGCTCGGCGAGCACCTCGGCCTCGGCGCCGACGGACTCCACCCAGGGGGCGCGGATGAAGACGCCCTCCACAGGATCGCCCGGAACGCCCTTGACGTCCACGGCGGCCTCGAAGGACTCGTTCTGACGTCCGAAGGCGTTGCGGCGCACGATCATGTCGATGCCGCCGATCGTCTCCTGGCCCGAGCGCGGGTCGAGGATCTTGTCGGCGAGCATGATCAGGCCCGCGCAGGTGCCGTAGACGGGCATCCCCTCGCGCACGCGCGCGCGTAGGGGCTCCATCACGCCGAACAGGACGGCCAGTTTGGAGATGGTGGTGGACTCGCCGCCGGGGATGACGAGGCCGTCCACCTCGGCGAGTTCGTCGGGGCGCCGCACCGGCCTGGCCACGGCGTCGGCCGCGGCCAGGGCGACGAGATGCTCCCGGACGTCGCCCTGGAGGGCCAGGACGCCTATGACAGGAGTGCTCATGAGTGGTTACCAGCCGCGGTTGGCGTAGCGCTCGGTCTCGGGGAGGGTGTCGCAGTTGATGCCGACCATGGCCTCGCCGAGGTTGCGGGACGCGTCCGCGATGATCTTCGGGTCGTCGTAGAAGGTGGTGGCCTTCACGATGGCGGCGGCGCGCTTGGCGGGGTCGCCGGACTTGAAGATGCCGGAGCCGACGAAGACGCCCTCGGCGCCGAGCTGACGCATGAGCGCGGCGTCGGCGGGGGTGGCGACACCACCGGCGGAGAACAGCACGACCGGGAGCTTGCCGAGCTCGGCGACCTCCTTGACGAGCTCGTACGGGGCGCGCAGCTCCTTGGCGGCGGCGTACAGCTCGTGGTTGTCGAAGCCGCGCAGCCTGGCGATCTCGTTCTTGATCTGGCGCAGGTGGCGGACGGCCTCGACGACGTTGCCGGTGCCGGCCTCGCCCTTGGAGCGGATCATGGCCGCGCCCTCGGCGATGCGGCGCAGGGCCTCGCCCAGGTTGGTGGCACCGCAGACGAAGGGGGTGGTGAAGGACCACTTGTCGGAGTGGTTGACCTCGTCGGCCGGGGTGAGGACCTCGGACTCGTCGATGTAGTCGACGCCGAGGGACTGAAGGACCTGGGCCTCGACGAAGTGGCCGATGCGGGACTTCGCCATGACCGGGATGGACACGGCCTCGATGATGCCCTCGATCATGTCCGGGTCGGACATCCGGGCCACGCCGCCGTCCTTGCGGATGTCGGCCGGGACCCGCTCCAGCGCCATGACGGCGACGGCGCCCGCGTCCTCCGCGATCTTCGCCTGCTCCGGCGTGACGACGTCCATGATCACGCCGCCCTTGAGCTGCTCAGCCATGCCGCGCTTCACGCGCGCGGTGCCGGTCTCGGGAGCCTGGTTCTCGGTGCTGGACACGGGTTGACCTCGCTGATGTGAAAGGGGATTACTGCAGCACCGAGGAAACGTCACCGAAGCAGGCCACAGCAAGGGCCAATGGGGAGGCGGTGGATCGTTTTTGCTGCTCGGGTGGCCGAGGGGGGCTCGCGACGGATGG
>NZ_LJBR01000190.1 GCF_001282115.1 Streptomyces sp. NRRL B-24085 | reverse complement strand
CCCAGAACCCCTACGCGGGCGCCCCCGGCCAGCCCGCCGTGGACCCGCGCACCGGTGCCGCCTGGCCCGCCGCCGTCCAGCACGACCAGCGGCAGCAGGTCGCCGGCGCGGGCGCTCCGCTCGGCTACAACGCCGCGGTGGAGCTGACCTCGGACCGGCTCGTCAACAGCAAGAAGCAGAAGGCCAAGAGCAGCCGCCCCACTCCGGGCGGGTCGAAGTTCAAGCTCGGCGGCAGGAAGGAGGAGCAGGAGAGGCAGCGCAAGCTCGACCTCATCCGCACCCCGGTGCTGTCCTGCTACCGGATCGCGGTGATCAGTCTCAAGGGCGGCGTGGGCAAGACGACCACGACGACCGCGCTGGGCTCCACCCTCGCCACCGAGCGGCAGGACAAGATCCTCGCCATCGACGCCAACCCGGACGCCGGCACGCTCGGCCGCCGGGTGCGGCGCGAGACCGGCGCGACCATCCGTGACCTGGTCCAGGCGATCCCGTACCTCAACTCGTACATGGACATCCGCCGGTTCACCTCGCAGGCGGCCTCGGGGCTCGAGATCATCGCGAACGACGTCGACCCGGCCGTGTCCACGACGTTCAACGACGAGGACTACCGGCGCGCGATCGACGTGCTGGGCCGCCAGTACCCGATCATCCTCACGGACTCGGGCACGGGTCTGCTCTACAGCGCCATGCGCGGGGTCCTGGACCTCGCCGACCAGCTCATCATCATCTCGACGCCGTCGGTGGACGGCGCGAGCAGCGCCAGCACGACCCTCGACTGGCTGTCGGCGCACGGGTACGCGTCCCTGGTGTCGCGGTCCATCACCGTCATCTCGGGGGTCCGCGAGACCGGCAAGATGATCAAGGTCGAGGACATCGTCACCCACTTCGAGCAGCGCTGCCGCGGAGTGGTCGTCGTCCCGTTCGACGAGCACCTGGCGGCTGGTGCCGAGGTGGACCTCGACATGATGCGGCCGAAGGTCCGGGAGGCGTACTTCGACCTCGCCGCGATGGTGGCCGAGGACTTCGTGCGGGCCCAGCAGGAGCAGGGCCTGTGGACCGGGCAGCCCGGCCACCAGCCGCCGACCATGGCTCCCCCGATGCCGGGTCAGCCGCAGGCCCAGGCCCAGCCCCCGGCCGCACAGCCGCCGTTCCAGGGCTTCCCCGGCGCCCAGCCCGGCCAGCCGTGGCAGCAGCCGGGCCAGCCCGGTCAGCCGCAGCCCGGCTTCCCGCAGCCGCCGTACGACCCGAACGCGGGTCAGCCGCCGCAGCAGTAGCCCCACACGCGAAGGGGGCCGGCACCTTCCCGGTGCCGGCCCCCTTCGCGCTTGGTCAGGCTTGCGCGCCCTCGATCAGCTCACGGCACCGCTGCACGTCGCCGGCCATGGCCTTGAGGAGCGCGTCCAGCGAGTCGAACTTCTGCTGCCCGCGCACGTAGGCGAGGAAGTCCACCGCCACGTGCAGCCCGTACAGGTCGAGGCCGACGCGGTCGATGGCGTACGCCTCCACCGTGCGCTCGGTGCCGTCGAACTGCGGGTTGGTGCCGACCGAGATCGCGGCCGGCATCGCCTCGCCCTGCGCGTGCAGCCAGCCGGCGTAGACGCCGTCGGCCGGGATGGCGGTGTGCGGGAGCGTCTCGACGTTGGCGGTCGGGAAGCCGAGTTCACGGCCGCGCTGGGCGCCGCGCACGACCACGCCCTCGACCCGGTGCGGGCGGCCCAGGATCTCCCCGGCGCCCTCCACGTCGCCCTCGGCGACCAGGCGCCGGGTGAGCGTGGAGGAGAAGGGCTCGCCGCCGCCGGCCGCGCCGGTCACGTACAGGTCGACGACCTCGACCTCGAAGTCGTACGTCTTGCCCTGCTCGGTGAGGAAGTCGACGTTGCCCGCGGCCTTGTGGCCGAAGCGGAAGTTGGGGCCCTCGACGACCGCCTTGGCGTGCAGCTTGTCGACGAGGACCTTGACGACGAACTCGGCGGGCGAGAGCTTCGAGAACTCGGTGGTGAAGGGGAGGATCAGCAGTGCGTCCACACCCAGTTCGGCCATGAGCTCGGCGCGGCGGTGGTGCGGGGCGAGCAGCGGCGGGTGGCTGCCGGGGCGGACGACCTCGCTGGGGTGCGGGTCGAAGGTGACGACCACGGAGGGGACGCCCAGCTCGCGCGCCCGGTCCACGGCATGCCGGATGATGAGCTGGTGCCCGCGGTGGACCCCGTCGTAGGAACCGATGGTGACGACGCTGCGCCCCCAGTCCTCGGGGATGTCCTCCAAGCCACGCCAGCGCTGCACTGTGACCGCTCCTCGTCGAACCCGTGTCCGGATGAATCTCTAGACCTGCGCAGGTCTAAGGGTGCCATGCCGCGTGCCCGTCGCCCGCATCGGCATGGGGGCTGTGACCCGACGCACGCGGGCCCGGAGCCTCCGTTTCACCGGCTCAGGCCGGAATCCGCACCCCCGCGAGGTTCTCGATCATCCGCCGGGTGCCGGGGCCGACCACCGCCGCCCATTCCTGCGGGCTCTCGGCGAACCAGCCCGCCACCAGCGCGGCGAACCCGGGGACGTGCCGGCCGAGGTCGACGAGACCGCGGTCGAAGCGGGCCGCGCCGTCCGGGGTGGTGACGAGGAGGAGGCCGATGCGGTGGACGAGGTCCCGCATGCCGGCGTCCACGCGGGCGGCGGCCGCAGGCAGCAGGGCGACCAGGACCGCGGGCTCCCGCTCGTGGTCCATGAGGAGGTCGAGGAGTTCCTGCCGGAGTGGGGTGGAGGCCGGCTCGCCGGGCCCGGCGAGCACGGCCGCCAGCGCGGCCCGTACCCCTTCCGGGCCGCCGTCGAGGAGTCCGGTCACCAGCGGGAGCAGTACGGCCCGGGCGGCGGGGCCCTGGTCGAGGCGTCGGTCGACGTACGCGGCCACGTCCCCGGCCGTCTCCGGGCGCCGCTCCACGACCTCCCGCACCAACGCGGCCACCCGGCGGGACAGGGCGGGCGTGGTGACGTCGGCGAGCGTGCGCAGCGCCGCTCCGGCGCCCGGCCTGCGCAGCCGCTCCCGGAAGGCGTCCAGGACCGCGTCGGGGTCGGTGGCGAGCGCGGGGACCAGCGCGTCCGGCGGGAACTGCGGGTCGCCGGCCGCGAAGTGCCCGAGCGCCTGCGGGAGATGACGGGCACGCGTGCGGGGATCGCGGACCAGCAGGGCGAGCGCCCCGCCGTGCAGGGCGCGGTCCTCGGGGCGGTCGAGCAGAGCGAGGGCCGTGTAGCACAGGAGTTCGCGGTCGGCGTCGGTGCGCACGTGCGGGGCGGCACGCAGCCCGTAGGCCGCCGCGGCCACCCTTCTCGCGGGCCGCTCGTCGTGCGCCCACCGGTCCACGGCCCGGCACACCGCCGACGGCTCCTCCTCGGCCAGCACGGCGAGCAGTTCGTCGGCCCGCCGGTGCGCACAGCCGACGAGCACCTCGGCGAGGTCGTCCAGGGCCCGGCTCCGGTGCGTGTGCAGCAGCGCCTGCGCGGCCGTCGCCACGGTGGCGTGCGGGGTCGCCGGCAGCGGCCGCTCGTCGTCGAACCACCGGGTCAGGTGCGGCTGTACGGCGGTGGGGTCGGCGGCGAGCAGCTCCGCCACCGCGTCCAGGAACCGGGGGCCGGGTTCGTGCGGCGGCCCGTCGGCGAGGACGAGCCGGCGGAGCAGGTCGAAGCGGGTGCCCGGCGGGAGCCTGAGGGCGGTCCAGAAGGCGGGCCCGAACACGGGCGGGACCGGCTCGTCCTGGCGGCGCCGGGCCACGAGACGGTCGGCGAGCTGCCCCAGGACATCGGTGTACGGGGTCGCGTCGGGCACCCGCAGCAGGGTCTCGGCGCACAGGCGGGCGGCCCACCAGGAGTGCGGGTCGGCGTCGAGGGCGTGCAGCAACTCCTCGAGCCGGTGCGCCAGTCGGGGTGTGCCGTGCTGGCGGGCGACGAGGAGCAGGGCCTGTACGACGGGCCCGATGCGGTGGTGCGGGACGGGCAGGGGGTGTTCCGGGCCGGTGCGGCGGCGGTGGACGAGCGCGCGCAGGGCCTCGTCCAGGTCCAGGTGCATGCCCTGGATCCAGTCGGCGAGCTCCTCGTGGGCGAAGCGGTAGCCGGTGCCGGCGGGCACGAGGAGGCCCTCGGTGAGGACGGCGGAGGCCCAGCCGCTGCCGCCGAGCCGCTTCGGGGCCGGCCCCCAGGGGAACAGCGCCTCGAAGGTGGCCCGGTCCAGTTCGCCCTGGCCGGGGCCGAGGCTGCGGCGGGCGGCCTCGTGGACCTGGCCGGAGACCTTCGCGGCGAGTCGGCGGACGGCGGTGCCGCGCAGCCCGCTCGGGGTGGCCAGCCGTACCGCGACGCGCAGGCACATGAGGTCGAGGTAGGCCTCGAAGACCTGGTCGCGGTCCACGGTGGCGTGGGGCGCGTGCGGGAGGGCGGCGCGGACCTCGGAGAGGAGGCGGAGGGTGAGGGGATGGCGGGCGTCGGCGTCTGCGAGCGTGCCTTCGGGGAGGG
>NZ_LJBR01000019.1 GCF_001282115.1 Streptomyces sp. NRRL B-24085 | reverse complement strand
CCCTTACGTTCCCGGACCCGCCGCCCCGCTCTTGTCGCTGCGCTGTGCGCCGCGACCCTGGCGCTGACCGCTCTTGCCGCCGCCCCGCCCGCCCAGCTCGCCACGGCCGCCGTCGCCCTGCCGTACCAGGACCCCTCCCTTCCGGTGCCCCAGCGGGTCACCGATCTGCTCTCCCGGATGACGCTCGACGACAAGCTCGGGCAGATGACCCAGATCGAGAAGGACGCGCTCGTCCCGCAGTCCGACCTCTCCACCTACCGCATCGGCTCGGTGCTCTCCGGCGGCGACTCGACGGTCAGCCCCAACAACGCCCAGACCTGGGCCGATACCTACGACTCCCTCCAGCGCACCGCCCTCACGACTCCGCTGAGCATCCCGATGATCTACGGCATCGACGCGGTGCACGGCCACAACGCGGTGCGCGGCGCCACCCTCTTCCCGCACAACATCGGCCTCGGTGCCACCCGTGACCCGGCGCTGGTGCAGCGCGTCGGACGGGCGGTGGCCGAGGAGGTGGCCGGTACAGGTATCGACTGGTCCTTCGCGCCGTGTCTGTGCGTGGCCCGCAACGACCGGTGGGGACGCACCTACGAGTCGTTCGGTGAGAAGCCCGAACTGCCCACCGCCATGGCCACGTTCGTCACCGGCATGCAGGGCACGACCCTGGGCGGCGACACGGCGTCGGTACTGGCCACCGCCAAGCACTACATCGGCGACGGCGGCACGACCGGAGGCGTCGACCAGGGCAACACCGAGCTGTCCGAGACCGAGCTGCGGGCGATCCACCTGCCGCCCTTCCAGGAGGCGGTACGGCGGGGCGTGGGCTCGGTGATGCTGTCCTACAGCAGCTGGAACGGCGTGCGCTCGCACGGGCACAAGTACCTGGTCACCGACGTGCTCAAGGGCGAGCTGGGCTTCACCGGCTTCGTCGTCTCGGACTGGGCCGCAGTCGACCAGTTGGACGGGCAGAGCGGTTTCACCGGCGCCGAGATCACCACGTCCGTCAACGCCGGCGTCGACATGGTGATGGTCCCGCACGACTACAAGAAGTTCCTCACCCTGCTGCGCGGCGAGGTGAGCGCCGGGCGGATCCCCCTGACGCGCGTCGACGACGCCAACCGGCGCATCCTCACCAAGAAGTTCCAGCTCGGCCTGTTCGAAAAACCGCTCACCGACCGGTCGTTGACCCTGACCGTGGGCTCCGCCGAGCACCGGGCCCTGGCACGGCAGGCGGTGCGCCAGTCGCAGGTGCTGCTGAAGAACGACGGCGCGATCCTGCCGCTGTCGAAGAACGCCAAGCTGTTCGTGGCCGGCAAGTCCGCCGATGACATCGGCAACCAGAGCGGCGGCTGGACCCTGGGCTGGCAGGGCCGCAGCGGGCCCGTCACCGAGGGCACGACCGTCCTCCAGGGCATTCGCGCCGCCGCGAGCGACCCGTCCCGGATCACCTACGACCGCTACGGCAACGGCATCGACGCTAGCTACACCGCCGCCGTCGCGGTGGTCGGGGAGACGCCGTACGCCGAGATGCACGGCGACCGGCCCGGTTCCATGGGGCTGGACCAGGAGGACCTGCAGACCCTCAGCCGGCTCAAGGCCAGCGGTGTGCCCGTCGTGGTGGTCCTGGTCTCCGGGCGCCCGCTCGACATCGCCGCCCAACTGCCGGACTGGCGCGCCCTGCTGGCGGCCTGGCTGCCCGGCACCGAGGGCGCCGGCGTGTCCGACGTGCTCTTCGGCGACCACGCCCCGACCGGCAAGCTCCCCATGACGTGGATGCGCAGCGCCTCCCAGCAGCCCATCAACGACGGCGACGGCAAGAGCCCGCTCTACGCCTACGGGCACGGCCTGACCTACGGTACCGACCCCGACCCTGACCCCGACCCGGACCCGGAGCCCCAACCCAAGGCCTGCACCGCCCAGTTCAAGGTCGTCTCGGCCTGGTCCGGCGGCTACCAGGCGGAGATGACCGTCAAGAACTCCGGCAGTGCCCCGCTCACCGGCTGGTCCGTCGCCTGGGACCTGAACGGCTCCACCGTCAACAGTCTGTGGAACGGCTCCCTGACCGTGGCCCAAGGCCGCGCGACCGTCCGTAACGCCGCCCACAACGGCGCCCTGTCACCCGGCGCCACCACCTCGTTCGGCTTCACCGCCAACGGCGGTGCGGGCACGCCCGCCCCCCAGTGCACCGGCTCCTGAACGTACGACCGGCACCCCGCACGTACCACCGAGGAGGCACGATGACCCACCCGACCAGAGCCGACGGCGCCTCGCTGCCGCGAACGCGCCGACGACGGTCGGCAGCTCTGGCCACCGCCCTGGCCACCCTGATGCTCGGGGTGGCCGGCCAGATCGCGGGACAGCCCGCGGCAGCGGCGGAACCGCATGTCGACAACCCCTTCGCGGGGGCGAGCTTCTACCTCAACCCCGACTACGCCGAGCACGTGGACACGTCCATCGCGCAGACCTCCGACGCCACGCTCAAGGCGAAGATGGAGAAGGTCAAGAGCTATCCGACCGCCGTCTGGCTGGACCGGATCGCGGCCGTGCACGGCGGTGACGCCAACGCAGGCCGCAAGAGCCTGGCCGACCACCTCGACCTGGCGCTCGCCCAGAAGAAGCCCGGACAGCCGATCACCGCCACCTTCGTGGTGTACGACCTGCCGGGACGCGACTGCGCCGCCCTCGCCTCCAGCGGCGAACTCCCGCTCACCCAGGCGGGTCTGAACCGCTACAAGACCGAGTACATCGACGTCATCGCGAACGTCATGAAGAATCCCAAGTACCAGGACATCCGCATCACCACGGTCGTCGAGCCCGACAGCCTGCCCAACCTGGTCACCAACACCGCCGACCCCGAGTGCGCCCAGGCCAAGAGCAGCGGCATCTACGTCGAGGGCATCCGATACGCCCTGGACAAGCTGCACGCCATCCCGAACGTGTACACCTACCTGGACTACGCGCACTCCGGCTGGCTCGGCTGGGACAACAACCTCACCCAGACCGTGCAGCAGTACACCGAGGTGGCCAAGGGCACCGCGGCCGGGCTGAACAGCGTCAACGGGCTGATCACCAACGTCGCCAACTACACGCCGCTGGAAGAGCCCTTCCTGACCAACCCCGACAAGCAGGTCGGCGGCAACATGGTCAAGTCGAGCAAGTTCTACGAGTGGAACCCCAACTTCGACGAGGTGGACTTCACCAGGAACGTCCACCGGGCTCTGGTCTCGGCGGGCTGGCCCACTTCCACCGGCCTTGTGGTCGACACCTCCCGTAACGGCTGGGGCGGCGCCGCGCGGCCCACCGCGGAGAGCACCAGCACCACTCTCGACACCTACGTCACCGAGTCCAAGGCCGACCGCCGCTCCCACCGTGGACTGTGGTGCAACGCGAGCGGAGCCGGGCTCGGACAGCCGCCGCAGGCCACGCCCTCCGGATACCCCGACTCGCACCTCGACGCCTTCCTGTGGGTCAAGCCGCCGGGGGAGTCCGACGGAGCCAGCAAGGACATCCCCAATGAGGAGGGCAAGCGCGCGGACCCGATGTGCGACCCCGACTACACCGCGTCCAACGCCGGCAACAACAAGACCGGGGCGCTGCCCGACGCACCGCTGGCCGGCCACTGGTTCCACAGCCAGTTCTCGATGCTGGTGCGCAACGCCTACCCCGCGGTGCCGACGGGCGGCACCGATCCGGGTGACACCACCGCCCCGACCACTCCGACCGGACTGCAGGCCACCGCGAAGACCGCGAGCAGCATCTCGCTGGCCTGGACCGCGTCCACCGACAACGTGGGCGTAAGCGGGTACGACGTGTACCGCAACGGCACCCGGGTCGGCTCGCCGACCGCAGGCACCACGTACACGGACACCGGGCTGAGCGCCGCCACGGCTTACAGCTACACGGTGCGGGCCCGTGACGCGGCCGGCAACGTCTCCGCCGCCTCCGCCGCGCTGAGCGTCACCACCGAAACGGGCGGTGGCGGCCCCGACCCGACGGGCGGTCTCAAGGTCGCCTACAAGAACAACGACTCCTCGGCCACCGACAACGCCATCCGCCCCGGCCTGCGGATCACCAACACCGGCAGCGCCGCTCTCGACCTGACCGGCGTGAGCGCCCGCTACTACTTCACCCGGGACAGCGGCTCGCCGACCGTGAACGCCTACTGCGACCACGCCGCGGTCGGCTGCTCCAACGTCAAGCTCAGGGTCGTCCCGCTGAGCACCCCGGTCGCGGGCGCGGACGCCTACCTGGAGGTCGGCTTCTCCGCCGGCTCGCTGGCCGCGGGCCGGGACACCGGTGACCTCCAGCTGCGCATGGCCAAGTCCGACTGGTCAGCGTTCAACGAGGTCGGCGACTACAGCCGCGCCACCGCCACCTCCTACACCGACGCCCCGGCAATCCCCGGCTACCTCGGCACCACCCTGGCCTGGGGCGCACCGCCCGCCTGATCCGCACACCTCCCCACACTCCCTCGCCCGCCCGGCGCGACCTCTTCCCCGGGCGGGCGGGGGCTCCACAGCGGACAGCAAAGCAACGACAGGAGGCACCATGGTTCGACGCAGAAACCGACTCCTCTCCTGGGCGGCGGTGCTCGCCACCCTGCTGGGCGGTCTCGGGCTGGCCTTGCTCGGCCAGGGCAGCGCGCAGGCCCACGGGGTGGCGATGATGCCCGGCTCGCGGACATACCTGTGCTACCAGGACGCCAAGACCGGCACCGGCGCCCTGGACCCGACGAACCCCGCGTGCAAGGCCGCGCTGGCCGAGAGCGGATCGACGGCGCTGTACAACTGGTTCGCCGTGCTCGACTCCAACGCGGGCGGCCGCGGCGCCGGTTACGTACCCGACGGCAAGCTGTGCAGCGCCGGTGACCGCTCCCCGTACAACTTCACCGGCTACAACGCCGCCCGCTCCGACTGGCCCCGCACGCATCTGACCTCCGGGAAGAGCATGCAGGTCCGGTACAGCAACTGGGCGGCGCACCCGGGCGACTTCCGGGTGTACCTGTCGAAGCCCGGCTACTCGCCCAGCTCCCCGCTGGGCTGGGGCGACCTGGAGCTCATCCAGACCGTCACCAACCCGGCCCAGTCGGGCTCGGTGGGTACCGATTCCGGTCACTACTACTGGAACCTGAACCTGCCCTCGGGCCGCTCGGGCGACGCGGTGCTGTTCATCCAGTGGGTGCGCTCGGACAGCCAGGAGAACTTCTTCTCCTGCTCCGACATCGTCTTCGACGGCGGCAACGGCGAGGTGACCGGCATCCGCGGCTCAGGCGGCACCCCGACGCCCACGCCCACGCCAACCCCCACCCCGACCGACCCGCACACCGGCTGTATGGCCGTCTACTCGGTGACCAACGCCTGGAACGGCGGCTTCCAGGGCTCCGTCGAGGTGATGAACCACAACACGGCACCGATGAACGGCTGGGCCGTGCGCTGGCAGCCGGGCACCGGCACCCGGATCAGCAGTGTCTGGAGCGGCACGCTCAGCACCGGGACCGACGGCACGGTCACGGTCAGAAACGCCGACTACAACAGAACCGTCGCCCCGGACGGCAGCGTGACCTTCGGCTTCACCGCCACCTCCACCGGCAACAACCATCCAGTCGGCTCGATCGGCTGCGTCACTCCGTAACAAGCCCCGCCGAGACGCCGGCTCCCCGCGGGGATCCGGCGTCTCGTGTGCGCGCAGCTCAGCGGGCGGGGGCGGCCCACGCGTAGGCGCGATCGCCCTCGTGCCTCCGGCGTTGCCGTGCTGCCCGCGCTGCCGTTCGTGGGCTCCCGCGGCGGTGCCACTGACGCGACCCGAGCCGAGAACGCACTGCGTGCGGCGGCGCCCGGGGCGAAGTGCTGATCAGCACAGACAACGGACTGCGGCTGCGCCCGGCAGGCGGCGACCGCATCAGCGGGTGGATGACCGGATCGACGGGCAGGACTGAGGTGTGACGAGCGGTCACTTCCATGTGAAACGCCCTGACGTGGTGTTTTAGAGTAGCTGCTGCCCGTTTTTCGCGACTCAGTGACCTGTGAGGGACACGCGCACCATGTCGACCGAAACCTTTGAGTTCCAGGTAGAGGCCCGTCAGCTCCTCCAGCTGATGATCCATTCGGTCTACTCGAACAAGGACGTCTTCTTGCGGGAGCTCGTCTCCAATGCCTCGGACGCGCTCGACAAGCTCCGCCTGGCCGCCCTGCGCGACGACGGCCTCGACGTGGACCTGTCCGACCTGCACATCCAGATCGATGTGGACCCGAAGGCCCGTACCCTCACCGTGCGGGACAACGGTATCGGGATGTCGTACGACGAGGTCGGCACATTGATCGGCACCATCGCCAACTCCGGTACGGCCGCCCTCCTCAAGGAACTGGAGGACGCCCAGGACGAGGCCGGCGCGGAGGGGCTGATCGGCCGGTTCGGCATCGGGTTCTATTCCGGATTCATGGTGGCCGACGAGATGACTCTGGTGACCCGGCGCCTCGGCGAGAGCAGCGGCACGCGCTGGTCGTCCCGCGGTGAGGGCACGTATTCGCTGGAGAAGGTCGAGGACGCGCCCCAAGGCACGTCCGTCACCCTGCATCTCAAGCCCGCCGACCCCGAGAACCAGCTGCACGACTACACCTCCACCTGGAAGATCAGGGAGATCGTCAAGCGGTACTCGGACTTCATCACGTGGCCGATCCGCCTCGCCCCCCAGCCGGGCGACGGCGAGGAGACGGCCGAGCCGGAGACGCTGAACTCGCGCAAGGCCCTGTGGGCACGTTCGCGCGAGGAGGTCTCGGCGGAGGAGTACCACGAGCTCTACAAGCACATCAGCCACGACTGGCGCGACCCCCTGGAGACGATCCGGCTCCAGGCCGAAGGCACCTTCGAGTACCAGGCGCTGCTGTTCCTCCCGGCCCACGCCCCGCACGATCTATTCACCCGGGACTTCCGCCGCGGGCTCCAGCTCTACGTCCGACGCGTGCTGATCATGGACGACTGCGAGGCGCTGCTGCCGCCGTACCTCCGCTTCGTCAAGGGCGTCGTGGACGCGCAGGACCTGTCGCTGAACGTCTCCCGGGAGATCCTCCAGCAGGACCGCCACATCCGGATGATCCAGCGTCGGCTGACCAAGAAGGTCCTGTCGTCGGTCAAGGAGATGAAGGCCAACGACCCCGAGAAGTACGCCACGTTCTGGCGTGAGTTCGGCGCCGTGCTGAAGGAGGGGCTGCTCGGCGACCCGGACAACCGCGACGCCATCCTCGCTGTCGCGTCCTTCGCCAGCACCCGTGAGGGCCACGACGAGCCGACGACGCTCCAGCAGTACGTAGAGCGGATGAAGGACGGTCAGGAGCACATCTACTACCTGACCGGCGAGTCCCGGCAGAGCCTCGAGAACTCCCCGCACATGGAGGTGTTCAAGGCCCGGGGCGTCGAGGTCCTGCTGCTGACCGACCCCGTCGACGAGGTGTGGGTCGACGCCGTCGGCGAGTTCGAGGGCAAACAACTGCGCTCAGTTGCCAAGGGCGAGATCGATCTCGACGTCCAGGACGGCGAACAGTCGGACAGTGCACGACAGGAACAGGACGAAAATTACGCGGGCCTGCTGGAGTGGATGAAGGAGCAGCTGGGGGAGGAGGTCAAGGACGTCCGGCTGTCGACCCGCCTGACCGTCTCACCGGCATGTGTTGTCTCCGACGCGCATGACCTCACCCCGGCACTGGAGAACATGTACCGGGCGATGGGCCAGGAAGTGCCGGTCACCAAGCGGATCCTCGAACTCAACCCCGCTCACGCGCTCGTCCGTGGGCTGCAACAGGCATACGCGGAGCAGGAGGACCGGGCGGAGCTCGCCGAGACCGCCCAACTCCTGCACGGACTCGCCGTCCTGGCGGAAGGCGGACAGCCCAAGGATCCCGCGCGGTTCGTCAAGCTGGTGGCGGAACGGCTGGAGCGCACGCTCCGCTGAGCCGGGAGGTCGGCAGGGGGCACGACGGCTGTGCCCCCTGCCGCAGGGGTTCCCCATGCTGTGTCTGGTCAGCACGTACGGCACTTGCTGAAAGCGTGCGCCGTCGTCACCACAACGCGGCGCCCCCGCCCTCACCGGCTGGGGCGTCATCCACGCCTGGGCTGGGGACCTTCGTTCGGATCACCTTGCGGGAGCTAGTGCGCGGAAATCAGCCACCGCCAGCGCCGACGCTCCGTGATGAGGGTGGCGGCGGCCAGCAGGGTCACGGGGACCCGCCCCGATCCCTCCCGGCACAGCACCGCACCGCACACGTGCCCCGATATGACAACGCACCTCGACCTGACACAGGCAAGAAGGTGCTGGACGACTGGCTCAGCGAAGGACGCGATAGCGGATGTGAGTGGCCTCCGGCGTGTCGATCACCCGGATGATCTCCAACTCGATCTGCGACGGCAAGACGTCGAACAGGCGACGGCCATCACCGAGCAGCACCGGAATCTGATGGATCTGCACCTCGTCCAGCACCCCGGCCGCAAGCGCCCGTTGTGCCGTGTACGCGCCACGCACCTGCACGTCCTTGTCCCCGGCGGCTGCCTTGGCCTGTGCCATCGCGCTTTCGATCCCGTCGGTCACGTAGGTCACCAACGGATAGCCCCAACGGGCGGCCGGGCCGGGCGGGCGGTGACTGGGCACGAAGATCGGGAGACCACCGTGATCACCGCCCCAGTGATCCATGAGCTCGGCAGTGCGTCGTCCCGCGAGCACCGCACCGGCTGCGTTCCATTCGTCCTGGAATTGCGCGGCCGGCCCGGACGGCCGGCCGGACTCGTCCTCCGGGTCGGCCCACTTGTGCAGTCGTTCGCCGTCGTCGCCGCCCAGAAAATCGTTGGGATCAGCGATATATCCGTCGAGTGACATCGACATGTCGAGCACTGATACGGACACTTCGGCCTCCTGTGGTGTCGACCCAGACTGGTTCCACTGTGCTGTAGACCCGGCGTGGCGGCATTACTCATCGGCCATCGCGGCGGCAACAGCTCACGTGAGCCTGCTTGCCTCTTGGGCAGCCATCGTCGTCGAGGCGGGGCGAGATCCAGACGGCTGCCGCTTCAAAGGCGGAATACCCCCGCGCTGGACTGTGCGCCTGAGCAGACAGCCGGTCGATCCGGTTGTTGGATCGCTCCTGCATCCGCAAGGGTCAGCTTTGTAGCACCACTGGGAAGTGGGCGAGGGCGACCTGCTCGAAGGGTTGGGCGACCAGCGCTGTGCCGATCTTGCGGAAGCCAAGCCGGGCGGCCTCGACGGCAGACGGAAGTCGAGCGGGTCGGTGAAGGCGAACGCGACCACAGTCGCGCCGTGTGTGTCGACGTAGATCGCCTCGATCTCGGCGTCCCACGCACGGGCGATTCTGCTCCGCTCGGGCGGCGGGCTGCCCTCGGAGAATGCCGAGCGGAGGACGGAACTCCTGGTGGATCGGCTCGCCATCCTCTGGCACACCTTCCCGGCGGGCACGCAGCCGGGGTCCTCGGTCCCCACGGCCCTCTTGGCCGTCGCTCCTGGTCGTTCGCGCCCGCGCCACGCAGCCGCAGATCGCCGGGCTGTACCGCAGTCGGGTCAGTAGAAGGGGGCGCCTGCCTCGAAGCTGCGGTACTCATTGATCACGACCCAGTACGCGGCGCCGGCGCCGTATTGAAACCGTACTGAAACTGTACTGAACAGGAAGCACTCCCGGAGGCGGTCACCCATTGCTGCGGATGAGACAGCCTTCGCGAGAGTCGGAACGGAACGTCCACAGCGCAACGAGACACGTGGTCCGTTGTCTCGGTTTGGGGGAGCGTTCATGCTCAAGGTGAGCATCGTGGTGCCCGTGTACAACGCGGGTCGCTATATCGACTTGTGTGCGCCGTCACTCTTAGGCCAGACGATGGGGGAGGACGCGTACGAGATCGTCTATGTCAATGACGGTTCGACCGACGGCTCCGCGCAGCGCCTGGAGGAGTTGGCCGCCGAGTACGCGCATGTGCGGGTGATCCACCAGGAGAACTCCGGCTGGCCGGGCAAGCCCCGCAATGTCGGGGTCCGGGAGGCGCGCGGGGAGTACGTCCAGTTCGTGGACCAGGACGACGAGCTGACCCCTCAGGCCCTGGAGGTCCTGCACCGGATGGCCGACCGCAACCGCTCGGACATTGTGCTGGGCAAGGTCATCGGCACCATGGCGGGCCCCAGCAACGTCTTCAAACGCACCGTGGAGCGCTGCACGGTCGAGGACGCGCCGTTGATGGAGAGCCTGACCCCGCACAAGATGTTCCGCCGCGCTTTCCTGCTCGCCCATGACCTGAGGTTTCCCGAGGGTCCGGTGCGGCTGGAGGACCAGCTGTTCATGGCCCGCGCCTATGTGCGGGCCAAGACGGTGTCCATCGTCGCCGACCATCCCTGCTACATCTGGAACCGCCGCGAGGACGGCGGCAACACCAGCAGCCGCGCCAGCACCCCCGAGGACTACTACGGCCACCTGCGCACGGTCGTGGAAGCCATCAAGCAGGACACCCCTCCCGGCCCGCTCCAGGACCATCTGCTGCGCCGCTCCTACCGCGTGGAACTCCTGCGCCCGGTGGGCGAGCCGCGCGCCCTGCAGCGCACCGGCAAAGATCTGGAACGCTACTTCGACGTGGTGCGCCGGATGGCGCTGGAGGCCTACCCGCCCGGGGTCCGAGGCGGCCTGCCCGCCCTGACCCGGCTGCGGGCGCACCTGCTGGAGGAGGGCCATCTGGACTCCCTCGTGGAACTGGCCCGCCGCACCCGGACCATCAGGCCCGAGCTGACCGTCGACGACATCCGCTGGCGCGACGGGAAGCTGCACGTGACCACCACGTTCGGCATGCGCCGCGGTGACGGTGAACCCCTCGCCCTGGTCGAGCGCTACGGCCGGATGCTCCTGGATCCCGACCTGCTGGCCGGCATCAAGGGCGCCGAGGGCTGGGAGGCCCCGCACCCGCTGGGCCACGCCCACGGCGAACTCCTGGTCCACGACACGGCCCGCAACCTGTGGTGGTACCCGGATGCCGACCTGACCCCGCGCACCCAGCCACTCGGCGACCGACGCCACCGGGTGGTACTCACCGGCGAGACACCCATCGACCCCCTCACCCTGGCCGGCGGGCGCCCCATGGAACCCGGCACCCACATCGTGTGGGCCAGCGCCCAACTCCTGGGCGTCGGCCGCAGAGCACGCGTCACACACACAACGCGCGGTGCAGGCCCCGAAGCCGGTCTCAGCTTCGGCTCGGCCAGGATCGGCACCCCGCCCCACCTGGTGATCCCGGCCTGGGACGGTCCGGAGGGCCAACTCCGCCTCTCCGTCCGCCCACCAGGCCGAGCCACACTTCCACACCACCTGTACCTGCGCACCACTTCGGCTCCACCCCTCCGCCGGGCGGCCCGCACGGTCCTGCACCGCCTCCCGCCGGACGTCCGCGGCCGGGCAAAGAAACTGGCACGCAAGGCGGATCCCTGGAGCGGCGGCCGGCCATAGCAGTCGCGGCTGCGTGGATGACCGAGAGCTGCTCGCTGCAACAACCTCACCCCGGCCGTGAAGAAGGTGGTCTTCCGCAGCCGCACGTCACCGTAGGACAGAGGGCCTTCACAGATTGCCAGGGTTGGCACCTGGAGCTGCGCCATTGCGGGCGGTGACTGACGGTTCAGCGCAGGGTGCGGACGAACACGTCCCCGATCAGGTTCGTGTCCTCGGGCACCAGTCCCGGGTAGTAGGAGTCGAACACGGCCGTCGACTCGTCCGCGCTCAGCGCCGCGCGCCCCACGGTGACGGGCTTGCCGTCCTGTCCCGGTGACAGCAACTCCTCGTGTCCGGTGCGCAGATCGCGCAGGATCAGCCCCAGCGACCTGCCATCCGCGTCCGCGGTGTTCAGCAGCAGCTTCGAGCCGTGCACCGACAGGTCCGACACCAAGGTGAGATCCGTGGGGGAGTGGCCGTCGTACCGCTGGAGCGTGCCGGTGCGCAGGTCACGGACGAAGGCGTTCCAGCCGCCGTTCGGATCGGCCTGCGGAACCAGGTTGGTGGCCCGTGAGTTGAAACCGACCTTGGAACCGTCGGGACTCAGCACCGGACCGATGGCCGACATGTCGGCCATCGCACCGTCATGGGTGGCATCGGCCTGTACGGT
>NZ_LJBR01000189.1 GCF_001282115.1 Streptomyces sp. NRRL B-24085 | reverse complement strand
GTTCGGGGGGTTGTGCCCAGTCGGGGAGCGTCTTCGGGGCTGTCCGGCGCGGGTCGGGGCGGGGCGGGAATCCGTCCGTGCGGTCGGCCGGAGGCGGCCGGGGGCTGGTGCGTCGGGCGGATGCGGTGTCTTCCCGGTGATCGACTCGACGGTGCGGTGGGGCCGGGCGGTGCTTCGCTCGGCAGGGCCTCTCGGCGGGCGGCCCCGGTGCCGCGGGTCGACGGGCCGGCACCAGTGGTGCCGGCCCGACGCCCGAGATCGACCGGCTGCTCGACGGGCCCGCTGCGGCCCCTGGAGCGCCATGCCCAGGGTGAGGAGGGCGTGCTCGCGGGCGCGTACGGCCACGAAGGGGACGATCTGATCGGCCACCTGGCGCGGGCGCCGCGCGGGCAATGACGCCATGAGCATGGGGGCCGACGTCCTCACCGCGGCCCGCATCGCCCTGGCCCACCAGCGCAGCCCCGACCCGACGCCGAGCACGCCGACTTCCTCGTCGACGGGTCCGAGGGGGCCCTAGCGGCCGGGGGCGTCGCGCAGCAGGCAGGTCAGCCGGGCGGTGCAGACGCGGCGCCCCTCCTCGTCGCTGATCACGATCTCGTAGGTGGCGGTGGAGCGGCCCCGGTGCACGGGGGTGGCCACTCCGGTGACCAGGCCGGAGCGCACCCCGCGGTGGTGGGTGCAGTTCAGGTCCACTCCGACGGCGATCTTGGAGCTGCCGGCGTGCAGCATGGAGCCGACGGATCCGAGGGTCTCGGCGAGCACGGCGGAGGCGCCTCCGTGCAGCAGGCCGTACGGCTGGGTGTTGCCCTCGACGGGCATGGTGCCGACGACACGGTCCGCGGAGGCCTCGACGATCTGCACGCCCATGCGGGTGCCCAGGTGCCCGGCCGAGAACATGGCGACGAGGTCGACGCCGAGCGCCGCGTACTCGTCGATGACCTCCTGCGGGAACGTGGCGTGCTGCTGCTCACCCATGGGCGGGCTCCGTTCGTCCTGGTCGCTACGACTGTCTGCGCTGAGCAAACGCTCAGTCGGTCGCCGATTGTTCCAGACGTACGACGACGGACTTGCTGGCCGGGGTGTTGCTGGTGTCGGCGGTGGCGTCCAGCGGCACCAGGACGTTGGTCTCGGGGTAGTAGGCGGCCGCGCATCCCCGGGCGGTCGGGTAGTGCACCACCCGGAAGCCGGGGGCCCGCCGCTCCACGCCGTCCTTCCACTCGCTGACGAGGTCGACGTACGACCCGTCGGCGAGCCCGAGCCGGTCGGCGTCCCCGGGGTTGACCAGGACGACCCGGCGGCCGTTCCTGATGCCCCGGTAGCGGTCGTCGAGGCCGTAGATCGTGGTGTTGTACTGGTCGTGCGAGCGCAGTGTCTGGAGCAGGAGCCGGCCCTCGGGCAGCTCGGGGTACTCGACGGGCGCGGCGGTGAAGTTGGCCTTGCCGGTGGCGGTGGGGAAGCGGCGCTCGTCGCGCGGGGCGTGCGGCAGGGTGAAGCCGCCGGGGCGGGCCACGCGCGCGTTGAAGTCCTCGAAGCCGGGGATCACGCGGGCGATGCGGTCGCGGATGGTGGCGTAGTCCTTCTCGAACTCCTCCCAGGGCGTGTTGCTGTTCTCGCCGAGGACGCGGCGGGCCAGGCGGCACACGATGGCGGGCTCGGACAGCAACTGCCCGCTCGCGGGCTCCAGCCGGCCCCGGGAGGCGTGCACCATGCCCATGGAGTCCTCGACCGTCACGAACTGCTGGAGATCGCGCTCGGTGCGGCCCAGGGTGGGCAGGATCAGGGCACGCGCGCCCGTGACCGCGTGCGAGCGGTTGAGCTTGGTCGAGACGTGGACGGTCAGCCGGGCCCGGCGCATGGCGGCCTCGGTGACGTCGGTGTCGGGGGAGGCGGAGACGAAGTTGCCGCCCATGGCGAAGAAGACCTTGGCCTCGCCGTCGCGCAGGGCGCGGATCGCGCGGACGACGTCGAAGCCGTGCTCGCGCGGCGGGGCGAAGCCGAACTCCTTCTCCAGGGCGTCCAGGAAGGCGGGCGCGGGACGTTCGAAGATGCCCATGGTGCGGTCGCCCTGGACGTTGGAGTGGCCGCGGACCGGGCAGACGCCGGCGCCGGGGCGGCCGATGTTGCCGCGCAGGAGGAGGAAGTTGACGACTTCGCGGATGGTCGGCACGGAGTGCTTGTGCTGGGTGAGTCCCATGGCCCAGCACACGATGGTCCGCTCGGAGGCGAGGACCATGGAGAGGGCTTCCTCGATCTCCGCGCGCGTGAGGCCGGTCGCGGCGAGTGTCTCGTCCCAGTCGGCGGCGCGGGCGGCCTCGGCGAACTCCGCGTAGCCGTGGGTGTGTTCGCGCACGAAGGTCTCGTCGACCGCGCCGTCCGTCTGGAGGATCAGCTTGTTGAGGAGGCGGAAGAGGGCCTGGTCGCCGCCGATGCGGATCTGGAGGAACAGGTCGGTGAGGGCGGCGCCCCTGACCATGCCCTGCGGGGTCTGCGGGTTCTTGAAGCGCTCCAGGCCGGCCTCGGGCAGCGGGTTGACGCTGATGATCCTCGCGCCGTTCGCCTTGGCCTTCTCCAGGGCGGAGAGCATGCGGGGGTGGTTCGTGCCCGGGTTCTGGCCGGCGACGATGATCAGGTCGGCCTTGTAGAGGTCGTCGAGCAGGACGCTGCCCTTGCCGATGCCGATGGTCTCGCTGAGCGCGGAACCGGACGACTCGTGGCACATGTTGGAGCAGTCCGGCAGGTTGTTCGTGCCGAGCTCGCGGGCGAAGAGCTGGTAGAGGAACGCGGCCTCGTTGCTGGTGCGGCCGGATGTGTAGAAGACGGCCTCGTCGGGGGAGTCGAGGGCGGCGATCTCCTCGGCGACGATGTCGAAGGCGCGGTCCCAGGTCACCGGTTCGTAGTGGGTGCCGCCCTCGGGGACGTACATGGGGTGGGTGAGCCGGCCCTGCTGGCCGAGCCAGTAGCCGCTCCTGGTCGCGAGGTCGGCGACGGGGTGCGCGGCGAAGAACTCGGGGGTGACGCGGCGCAGGGTGGCTTCCTCGGCGACCGCCTTCGCGCCGTTCTCGCAGAACTCGGCCGAGTGCCGGTGCTCGGGCTCCGGCCAGGCGCAGCCGGGGCAGTCGAAGCCGTCCTTCTGGTTGACGCGCAGCAGGGTCAGCGCGGTGCGCTTGACGCCCATCTGCTGCCGGGCGATCCGCAGGGTGTGGCCGATGGCGGGGAGGCCGGCCGCCGCGTGCTTCGGTTCGGTGACCTCGGGAGCGTCCTGAACCGGATCACCCTTGGGCGGCTTCGTGGCCATCGGACTCTCTCCTTCGCACACACCTGTGAGGTACGTCTCCGATCCTCGCACGCACCGGTGACAACGGGGTTTGCCGGGCCCACGGAAAGCGACGGCCGTGCTCGCGCCCAGCGTGCCGTCGGCGGCGGGCGGGTCTGACTGTCAGTGGGGCGTGGCAGGATCGGGGGCGTGGCAGAGACAGCAGCGAAGAAGACCGACAACAGCCCCGGCGGCAGCCGCCCGCGTCTGATGCTCATGGACGGGCACTCGCTGGCCTATCGCGCGTTCTTCGCGCTGCCCGCGGAGAACTTCACCACCGCGACCGGCCAGCCGACGAACGCGATCTACGGCTTCGCGTCGATGCTGGCCAACACCCTGCGCGACGAGGCCCCCACCCACTTCGCGGTGGCCTTCGACGTGTCCCGCAAGACCTGGCGCTCCGAGGAGTTCACGGAGTACAAGGCCAACCGTTCCAAGACCCCGGACGAGTTCAAGGGCCAGGTCGAGCTGATCGGCGAGCTCCTCGACGCGATGCACGTCTCGCGCTTCGCGGTCGACGGCTTCGAGGCCGACGACGTCATCGCCACCCTCGCCACCCAGGCCGAGGCCGCGGGCTTCGACGTGCTGATCGTCACCGGCGACCGCGACTCCTTCCAGCTCGTCTCCGAGCACACCACGGTGCTGTACCCCACGAAGGGCGTCTCGGAGCTGACCCGGTTCACCCCGGAGAAGGTCTTCGAGAAGTACGGCCTGACGCCCGCCCAGTACCCCGACTTCGCGGCCCTGCGCGGCGACCCGTCCGACAACCTTCCCGGCATCCCCGGCGTCGGCGAGAAGACCGCCGCGAAGTGGATCAACCAGTTCGGTTCGTTCGCGGAGCTGGTCGAGCGGGTCGAGGAGGTCAAGGGCAAGGCCGGGCAGAACCTCCGCGACCACCTGGAGGCCGTCAAGCTCAACCGCCGGCTCACCGAGATGGTGCGCACGGTGGAGCTGCCGAAGACGGTCACCGACCTGGAGCGCGTCCCGTACGACCGCAAGTCGCTCGCGATGATCCTCGACACCCTGGAGATCAGGAACCCGTCCCTGCGGGAGCGGCTTCTGGCCGTCGACCCGGGCGCCGAGGAGGCCGAGGGCGCCCCGGTCGCCGCACCCGGCGTGGCGGTGGACGGCACGGTGCTCGGCACCGGCGAGCTGGCCGGCTGGCTCGCCGAGCACGGCACGGGGCAGCCCCTCGGCCTCGCCACCGTCGACACCTGGGGCCTGGGCACCGGCTCGGTCGCCGAGGTCGCGCTCGCCGCGTCCGGCGGGGCCGCCGCCTGGTTCGACCCGTCCGAGCTGGACGAGGCCGACGAGAGGGCCTGGGCCGCCTGGCTCGCCGACGCCGACCGGCCCAAGATGCTGCACAACGCCAAGGGCGCCATGCGGGTCTTCGCCGAGCACGGCTGGAGCATCGCCGGGGTCACCATGGACACCGCGCTCGCCGCGTATCTCGTCAAGCCGGGGCGCCGTTCCTTCGACCTGGACGCGTTGTCGCTGGAGTACCTGGGCCGGGAGCTGGCGCCCGCCGCCGCGGCCGACGGGCAGCTCGCCTTCGGCGCGGACGACGGGGCCGAGGCCGAGGCCCTGATGGTCCAGGCGCGGGCCGTGCTCGACCTGGGCATCGCCTTCGAGGGCCGCCTGGAGGAGGTCGGGGCCGCGGATCTGCTGCGGGACATGGAGCTGCCCACCTCCGCCCTGCTGGCCCGCATGGAGCGGCACGGCATCGCGGCCGACCGGGCCCACCTGGAGGCCATGGAGCAGATGTTCGCCGGGGCGGTCCAGCAGGCCGTGAAGGAGGCGCACGCGGCGGCGGGGCACGAGTTCAACCTCGGCTCGCCCAAGCAGCTCCAGGAAGTCCTCTTCGGCGAGCTGGGCCTGCCCAAGACGAAGAAGACGAAGACCGGCTACACCACGGACGCCGACGCGCTCGCGTGGCTGGCGACCCAGACGGACAACGAACTGCCGGTGATCATGCTCCGCCACCGTGAGCAGGCCAAGCTGCGGGTGACCGTGGAGGGCCTGATCAAGACGATCGCCGCGGACGGCCGCATCCACACGACGTTCAACCAGACGGTCGCGGCGACGGGCCGGCTGTCGTCGACGGACCCGAACCTCCAGAACATCCCGGTCCGCACGGACGAGGGCCGGGCGATCCGGCGCGGGTTCGTGGTGGGGGACGGCTTCGAGTCCCTCATGACCGCCGACTACAGCCAGATCGAGCTGCGGGTGATGGCCCACCTCTCCGAGGACGAGGGCCTCATCGAGGCGTTCACGTCGGGGGAGGACCTGCACACCACGGCCGCCTCCCAGGTCTTCGCGGTCGAGCCCGGCGCGGTCGACGCGGAGATGCGGCGGAAGATCAAGGCGATGTCGTACGGGCTGGCGTACGGGCTGTCCGCGTTCGGGCTCTCGCAGCAGCTCAACATCGAGGCGGGGGAGGCGCGGGCCCTCATGGACGCGTACTTCGAGCGGTTCGGCGGGGTGCGGGACTATCTGCGCCGGGCGGTCGACGAGGCGCGGGCCACCGGGTACACGGCGACGCTCTTCGGGCGCCGGCGGTATCTGCCCGACCTCAACAGCGACAACCGCCAGCGGCGTGAGGCGGCCGAGCGGATGGCCCTCAACGCGCCGATCCAGGGCACTGCGGCCGACATCGTCAAGATCGCGATGCTCAAGGTGGACGACGCCCTGCGGGCGGCCGGCCTCGCGTCCCGGATGCTGCTCCAGGTCCACGACGAAATCGTGCTGGAGATCGCGCCGGGTGAGCGGGCGGCGGCGGAGGAGATCGTCCGACGCGAGATGTCCGACGCCGTGCGCCTGAACGTCCCGCTGGGCGTGTCGGTGGGCGACGGCGCGGACTGGGAATCCGCAGCGCACTAGCCTCCGGCGGTCGGACGGGGGTGCCTGCGGCGGCCTGTGCGGGTCGTGGGGGTGTGTGCGGTAC
>NZ_LJBR01000188.1 GCF_001282115.1 Streptomyces sp. NRRL B-24085 | reverse complement strand
GGCGGTCCCGGCGCCGGGGCGGCGGGGGCACAGCGGGGCGCCGACGGGTGCGCGCGGCTGACGGCGTCGGCGCTCGCGCGGCTGGCGCGCGGGTGCCGGACGTCGACGGTCCGGCACCCGGCGCGCTAGCGGCGGGAGGCGGCTCGGCCGCGGCGGTACAGCACGACCCCGCCCACGATCATCGCGGCACTGGCACCGGAAGCGGCCAGCATGGCCTCGGCACCGGTGTGCGGCAGCTCGGGCGGAGATGTGTGGTGCCCACCGGGAGGCGTGTGCCCACCGGGCGGAGGGGTGTGCTCACCACCGGGAGGCGGAGTGTGCCCACCGGGAGGCGGAGTGTGCTCGCCACCGGGCGGGGGCGTGTGCTCGCCGCCAGGAGGAGGCGTGTGCCCACCGGGAGGAGGCGTGTGCTCGCCACCGGGAGGCGGAGTGTGCTCACCACCGGGCGGAGGAGTGTGCTCACCACCGGGCGGAGGAGTGTGCTCCCCGCCGGGAGGTGGTGTGTGGTCACCCGGCGGAGGCGTGTGATGGTCCCCGGGCGGAGGGGTGTGCTCCCCACCGGGAGGCGGAGTGTGCCCACCGGGCGGAGGCGTGTGGTCGTCCGGCGGGGGCGTGTGGTGGCCGCCCGGAGGCGGCGTGTGGTCGCCGTAGCCGCCGCCCTCCTCCTCCCCGGAGTCGTCCCCGTACCCGCCGTCCCCCTGGTGCCCGGAGTCGCCGTGACCGGGACCGTCGTCGCCGTGCCGCGGGCCGCGTGAGCCGTGCTTGCCCGAACCCGGCACGTCGGCACAGGAGTTGGCGAAGGCCGGATTGAGCCCGGCGACCACGTCGACGGAGTCGCCGCAGGCGTTGACCGGCACCTCGACGGGCGCCGCCGCGTTGTCGCCGGACAGGACGCCGGGCGAATCCGTGGCGACCCCGCTCGTGTGCGTGTCGGCGAGGACAGGGCTGCTGCACAGGGACAGAATGCTTGTCGCGGCGGCGGCCGCGACCATTCCCCTACTCAGGGTCTGTCGCAATCTCGTTGTCTTCCTGCTTGTAGAAGTGGGAAAAGCCGGCCCCGGACGGCATCGAGCGGTCCAGGGCCGGCCAAGACAGCCGGTACGGCTGAGTCGTTACGCGGTCAGTCGTTCACGCACGCGTTGCCGAACGCCGGGTTCAGCGCACCGATGACGTTGATCGTGTTGCCGCACACGTTGATCGGAACGTGGATGGGCACCTGGACCACGTTGCCGGAGAGCACGCCCGGGGAACCGACGGCGGCACCCTGAGCTCCGGAGTCCGCGAAGGCCGGGGCGGCCACGCCGAAGGCCATGATCACGCCCGCGGCGACAGCGGCGGTCTTCTTCATGAGATTTCCCTTCTCTGCGGTCATGCCCCTTTGTCGGCGTGTGACCGAGCGAGCACAGACGGAGCGGCTCGCGCCATGACCTGCAGGCTGTAGAACGAGGGATAGCCGTCGGAGAAACTACCGAACGCGTGGCGCGGGAGAATTCACTCGATTGCCCTGCACCGTCACTCATTTCCCTCGACCGCGCGGCGAAAAGACGCGCACAAAAACCCGGACGGCCCGCAGACATTCCTGCGGGCCGTCCGTTCGGTCGGATGCGACCTACTCCTCGGCGTTGGCCGACAGAACCGACAGGTCCTCGAGAACGTGCGACAGGGCGCCGTCCCGCTTGGACTGGGTGGAGTTGTCGCTGCACTGCTGGGTGAGCTGGTCCGACAGGATCGGGACGTCCTGGACGTTGACGATCTGCAGGACGCCGACGTTGGTGTCGCTCAGGCCGAGGCACGGCTTGTTGAGCGTGCCCTGGACCAGCGAGAGCTGGGGGCTCATGTCACCCTTGGTCGCCGAATTGCCGAACGACGACGTGGCGCCGTTACCGTTCTGCACGGTCGGTCCGTTGTCGTTGCCGATGGCAAGCGCCGTCGGAGCTGCCGCCACCGACATTCCGACGACAGAAGCGGCGGCCGCCGCGGCGGCCATTGCCTTCTTAAGCACTTCGCGTTCCTTTCCTCGTAGCGACACAATGCCCTACGGCCACATCAACCCGGCACGTGCGGAATGGTTGCGGGCGTTCACCCCTTTGGCCGTATCGCCGTCATGGGGACCCGTCCGGGGCCTGGTTCCGGCGGGGCTCCCGGGTGCTCCGCGCTATCGGCCGTCGGAGTGAACGGGAGAAACCTCCTCGCGGGCCCGCAGTTAGCCAGAACGCTCCGGTCCACGGGGCTTCCTGAGAAAGGACTGGCCAGTGATCAAGAAGATTGTTGCCACCGCGGCGATCGCCGCGTCCGCCGTGGGTGCCTCCGCCGCCGCGGCTCCGCAGGCACTCGCGATCGGCAACGACCAGGGGCCGACCGCGGCGAACGGCAACGGCTCGTGGCAGAGCTTCGGCAACTCGAGCACCTACGGGAACATGAGCCCGCAGATGGCGCTGATCCAGGGTTCCTTCAACAAGCCCTGCATCGCCGTCAGCGACCTGCCCATCGGTGTGCTCCAGGTCGTCAACGTCCAGGACGTGCCGATCCTGTCGGACCAGCAGACCCAGCAGTGTGCGGAGAACTCGACCCAGGCCAAGCGGGACGGTGCGCTGGCCCACCTGCTGGAGGACGTGTCGATCCTGTCCACCAGCGAAGAGGCCGGTCACTGATCCCGGTCCTCCGGTCAGGGCCGAAGGGGCCGCCGAGCATCTCGGCGGCCCCTTCGGCGTGTCAGCGCCGGTACAGCGCCTCGATCTCCTGCGCGTAGGCCGCCGTCACCACGTGCCGCTTGACCTTCAGGGACGGGGTGAGCATGCCGTTGTCCTCGGTGAACTCCCCCTCGACGAGCCGGAAGGCGCGGATCGACTCGGCGCGGGAGACGGCCGCGTTGGCGTGGTCGACGGCCTTCTGGATGTCGGCGCGCAGCCGTTCGTCCTCGACGAGTTCCGAGTGCGGGGTGTCGGCGGGCAGTCCGCGCACCGACAGCCAGTGGGCCATCGCCTCGGGGTCGAGGGTGATCAGGGCGGCGACGAAGGGGCGGTTGTCGCCGACGACCAGGCACTGGCCGACGGGGGCCTGGCTGCGCAGGCGGTCCTCCAGGACGGCCGGGGAGACGTTCTTGCCGCCGGAGGTGACGAGGAGGTCCTTCTTGCGGCCGGTGATGGTGAGGTAGCCGTCCTCGTCGAGGGCGCCGAGGTCGCCGGTGGCGAACCACTCGTCCTTCAGGACGGCGTCGGTGGCCCCGGGGTTGTTCCAGTAGGCGCCGAAGACGACGCCGCCCTTGACGAGGACCTCGCCGTCGCCGGCGATGCGGATCGCGGTGCCGGGGATCGGCTGTCCGACCGTGCCGGGGCGCGGGGCGAGGGGCGGGACGATGGTGGCGGCGGCGCTGGTCTCGGTGAGGCCGTAGCCCTCGTAGACGATGATCCCGGCCGCGGCGAAGAACAGGTTGAGCTCGCGGTCCAGGGGTGAGCCGCCGCTGATGGCGTAGCGCGTGCGGCCGCCGAGCTCCTTGCGGATACGGCGGTAGACCAGCAGGTCGTACAGGCCCCAGGCGGCGTAGAGGCCGGGGCCAGGCCCCTTGCCGCGGCCGAGGAACTTGTCCAGGTACGCCGCGCCGAAGCGGACGCCGACGCGGTGGGCGCGGTCGAAGGAGGCGGCGCGGCCCATCTTCTCGGCGGTGGCGCGGCCGGTGGCGTGGATCTTCTCGAAGAGGTACGGCACGCCGACCAGGAAGGTCGGGCGGAACTCCTTGAGCGCGGGCCGCAGTTCGTCGGGCTTGATGCTCGGGCCGTGGCCGATCTCGATGCGGGCCATCAGACAGGCGATCTGGAGCGTGCGGCCCATGATGTGGGCGAGCGGGAGGAACAGCAGGGTCGAGGCTGTCTGGTCGGTGACCTCCTTGAAGATGGGGTGGAGCAGCTCGACCGTGTTCGCGGCCTCGGCGTGCAGGTTGGCGTGGGTCAGGACGCAGCCCTTGGGGCGGCCGGTGGTGCCGGAGGTGTAGCAGACGGTGGCGATGGTGTCGGGGGTCAGGGCGGCGCGGCGCTTGGTGACCTCCTCGTCGGGGACGTCGAGCCCCTTGGCCCTGAGGGCGGCCAGGTCGTGGCCGTCGATCCGGAAGTACCGCACCGGGTCGGGTGAGGGGTGGTCGGCGGCGGTCGCGGTCCTCAGGTTGTCGTCGGTCTCCACGAAGAAGTGGCGCACCCCGGAGTCCCGGACGATCCACTCCACCTGCTGGGCCGAGGAGGTGGCGTAGACGGGGACCGTCTGGCCACCGGCCGCCCAGATCGCGAAGTCCAGGAGGGTCCACTCGTAGCGGGTGCGGGACATCACCGCGACCCGGCCGCCCGGTTCGAGTCCTTCGGCGATCAACCCCTTCGCCACGGCGGTGACTTCGTCGGCGAACCGCCGGGCGGTGACCGGTTGCCATGCCGTCCCGTCCCGGCGGTGCAGGACCACCGTGTCGGGGGCCTCGGTGGCGTTGGTGAAGGGGAGGTCGGCGAGGCTGCCCGTGGTCGGGGGCGGGGCGAGGGGCGGTGTGCGGGCCTCCCGTACGACACCGTTCTCGTCCCTGACGATCTCGACCCTGGTCCGGCCCGCCAGGTGTTTCGCCCTCTTCAGATCCCTGCGTACGCCCATGGTGGCTCCCCGGTCGGCTCCGACTGGGCCGCTAACTTACTCTGAAGTAAGAAAAGGTCAATGGGGCGGGCGTCAGTCCTCGAGGTGCCGGGCCCGGCGGATGGTGTCGGCGAGCTGCCCTACCGCGGGGTCCTCGGTGCGGCCCGCCAAGTCGTCCGCCCAGTCCGCCAGTTCACGCATCGACGGGCGTCCCGGCAGCCGGTCCTCCGCGTAGCCGTCCCGGAGGGCGTCGGCGAAGTAGGCGGCCACCGCGTCGACCTGGAAGCGGGGGTCCGCGTCCCGCAGCGAGTCGTCGAAGGTCTCCAGGCCGGCCGACTTCTCGTGCGGGGCCCGGGTCTTCGGGTCCTGCCAGCGGACGGTGGCCGTGGCGAGGTGCCCGTCGGCGCCGGGCCTGGTGCGGACCGCGTAGAGCGCGGTGACCGTGTGGCCGGGGCCGACCTCGCCGCCGTCCACGCGGTCGTCGCGGAAGTCGTCGTCGGCGACGCGGCGGTTGTCGTAGCCCACGAGGCGGAAGGAGGCGACCGTCTCGGGGTCGAAGGCGACCTGGGCCTTGGCGTCGCGGGCGGTCAGGTCGATGTTCTGCGGGAGCTGTTCGCAGAAGACCTTCTCGGCGTCGTCGCCGGAGACGTAGACGGTGTGGCCGTCGCCCTTGTCGGCGAGGCGTTCCATGAGGGCGTCGCCGTAGTCGCTGCCGACGCCGACGCCGAAGAGGGTGATGCCGTGCTCGCGGCGGGCGGTGTCGATGCGGTCGAGGATGGCGTCGGGGTCGGTCTCGCCGTCGTTGGCGAGGGCGTCGGAGATGAGGACGACCCGGTTGGTGGCGCCCTCGCGCAGGCCCTCGACGGCGGTCTCGTAGCCTGTCTCGACGCCCGCGCCGAGGTTGGTGGAGTACGTCGGCTCCAGGCTGTCGACCGCCTCGTGGACGCGGTCGCGGTGGCCGCCGAGGCGGGTCATCGGCAGGACCGTCTCGGCCTGGTCGCTGAAGGTGACGAGGGCGACCGAGTCGTCGTCGCGCAGCCGTTCCGTCATGGTGTCGAGGGAGTGCCGGGCGAGGTCGAGGCGGCCGGGCTCGGCCATGGAGCCGGAGATGTCGATGACGAAGGTCAGGGCGGCGGGCGGGCGTTCCGACTCCTCGGCGGCGCTCCTCGTGGCCAGGCCCACGCGGACCAGGGACCAGTCGTCGCGGTCGGTGCGGGCGCCGTCGACGGTGACCGTGAAGCCGTTGCCGTCGGGGCGGTCGTAGTCCTGGCGGAAGCTGTTGACGAACTCCTCGGGGCGGATCGTCGAGGGGTCGGGGCGGCGGCCCTCGGCGAGGGTGCGGCGGGCGTAGCCGTAGGAGGCGGTGTCGACGTCGAGGGCGAAGGTGGAGAGGTGGTCGGGTGACTCCCGTTCCGGGGAGTCCTGGTCGCGGGACTCCTCGTGACCCTGTTCCCCCTCGGGCTGGTCGGGGGCCGGGAAGCCCGAGTCGTACGAGCCGTCCTTCGCGCTGTCGGCGGTGCTCCTCCCCCCGTCGTCACCCCCGCTGCACCCGGTGAGCAGCAGGCCGCCCGCCAGTGTGAGGGCGAGCATCACCTGTCGTGTCCGCTGTCGCTCCATCGTCCGTACCCCCTGGGCCTGTTGACGTCGGCTTCTGCGACTGTGACGGGCCGGGGGGCCGGAACGTGCGCCACGGAGCGTTGCGGATGGGTCTCGAAGGGGGCACGGAGAGGGCCTGTCGAGACCGGGGGGAGATCTTCCGTTGACCTAGGAGACCACGTCCTTGCGGGCGAAACCCCGGAAGGCCAGGGCGAACAGCACCAGGGCGAGCGTTATCGACAGGGAGGTGCCCTGGATCATGTCGGACCACTGCAACGAGGGCTGTACGGCGTCCAGCCAGGCGTACTGCCAGTGCGAGGGGAGGAAGTCCCGCCAGTCGCCGAGGGCCGTCACCTGGTCCAGCACATTGCCGACGATGGTCAGGCCGACCGCCCCGCCGACCGCGCCGAGCGGGGCGTCGGTGCGGGTGGAGAGCCAGAACGCGAGGGCGGCGGTGACGAGTTGGGAGACGAAGATGTACGCCACCGTGATCAGCAGGCGCTGGGCCGCCGTGCCCGCCTCCAGCGCGCCGCCGGTGGGGAGCTGGAGCGGACCCCAGCCGTAGGCGGCCGTGCCGACCGCGAGGGCGACCAGCGGGAGCAGCAGCATCGCGGCCAGACTGAGCATGAGGCCGACGACGAGCTTGGACCACAGCAGACGGGCTCTCGGCACGGGGGCCGCGAGCAGATAGCGCAGGGAGGACCAGCTCGCCTCCGAGGCGACCGTGTCCCCGCAGAACAGCGCGACCGGGACGACCAGCAGGAAACCCGCGGAGGCGAAGAGGTTCACCGCGGCGAAGTTCGCCCCGGACACCGTCGCCGTGTCCATCAGGTTGACGCGGGTGTTGCCCGAGCCCGGTCCGCCGCCCAGCTGGAAGGCGATCAGCAGGACGAAGGGCAGGGCGACCAGGATGCCGAACATGACGAGGGTGCGGCGGCGCTTCAACTGCCGTACCAGCTCGACGCGGACCGGCAGCGTACGGCCCGCGCGGTATCCGTCGGCGACCTCCGCGCGCTCGGTCGGCGTGGTGCTCATGCGGAGTCTCCGATCAGGGTGAGGAAGGCGTCCTCCAGGCGGCGGTGCGGGCCCACCGACTCCACGGGGACCTCCAGCCGGACGAGTTCGGCGACCAGGCGGGCCGCACTGCCGTCGGCGTCGAGCCGTACGAGGAGGCCGCCGTCGGTGGTGACCGCCGAGGCCACGCCCGGCAGGGCCGCCACCTTCCCGGCCACGGGCTCCTCGACCGGTACGGCCGTGCCGACCAGGAGGGTGTCGCCGGAGCCGACGATCTCGCCGACCGGGCCCGCCTGGACGAGTCGGCCGTGGTCCATGACCACGAGGTGGGTGCAGGACTGCTCGACCTCGGAGAGGAGGTGGCTGGAGACGATGACCGTGCGCCCGGCGGCCGCGTAGCGGATCATCACCTCGCGCATCTCGCGGATCTGAGGCGGGTCGAGGCCGTTGGTGGGTTCGTCGAGGATGAGCAGGTCCGGCAGGCCCAGCATGGCCTGGGCGATGGCCAGGCGCTGGCGCATGCCCTGGGAGTAGGTGCGGACCGCGCGGGACAGCGCGTCGCCGAGTCCGGCGATCTCCAGCGCCTCGTCCATGTGGGCGTCCTCGGGGGGCCGGCCGGTGGCCTGCCAGTACAGCTCCAGGTTCTCCCGGCCGGACAGGTGCGGGAGGAAGCCCGCGCCCTCGACGAAGGCGCCGACGCGGGAGAGCACGGGGGCGCCGGGCGCGATGGCGTGGCCGAAGACGCGGACCTCGCCGCCGTCCGGCCTGATCAGGCCCATCAGCATGCGCAGGGTGGTCGTCTTGCCCGC
>NZ_LJBR01000187.1 GCF_001282115.1 Streptomyces sp. NRRL B-24085 | reverse complement strand
CCCAGGCCCTCGCCCGCGCCCCCCGGCCCGTCCTTCCCGCAGCAGCCCGCGACCTGGACGGCGACCATCGGCCCGGACCGCGAGTACTTCATGGCGATGATGCAGCGCTCCGGCCCCGAGGCCGCGGGCCTGAACCTGCCCGCGTACTCCCCCGAGCAGCAGCGCACGCTCACCGGCAACCAGGTCACCATCGGCCGCCGCCGGCACTCCACCGGTGACACCCCCGACGTCGACCTGTCGGTGCCGCCGGAGGACCCGGGCGTCTCGCACCAGCACGCGGTGCTGGTGCAGCAGCCGGACGGCTCGTGGGCGGTCGTCGACCAGAACTCGACGAACGGCACCACGGTCAACGGCGGCGAGGAGCCCATCACGCCGTTCGTGCCGGTGCCGCTCCAGGACGGCGACCGGGTGCACGTCGGCGCCTGGACGACGATCACGATCCGCCGCGGCTAGCGAGCGGGCACGTCACCGGAGGGGCCACACGCACGGTCCCTCCGGGTCGTCCAGCCACGCCCACTCCCGGTCCCCGCTGACCGTGACGCCGTACCGCTCCCGGCCCGGCTGCCCCTCGCGCTCCCACAGCGCGTACGCCTCCCGTGGTTCGAGGCTGTCCCCGCTCAGGGCCAGCAGGAAGCGGAACCGGTCGCTCTCCCGGGCCCGGCGCGGGACCCCGCTCGGGTCCGCCGGTTCCCGGTCCCGCCGGCCCGCGCCGCGCAACGGCACGAAGTAGGCCGGCGTGTGCAGGAACCGCCCCTCGGCGTGCCCGGCGTCCCGCACGGTCAGGGCGATCAGGCCGGTGGCGAGCGGGCTCAGGATGCGCGCGCCGGGGCGGCACTGCGCGAGCCAGGCGGTCGGCACCGAGGCCAGGGTGCAGGTGGCGATGATCCGGTCGAAGGGGGCGCGTTCGGGCACTCCGCGCGCGCCGTCGCCGGTGACGACGACGGGGTGGTACCCGGCGGCGGCCAGATGCGCGCGCGCCGCCTCGGTGATCTCCGGCTCCAGGTCGACGGTGGTGACGTGGTCGTCGCCGAGCCGGTGCGCGAGCAGGGCCGCGTTGTAGCCGGTGCCGGCACCGATCTCCAGGACCCGGTCGCCGTCCCGCACCCGCAGTTCGGCCAGCATCATCGCCATCAGCGAGGGCTGGCTGCTGGAGGAGACGAGTTCGCCGTCGCGCAGCCGGGTGGCCAGCGGGGCGTCGGCGTAGGCCCCGCGGACCCACTTCTCCCGGGTGCGCGGGTCCGGGCTCTCGCCCCAGCGCCGCTCGTAGCCCCCCATGACGCCCACGTAGTAGTACGGCACGAACAGGTGCCGGGGCACCGCCTCGAAGGCCGCCCGCCATGCCGGGTCGGCGGCCCAGGCCCCGCTCGCGTCGATCTCCCGCACCAGCGCCGCCCGCGCGGCGGCGGCGAGTCCGGCGAGGTCCCTGTCGAGAGCGTGCGCGCCCATGTCTCCACTCTGCACCCTGCGGGCGGGAGGTCCTAAGCCTTGAGTCCTCGTCCACCCGGTCTGAGACCATGGTTGACGTGAAAGAGATCCGGCGCGGCACGCTTCAGACGCAGACCTTCTACGAGCAGGTCGGCGGGGAGGAGACCTTCCGCCGCCTCGTCCACCGTTTCTACGAGGGGGTGGCCGAGGACCCGGTCCTGCGGCCCATGTACCCCGAGGAGGACCTCGGCCCGGCCGAGGAGCGCCTCGCGCTGTTCCTGATGCAGTACTGGGGCGGCCCCACGACGTACAGCGACAACCGCGGCCACCCCCGGCTGCGGATGCGGCACGCGCCCTTCGTGGTCAACCGCGAGGCGCACGACGCGTGGCTGCGGCACATGCGGGACGCCGTGGACGGACTCGGTCTGTCCGAGGAGCACGAGACGCAGCTGTGGAACTACCTGACGTACGCGGCCGCTTCGATGGTGAACACCCCCGACTGATCACCGCTCGGTGACCGGCGTTCACTGATTGCCGGATTCCGGTCCCGCGGTGCCGGATTCCGGTCACAATCCGGTCAAGCCCTCGCTACAAGCGCTTACCCACGACGATCCCCTCTGACATCCTCGCCGGAGATCTGGCACAACACGGCGGGGGGCCGGGTGACGGGGTTCGGGGGAATCGCACGTCTGGTGTTACTGCGTGCGCGGGCGCACCGGCTGCTGCTGGCCGCCGCGCTGCTCACGGTCCTGCTCACCACCGCGGTCCTCGCGACCCTCACCGCCTACTCCGGCGCGATCGGCGACGCGGCCCTGCGCCACTCCCTCGCGGACCCGCGCAACGCCGCCGACACCGCGCTGGTCGTCAAGGCCGACGTACCCGAGGAGCGCCGCGAGGCCGCCGACACCGCCGTACGCGACGCGGCGCGGCGGGCCTTCGACGGGCTGCCGGTGACCGTGCGGACGTTCCTGCGGTCGGGCCCGTACGCGCTGCCGCGGTCGCTCCAGCCCGAGTCCGCGCGGTCGGGGGACCCGGACCTGACCCACTTCGCGCGACTGGACGGCACCCGGGTGCGGCTGGTCGAGGGGCGGCTGCCGCGGCCGACCGAGGGGCTGGTCGAGGTGGCGCTCCCGCAGGCCGCCGCCCGCACGCTGCACCTGGCCCCCGGCGCCCGCTTCACCCTCGCCGACCGGCTGCGCGGCCCGGCGGTCCGGGTCGCGGTGACCGGCCTGTACCGGCCCGTCCGCGCGGACGACCCGTACTGGCTCCTCGACGAGCTGCACGGGAGGGGCGTCAACAAGCTCGACTTCACGACCTACGGCCCCCTGCTCGCCGACCCCGGGGTACTGGCCGACGGGACGGTGAGCGTCGGGACCTCGGGGTGGCTGGCGTCGGCCGACTTCGCGGCGGTGACCACCGCGCGGTCGGACGCGCTGCGGAAGTCGGCCGTCGCCGCGAACGCCGCCCTGCGCAAGGAGTCCTCCCTGGGCGGCGCCACGACCGCGTCGACCTCGCTGCCCGAGGTCCTCGACCGCACCGACCGCTCCCTGCTGGTCTCCCGCTCGACCCTGCTGATCGTCGCCCTCCAACTGGTGCTCCTCGCGGGCTGCGCCCTGCTGCTGGTGGCGGGGCTGCTGAGCAGTGAGCGCACCGGCGAGAGCCGGCTGCTGCTGGCGCGCGGTGCCTCCCGGGCCCGGATCGCGGGCCTGGCCGCCCTGGAGGGGGTGCTGCTCGCGGCGCCCGCGCTGCTGTGCGCGCCGCTGCTGGCGGGCCCGCTGACCCGGCTGCTGGCCGGGCGGGGGCCGCTGGCCCGGATCGGGCTGCACCTGGAGGTGCCGTCGGGCGGGCGGCCCGGGGTGTGGCTGGTGGCGGGCGTGGTGGCGCTCGGGTGCGCGCTGGCGGTGACCCTGCCCGCGCTGACCTCGTCGTTCGCGCGCGGCCGGGCCACCGCCCTGCCCGGTGCGGTGCGCGCGGGGGCGGACCTCGGGCTGCTGGCCGTGGCCGGGGTGGCGTACTACCAGCTCAGCCGCCAGACCTCCGGTGCCGTGTCCGACGACACCTCCGGCACCCTGGGCGTGGACCCGCTGCTGGTGGCCGCCCCCGCGCTCGCGCTGCTGGCCGGGACCGTCCTGACGCTGCGCCTGCTGCCGCCGCTGGCCCGGCTCGCCGAACGCCGGGCGACCGGCGGGCGCGGTCTGACCGCGGCGCTGGCGGGCTGGCAGATCGCCCGCCGTCCGATGCGCGGGGCGGGCCCGGTGCTGCTGCTGGTCCTCGCGACGGCGCTGGGCATGCTGGCGATCGCGCAGGGCGCCTCCTGGGACCGTTCGCAGTCCGACCAGGCCGACTTCCGGGCCGGCGCACCGGTACGGGTTCTGGTGTCGGGGGACGCGGGTCTCGGCCGCACCGAGCAGTACGCGGCCGCCGCGGGCGTACGCCGGACCGCCCCCGCCGCCCGCTCCGAACTGCCGCTGTCCGGCAGCCGGGTGGCGACGGTGCTCGCGCTGGACACCTCGCACGCCTCGATGCTGATCCGCCCCGACCTGCACTCCGGGCCGTTCCTCCAGGGCCTCGGCCCCGAGGGTCCGACCATGGGGGTGAAGGTGCCCGCGGACACGGCACGGCTGCGACTGACGGCGAGCATGCGCAGCGCGGCCCCGAACACGACGGCCCAGACCGCCGTCACCCTGATCGACGGCTACGGCACCCCCTACCGGCTGCCCGCCGGCGAACTTCCCGCCGACGGCCGGGCCCACCCGCTGGACGTCTATGTGTCCGGGGGCCCGCTGACCCTCACCGCCGTGGAACTCGTGGTGTCCGTCCCGGGCGGCAAGGCCGACCGACAGCGGCTCACCGTCAGCGAGTTGACCGCCAAGGGCACCGACGGGACGGTACGCCGGCTGCCGCTGCCGACCGACTGGGACGCGAACTCGCAGACGGACGGGGTGAGTTCGACACCGGACCCCAAGACCAAGCCCACGGCACCGCGCCTGAGTTCGGCGGCCGGGCGGCTGAGCGTGGACTACGGCACCGGGTTCATCCCGTGGGATGACCAGTGGAGTTCGGGGTCGCTGACGGTCCGGCTGAAGGCCCCGCAGCCGAAGGCGCCCGGGATCACGGCCGTCGCCACCGAGAGCTTCCTCGCCTCGTCGGGCGCGGCCGTCGGGGAGCTGGTCGACGTGCCGCTGGGCGGCGAGACGGTAGGGGTGCGGATCGTGCGCTCGATACGGGAACTGCCCACCGCCTCGGACAGCGGCGGGGCCCTTTTGATCGATCTGCGCACCGTGAACCGCGAGTTGCAGGAGCGGTCCGGGGGCGGTGTGGAGCCGACCGAGTGGTGGCTGTCGACGGAACCGGGCGCCTCGGACAAGGTCGCGGCGGAACTGCGGGCGCGGCCCGACATGGACCCCGCGCAGGTCGTGGTGCGGGACGAACTGGCCGGGCAACTGCGCGACGACCCGTTCGGCGCGGGCCCCGAGGCCGCGTTCGCCGCGGCGGCCGCGGTGGCGGCGGCGCTGGCCGCGGTCGGGTTCGCGGTGAGCGCGGCGGGGTCGCTGCGGGAGCGCGGCGCGGAGTTCGCCGTACTGCGCGCCCTGGGGGCCCCGCGACGGCGGCTGGCCCGGGCGGTCGCCGTGGAACAGGGGGTCCTGGTGGTGCTGGCGCTGCTGGTGGGCGCGCTGCTGGGCGCGGCGCTGACCCGGGCGGTGGTCCCGCTGATCGTGCTGACGGACGAGGCGACCAGGCCGGTCCCGCGGGTCCTGGTCCAGCTCCCGCTCCCGCAGGCGGCCGCGCTGCTGGCGGCGGTGGCCCTCGCCCCGCTGCTGGTCACGGCGGCGCTGGCGCTGCGGCGGGCGGATCCGGCGCGGGCGCTGCGTGAGGGGGGTGAGTGAGGTGAGGCTGTTCGCGAGGACCGAGCCGCGGGTTCCCGCGGCGACCGTGCCCTGGGTGCGCACCCGGCTGCGGACCGCGCCCGGTACCGCGTTCTGGCTGGCGTCGCTGGTCGCGCTGACGGCGTGCCTGGCGGCCGCGTTCCCGCGGGCGGTGGACCGGTACGAGGACTCCGGACTGCGCCGGGCCGTCGAGCACGCCCGCCCCGACCGGACCAGCGTCCAGGTGTACGCCCCGCCGCCGTCCCCGCTGCTGACACCGCACGAGCGGGAGGACGTCCTGCGCCCCGCCCTGCTGGCCCGGCAGTACGCCAAGGTCCGCGCCGAGGTCCCGCGCGCGCTCGCCCTCGACCCGGACCGGTCGGCGTACGGCGTGCGCACCACCCTGGACATCCCGGTGCCGGACCCGTGGCTGCCGAGGCCGACCGGCAAGCCCGCCGAGGTGACCCTGGTCGCCCAGTCGGGGCTCCGCGCCCACACCGCGGCCACCCGGGGGCGGCTGCCGCGTGCGGCGGCGGACGTGACCGCGACCGCCCCCGAGCTGGAGGCCGCGGTCACCGTCGAGACCGCCAAGTCCCTCCACATCAAGGTCGGTTCGGTGCTCCACCTGCCCGCCGCCGGCCGCACCCTGCCCGTCCGCGTCACGGGCGTCGTCACCCCGCGCGACCCGAAGGGCGCCTACTGGTCCACCCGGCCCATCCTGCGCTCCCCGTCCCTGATCCGGGAGCCCGCGCCGTCCATCGACATGCACTGGCTCGGCGCCCTGCTGATCGCCCCCGAGGCGGCCCCGGTCCTGCTGGCCACGCCGGGACGCCCGGAGCGCTTCTGGCATCTGGCGCCCTCCGAGGAGATCCTCCGGGCCCGCGAGATCCCGGCCCTGCGGTCCGCGCTCGCCTCCCTGGAGGCCGGTCCGGCGCTGCGGAAGGTGCGCCTGGGGATCGACGGTCCGCCGACCGAGCTGACGGACATCACCGGGCAGACCGAGATCCTCACCGACCTCGACGAGGTCCTCATCGGCTACGACCGGTTCCGCGCGGGAGTCGCCCCGCTCGTCGCGGTCGCCGCGTTCGGCACCGGCACGGTCGCCGTCGTCGTCCTGCTGATGGCGGGCGGTCTCACCGCCGACCGCCGCCGCACCGAACTCGCCCTGCTGCGGGCCCGCGGCGCCTCCCTCGGCGGTCTCACCGCCCGCCTCCTCGCCGAGACCGCGGTGGTGGCCGTCCCCGCGGGCGCCCTGGGTCTGGCCGCCGCGCTCGTCACGGTCCCCGAGGGCCGCCTGGGCCACTCGGTCGCGGCCGCCGTGGCGGTCACCGCGGTCACCTGCGCGGCCCTCCCCCTCCGCGCGGCCGCCGCCCACCGCGTGGTCCGCCTCCACACCGGCCGCGAGGACATCTCCTCCGTACGGCCGTCCCGGCGCCGTACGGTCGCCGAGCTGACGCTGCTGGTGCTGGCGGCGGGGGCGGTGGAGTCGCTGCGCCGCCGGGGCACGTCCGGCGCGTCCGACGACCTCGTCTCCCTGGCGCCCGTGCTGGTCGGCGTGATCGCCGCCCTGGTCCTGGTCCGCCTGTACCCGCTGCCGCTGCGGGGCCTGGCCCGGCCGGCCGCCCGGCTGCGCGGTGTCCTCGCCCATCTGTCCCTGGCCCGGGCGGGCCGCACCTCGGCCTCCGCCGTCCTGCCGCTGCTCGCCCTGCTGACCGCCCTGACCACGGCGGCCTTCGGCGGCTCGGTCCTCGCGGGCGTGCAGGAGGCCCGCGACCACGCGGCCCTCCTGGCGGTCGGCGCCGACGCCCGCGTGGAGACGTCGACGCCGCTCCCGTCGGGGCTGCCGGACCGACTGCGCCGGTCGCCCGGGGTGAGCGACCTGTCCGCGGTGAGCGTCACCTACGACGCCAAGCCGGAGAACGGGGCACAGTCGCTGCCGCTGGCCGGGGTGGACCCCGCGGACTACGCGGCACTGGCGTCCCGGACGGACATCGGCGCCTTCGCGGCGGCCCGGCTGCGGGAAGGGGCACCCGGCGCCCCGGTCCCGGCCCTGGCCTCCACGGCCACCGCCCGGACGTACGGCACCCGCCCCTTCCCGGTCCTCCTCCCGGACGGCAGCTCGGTCACCGTCCGCATCACCACCGTCCTCGACCGCACCCCGGCGGTGGCCGGCCCGGACTTCCTGGTCGTGAACCGCGCGGCGCTGAACCCGGCGATGTCGCGCCCCACGACCCTGCTGCTGACGGGCGAGGGCCTGGACGGGGCCGCCCTGCGCAAGGCGGCCCCCCGGGCGGCCTCCGTGCACCTGCGGTCCGAGGAACGGCGGCGCTACGCCGACTCCCCCCTCCAGACCGGGGCGGAAGGCGTCTACGCCACGGCGGTCGCGGCCGGCACCGGATACGCGGTCCTGGCCCTCCTGCTGTCCCTGCTGCGCACGGCCCCCGAACGCACGGCCCTGCTGGCCCGTCTGCGCACGATGGGCCTGACCCGGGCGGCGGGCCGCCGTCTGCTGATCCTGGAGTCCCTGCCCCAGGCGGTCCTGGCCGCGCTGGGAGGCGTCCTCACGGGCTGGGCCACCGTCCACCTCCTGTCCCCGGGGATCGACCTGACCGCCATCGCCCTCCCCGCGGCCGAACCCGCCTCCACCGGTGCCCGGTTGCGCACGGACGCCCTCTCCCTGGCGATACCGGCGGCGGCCGTGCTGCTGCTGGCGGTGGGGATGGGCGTCGGCCAGGCCTGGTGGTCGGCAAGACGGGGCTCGGTGCGGGAACTGAGGGCGGGGGACGCACGATGAGCGACTTCGCGGACGGGAGCGGCCGATGAGCGACCTCGCGGGGGCGGGAGACGAGCGGTGAGCGACTTCCCAGGGACGGGAGCCGCGCGGAGAGCGACCTCGCAGGGACGGGAGCCGCGCGGAGAGCGACTCCCCACGGACGGAAGCCGCCCATGAGCGACCTCGCAAGGACGGGAGCCCCGCGGTGAGCGACCTCCCACGGACGGGAGCCGCCGATGAGCGACCTCGCAAGGACGGGAGCGTGCGATGAACAACTTCGCGCGGGCGGGGGCCGCCCCGGCGGCACGGCCGCCCGCGGAGCACGGCACCCGCCCGACGGCACAGCGCGGCACATCGACAGGCGCCCCCTCAGGAGACGGCCAGTGACGACGAACCCCACCCTCACCGACCTCGCCCACAAGGCGACCCGGTTCCGCGACCGCCCCGCCTACGGCCACGACGCCCTGATCACCTGCGACCGGCTCGTCCGCATCTTCACCACGGACGGCGTCGAGGTCCAGGCCCTCCAGGGGCTCGACCTCCTCGTCCGGGAGGGCGAACTCCTGGCCCTCGTGGGCGCGTCCGGCAGCGGCAAGTCGACCCTCATGAACATCCTCGCCGGACTGGACACGCCCACCGCCGGCGCGGCCAGGGTCGCGGGCCACGACCTCCTGACCATGACCGCGAAGGACCGCCTGGCCTACCGCCGCAGGACCGTCGGCTTCGTCTGGCAGCAGACCTCCCGCAACCTCCTCCCCTATCTCACCGCGACCCAGAACATCACCCTGCCCATGCAGCTCTCCGGCTCCCGGGCACGCCGCCGCGCCCACACCGAACGCGCGCTGGAACTCCTGGAGTTGCTGGAGGTGGCCGACTGCCGCGACCGCCGCCCGCACCAGATGTCGGGCGGCCAGCAGCAGCGCGTAGCGATCGCGGTGGCGCTGGCCAACAGCCCCGCGGTCCTCCTGGCCGACGAACCGACGGGCGAACTCGACTCCCAGACCGCGGAACAGATCTTCGCCGCGTTCCGCACCGCCAACGAACAGCTCGGCACGACCATCGTCATCGTCACCCACGACCAGGCGGTGGCGGGCGAGGTCCGCCGCGCGGTGGCCATCAGGGACGGCCGCACCTCCACCGAGGTCCTGCGCCGCAGTCAGGTGGACGCGGCCACGGGCGACGAGACCCTGGTGGCGAGGGAGTACGCGATGCTCGACCGCGCCGGCCGCCTCCAGCTCCCGAAGGAGTACACGGAGGCGCTGGGCATGCGCGACCGGGTCGCGCTGGAACTGGAACCCGACCACATCGGCGTGTGGCCGGACGACAGCGAACGGGACTGACGGCCGGTCAGCGCACGCTGACGCCGAGCGCCCCGAGTCCCCCCGCGCGTACGGCGATCGAGCCGTACGGCGTGCGCAGCCGCAGCCACGCCCCCGACGCGTACAGCGCCGTGCGGCCACCGGGCCGCAGGAAGCCGAGCGACTGGGCCGCGTGCACGGCCCGCACGGGCAGCCGGGTGTCCCCCACGGTCCGGGACCAGATCTCCCGCCCGATCCGGTCCAGTTCGGCCCGGGTACGCGCCTCGGGGCCCAACTCCTCGGTACGGGACCGGAATTCGGCGACCCCGGCGTGCACGAGCGCCCGCAGCGCCTCCGGCTCCGGCAGCCCGGGCGTCTCCTGCCACCCGCCGCGCGGCGGCAGCACTCCGGCCCACGGCGGGCCGGTCACCGCCGCCGGCACGACAGCCGTGCCGGCGCCCTCGTCGACGGACTCCAGGAGCTCGCCGGCGGACACGGTCACGTCGAGCGTGACGTCGAGGCCGTTCTCGTACGGCTTGGCGAGGCGGACCGCCCGGACCGCCAGCACCTCGAAGGACGGCGGCCGTCCGAAGACGGCGAGCGCGGTGCCGGTCCCCTGGAGGCGCACTGCGGCCGAGCGGTCGTAGTGGAGCAGCCGGGAGAGGAAGGCGGCGAGGTCGGCCGCCTCCGACTCGTCGGCGAGGTGGAGCACCGTCATGCGGCGACGGCCTCCTCCTCGTCGTCGTCCCGGTACTCCTCGAGGAACTCCCGTTCCTCCGCGGTGATCCGGCGCGGCCGCTGGGCCGAGAAGTCGAACGGCACTATCACCGTCGAGGCCCGGACGTAGACCTCGTCGCCGTCCTTCACCTCGTAGGCGATGGTGAAGGACGCCGCGCGGATCTCGGTGACCCACAGCTCGATGTCCACCGGCGCGTGCCGGTGGACGAGCTGCCGCTTGTAGTCGATCTCATGGCGTGCCACCACGGACCCCTGCTGGAAGTCCTTCTCCGGGCGGAACAGGAAGTCGATACGGGCTTCCTCCAGGTAGCGGAGGAAGACCACGTTGTTGACGTGGCCGTACGCGTCCATGTCCGCCCAGCGCAGCGGGCAGCGGTAGATGTGCCGCAAGATCAGCCCCGGGTCAGCTTCTTGTAGGTGGCGCGGTGCGGACGGGCCGCGTCCGGGCCGAGCCGCTCGATCTTGTTCTTCTCGTACGACTCGAAGTTGCCCTCGAACCAGAACCACTTGGACTCGCCCTCGTAGGCGAGGATGTGGGTGGCGACCCGGTCCAGGAACCACCGGTCGTGGGAGACGACCACGGCCGCGCCCGGGAACTCGAGGAGCGCGTTCTCCAGGGATCCGAGCGTCTCGACGTCGAGGTCGTTGGTCGGCTCGTCGAGGAGCAGGAGGTTGCCGCCCTGCTTGAGGGTGAGCGCCAGGTTGAGGCGGTTGCGCTCACCGCCGGACAGCACACCGGCGGGCTTCTGCTGGTCCGGGCCCTTGAAGCCGAAGGCCGAGACGTACGCCCGGCTCGGCATCTCGACCTGGCCGACGTTGATGTAGTCGAGCTCGTCGGAGACGACCGCCCACAGCGTCTTCTTCGGGTCGATGTTCGCGCGGCTCTGGTCGACGTACGAGATCTTGACGGTCTCGCCGACCTTGATGGTGCCGGAGTCCGGCTCCTCCAGGCCCTGGATCATCTTGAACAGGGTGGTCTTGCCGGCGCCGTTGGGGCCGATGACACCGACGATGCCGTTGCGCGGCAGGGTGAAGCTCAGGTCGTCGATCAGGACCTTGTCGCCGAAGCCCTTGCTGAGGTTGCTGACCTCGACGACGACGCTGCCGAGCCGCGGGCCCGGCGGGATCTGGATCTCCTCGAAGTCCAGCTTCCGCATCTTGTCGGCCTCGGCGGCCATCTCCTCGTACCGCGCGAGACGGGCCTTCGACTTGGCCTGACGCCCCTTGGCGTTGGAGCGGACCCACTCGAGCTCTTCCTTGAGCCGCTTGGCGCGCTTGGCGTCCTTGGCACCCTCGACCTTGAGACGGGTCTGCTTGGTCTCCAGGTACTTGGAGTAGTTGCCCTCGTAGCCGTGCAGGCGGCCGCGGTCGACCTCGCAGATCCAGCCGGCGACGTTGTCCAGGAAGTACCGGTCGTGGGTGACGGCCACGATGGTGCCCTCGTACTTGGCGAGGTGCTGCTCCAGCCAGTTCACCGACTCGGCGTCGAGGTGGTTGGTGGGCTCGTCGAGGAGCAGCAGGTCAGGGGCTTCCAGGAGCAGCTTGCACAGGGCCACGCGGCGCCGCTCACCACCGGAGAGGTTGGTGACGGGCCAGTCGCCGGGCGGGCACCCGAGCGCGTCCATGGCCTGCTCCAGCTGGGCGTCGAGGTCCCAGGCGTTGGCGTGGTCGAGCTCCTCCTGGAGCTTGCCCATCTCGTCGAGCAGCGCGTCGGAGTAGTCCGTGGCCATGAGCTCGGCGATCTCGTTGAACCGGTCGAGCTTGCCCTTGACCTCGGAGACGCCCTCCTGGACGTTCTCCAGGACGGTCTTCTCCTCGTTCAGCGGCGGCTCCTGCAGCAGGATCCCCACGGTGTAACCCGGCGACAGGAAGGCATCGCCGTTCGACGGCTGCTCAAGGCCCGCCATGATCTTCAGAATGGTCGACTTACCGGCACCGTTCGGGCCGACCACACCGATCTTCGCGCCGGGCAGGAAGTTCAGCGAGACGTCGTCAAGGATGACCTTGTCGCCGATTGCCTTGCGCGTCTTGCGCATGGTGTAGATGTACTCAGCCAAGAGAAACCGTCCGGCAGCTTGAAATCTGGCAGTGGGCAGATACACCCCATCTTGCCTGAGGTCCACCCTCGGGTGGTAACCCGTTCGGCCGGGGGGCTGTGACCTGCGGTTTCGCGAGCGGCAGCCCGTCTGCTCAGCTGTCGCCCCCGCGCACCGCCACCAGCACAGCCGCACCCACGGCCACCACTCCCACCGCTCCTGCCGACCGCATCAGCCCCCGGTTCGTGCCCCACGACAGCACCGACCACCGGGACCGCGCCGACAGCAGCGACCCCGTGCTCAGCCAGGAGCCCCCGGAGATCAGGGACAGCGCCGATCCGATCGAGCCGACGGACAGGGCGCTGCCGATCGAGCCGACCGACAGGGCCGAGCCCACGGAACCGACGGACAGCACCGAGCCCACCGAGCCGATCGACAGCACCGAGTCCCGGGACCACAGGGACAGCACCGAGTCCGAGGAGGGATGACGCGCCGGCGATGCGGATGACTTGGTCATGACGCCATTCTGCCCACCCCGGCACGCCCCGTTCAGTCCTGTGCGCTGTTCTGCTTCCTGCCGGTGATGACGAGGGCCGCGCCCCCGATCACCACCAGGGCGATGGCGGTGCCGGCGATCAGCGGGGTGGTGGCGGAGCCACCGGTCTCGGCGAGGTTGACGTCGGTGGTGGGGACGGCCACCGTGGCGGGGCTGGGCTCGCTGAGCGTCTGGGTCGAGGCACCTGTCTCACTGCTGCGGGTGCGGCAGTCGAGGACACCGGTGAAGCGCTTGGACAGGCCGTCGGGGCCGGTGATCGTGAAGTCGTACGCCTGGTCCTCCTGGAGCGGGACCGTCACCGTGCGGGTCTCGCCCGCCGCGATGGTGTACTCCGTGCCCATCAGCTCGAACGCGAACTCCTCGTCGCCCTGGTTGACGGCCGTGATGTCCAGGCCGCCCTCGGCGCAGTTCCGCGCCGCGGACAGGGCCGGGACGGCGCCTTCCTTCGCCCAGGTCGCGCTCGCCGCGGCCGAGACCGTGGACTCGCTGGACCCGGCGAGGATCTGGGTCTGGCTGCGGCTCTCGGAGGCGAACGCACGGCCGACCGGCACGGTGGTCGAGGCCTGCACGGTCAGGTCGGCCGAGCCCGCCGCCGCGTCCTCGGGGACGTCGAAGTAGAGCTCGCCGCCGTTGCCCACCGAGGTCACCGGGTTGCCGTCCTTGCCGACGATCCGCACGCCGCTGGTGGCCGCGTCCGCCGGCGGGGTGACCGTGGCGGCGGCCGCGTCGGTGTGCACCGTCACCGGGCCGAGCAGCTCGCCGGGGTGGCCGGAGACCGCGGGCGGGTCGAGCGTCAGGGACGCCGTCGGCTCCGCGACGTCACGGGCGCTCTTCTCCAGGTAGTCCGCGAGCTTCTCGGCCTGCGGGTCGGCGGCGTCGACGTCCGCGTGGTCCGAGTAGCGCCAGATCGCCACCTGGGTGCCCGCCGCCGCGTCCTGCTCGGTCAGGCCCGAGCCGACGCCTGCCTTGGCGGCGAGCGCCGCGAGATCGTTGACCTGGGGATAGGAGTTCTGCAGGATCCAGCGGATCCGGCCGGCGTCCTTGTTGGCCCCCAGCGAGGTGCCGCTCCAGTCGGTCTCGTGGTACTTGGCGTCCTTCTGCGTGGGGTTGTAGAGGTCGACGCAGTAGGTCTGCAGGGTGCCGCCGCCATCGACGGACATCTCGAACAGCCCGGCGGGCACCGGGAGATCGCCGTCGGTGCCGTGTATCACCGCGTCACCGTAGGTCTTCAGGCCCCCTATCGTGGCGGTCGCCCCTCTCTGGCCCTGCGCTGCCTCGTCCGCCGACGCCGGGCCGGCGACGGCGACCGTCGCACCGGCTGCGAGCAGGCCGGAGACGAACGTGACGGCCGCGAGGCGAGCCGCCCCGCGTCCGCGCACGGACAGCGCAGAGAACGCAGAAAACACGGAATTCCCCTTCGAGCAGGACCCGTTGTCGAGCGGGGTGGCGGTCCCACCAGCAGAATCAGTAGCCCCGGGAGCTGTGTTCGGCATCCTAGGGACGCGGCCGCCCCCCTCTTCCCGAGGATGCGGTCGGAAGATCGATCCGACTCGGAATCGTTATCGCCAAGGACTTTCACCCGCATGGCTTATCGACAAGTCGACCGGTGACATCCGGAGCGCAAGCGCCGATAAGCCGCACTTCGGTCAGTCCTGCCGCGTCCCCGGCCGCTGTCACGTCACCGCGACGGGCTCCTGTCGGTCCGCGGCCTCGCCCGGCGGTGTCTCCCAGGCGGGCTCGGGCTGTGCGGACGCGCCCGCGGCGGTGTGCTCCGGCCGCTGGGTGCGCCGGAAGGCCGAGGTGCCGCGCGCGAGGTCGTGGCCGATCGCCACGGCGTCGATGTCGGCCGAGGTCCAGGTCGGCTGCCCCTCGCGCGTCTCCGTGCGCACCTTCAACCGGCCCTGCACGACCACCGGGTCACCCACGTTGATCGATCCCGCCACGTTCGTGGCGAGCTGGCGATTGGCCCACACCGTGAAGAAGTTGGTGTGCCCGTCCGTCCACTCGTTCTTCTCGCGGTCCAGGTACCGTGCCGTCGCCGCGAGCCGGAACCGCACCGAGGCACCTGTCGCCAGCTCCCGGTACACCGGCTGTGTCGCCACGTTGCCCACCGCGCAGATCATGGTCTCGTTCATCGCTGGAACCCCTCCCGGACATGCGTACGGGCCCGTCCCGTACGGCTGCTGCCGTCTGCCCGGCGACCGCGTCACCGCGATCGCCGCGAAGCCAGACTGCCTCCGCCGGGCCGAGCCCGCCGCGCCCTGTGGACCGTCCCCGGGCTGTGGAGAACTCCGCCACCCGAACGAGGGATTCCGCCCCCAGGTCCGCCCGTTCACCCCACCCCGACGACCTTGTGGTACTGCTCCCGGACCTCCCGGTACCGCAGGAGTTCCGCCGCCACCGGGTCCAGCACCCGTGCCCGCCCGCACCCGGACGCCGCTTCCCGCAGCCGCCGTTCCGCCTCCACGCCGTACCGTCGCGCGGGCCCCCGCGCCGCCATCCGGCAGCTCCACTCGACGAGCGGGCCGCCGACGATGCCGGCCACCATCAGCAGCACCGGGACGCCCAGGTTCGGCGCCATGACCCCGACGATCTGGCCCACCAGCCACAGTCCACCGGCGACCTGGAGAAGCGTCATGGACGCCTGCGCCAGCACGGCCACCGGCCACCAGCCGGGCCGCGGCGGACGGCCCGGCGGCAGCCCGGCCCGGGCCGTCAGCTCGTCCAGCGCCTCGGGCAGCCCCTGCGATCCGCGTACGGCCGCCTCCCGCACCGCCTGCGCCCACGGCGCGGGCAGTCCGGCCGAGGCCCGGTCGGCGAGCGTCCGTACGGCATGTTCGACCCGTTGCCGGGCGGTCGCCTCCTCGTCGGGCTGGGCACGCGACGGCAGCCGCCCCGTGGGGGGTTCGCGCCGGTCCTGGTACCAGCGCCACAGCCGCAGCCAGGGCGTTCCGCAGGCGCGGTTGGCGTTGCGCAGCCAGGCGCGCTCGGCCGCCTCGCCGGCCGCGGTGGCGCCGACCGCGTCCGCGAGCCGGTCGGCGAAGTCGTCGCGCGCCTCCTCGCTCAGTCCGGTGCGCCGGCCCGTCGCGTACACGGGCCGCAGCCGCCATGCCGCCGCGTCCACGTCGGCCGCGATCCGCCGCGCGGGTGCCCCGCGCTCCGTCACGAACTGGCCGAGTGCCTCCCGCAGTTCGCCGACACCGTCGCCGGTGAGCGCCGACACCGCGAGCACGGTCGCGCCCGGTTCGCCGTACTCCCCGAGGGCGATCCCGTCCTCGTCCAGCAGCCGCCGCAGATCGTCGAGGACCTGCTCGGCGGCCTCCCCGGGAAGCCGGTCGATCTGGTTGAGGACGACGAACATGACCTCCGCGTGGCCCGCCATGGGCCGCAGATAGCGCTCGTGCAGGATCGCGTCGGCGTACTTCTCGGGGTCGACGACCCAGATGACGGCGTCGACGAGGGCCAGCACCCGGTCCACGTGCTCGCGGTGCTGGACCGCCGCCGAGTCGTGGTCGGGCAGGTCGACCAGCACGAGCCCGCGCAACTGGGCCTCCGACTCCGCGCTCTGCAAGGGCCGCCGCCGCAACCGGGGCGGGATGCCGAGCCGTTCGATGAGACTCGCCGAACCGTCGCTCCAGCTGCACGCGATCGGCGCGGCCGTGGTGGGCCGGCGCACGCCGGTCTCCGAGATGGCCACCCCTGCGAGCGAGTTGAACAGTTGCGACTTGCCGCTGCCCGTGGCTCCGGCGATGGCGACGACGGTGTGCTGCCCGGAGAGCCTGCGCCGGGTGGCCGCCTCGTCCAGGACCTGCCCGGCCTCGGCGAGCGTACGGCTGTCGAGCCGGGCCCGCGAGAGCCCGACCAGTTCCCGCAGCGCCTCCAGACGGGAGCGCAGGGGGCCGTCGTAGGTGAGCGGGGCGGCCGGCGGGGCGTTGGTCCCGCGCGCCTCCACGGCTGCGGCCTGCTCGCTCTCGGCGGTGACCCGGCGGGCGATGAGCCCGTCGTCCCAGGCGCCCCCGGACTCGCCGTCGTCCGGACCTCCGGAGCCCTCCACGGGCTCTCCGGGCGCGGGCCCCTGGCCGGTGTCCGTCCGCGCGGGACCGGAAGCAGCGTCCGCGCGCCGGTCCGTCTCCGTCCTCTTCACGCGCGCGTGCCCGCCCTTCCCGCCTTCGTCCGCCACCGCGTCGCCCCCGTTCGGTTTCCCGGCCGGCCCTTTCCCGTTCCCGGACGCGGCGTCCCCCGCCCGTTCCGTGTGGTCCTGATCCGTGACGGCGGTCATCGGTCACCTCTCCTTCTGCAGTACGGACAGCGCGGCGATGAGTTCGGCCTGGGGTTCGGGGTGGACGTCGAGGGCGTCGAGCGGGGCGAGCCGGCGTTCGCGTTCGGTGTGCACGACCCGGTCGAGGTGCTCGGCGAGCAGCCGGCCGCCCCGGTCGCGCAGCCGCAGGGCCCCGTGGGCGCCGATCCGCTGGGCGAGCCCCTCGCCCGCGATCCGTGCCCGGCGGCCGCCGAGCAACGCGGTGGCGACGAGGGCGGCGACCGTCTCCGGGTCGGGCGCGGTCCCGCGGTCGAGGTCGCGGACCTCCTCCTCGGCGTACTCCTCCAGCTCCCGCCGCCAGCGTCGTACGGCCATCCCGATCCGGTGCTCGGCGCTCTCCGGGGTGGGGTCGCGCTCCGTCAGTTCCGGTGCGGCCGCGGCCGGTTCGCGCCGCCAGGCCTCGTCGACGCGTTCGTCGGCGGCGGTGACCGCGCACAGCAGGAGGGCGCCCAGGCTCTCCACCAGCGCGTTCAGGAGTTCCGCCGCGGTGCAGTCGAGGGGGAAGGCCCGCCAGCGCTTGAGGGCGTCACCGGCGAGCACGGCACCGGCCTGGAGCCGCCCCCGCACGCGCGCGTACTCGCTGTCGTACGCCCCCTCGACGGCGGTGGTGAGCCGCAGCGCGGCCGCGTACTGGGCGGCGGCCGCGCCGGCCAGCTCGGGCATCCGGGACCTGAGGGAGGCGAGGACGCCGTTGGCCGTACGGGCGACGGCGTGCTGCCGGGCCGCGGGGTCCTGCGCCTGGTGGACGAGCCAGGTGCGCAGCGAGGCCACGGCGGTGGCCGGCAACAGCCCGCCGCCCCAGGCCGACTCGGGCAGCTCCGGCACCGTGAACCGGGGCACGTCGCCCAGGCCCGCCTTGGTGAGCAGGGCGCCGTACTGCCGCGAGACCTCGGAGACGACCTGGTGCGGCACCCGGTCGAGGACGGTCACGAGGGTGGCGTCGTACTCCTTGGCGGTGCGCAGGAGATGCCAGGGGACGGCGTCGGCGTAGCGGGCGGCCGTGGTCACCATGATCCAGATGTCGGCGGCGCAGATGAGCTCGGCTGCGAGGACGCGGTTGTCGGCGACCAGGGAGTCGACGTCGGGCGCGTCCAGGAGCGCGAGGCCCGGCGGGAGGGTGTCGGCGGTCTCGACGCGCAGCACGCGCGCGGGGTTCTCGCCGGGCAGCAGGAGTTCGTCCCCCGGCTGCCCGTGGGGCACCCACACGCGCGTGAGGTCGGGCAGCACGCGCATTCCGCTGAACCAGTGATGGTCCTCGGGATGGCAGACCAGTACGGGTGTGCGCGTGGTCGGCCGCAAGACGCCCGCCTCGCTCACCCGGCGCCCCACAAGGGAGTTGACGAGGGTCGACTTGCCGGCCCCGGTGGAACCGCCCACCACGGCAAGCAGCGGCGCTTCGGGGTCCCGCAACCGGGGCACCAGATAGTCGTCGAGCTGGGCGAGCAGTTCGTCGCGGTTGGCACGCGCGCGTGGGGCCCCCGCCAGGGGCAGCGGAAAGCGTGCGGCGGCGACACGGTCGCGCAGGGCGGACAGTGCGTCGAGTAGCTGAGGCCGTACGTCCAAGGTCACCACATGTGAAGAATGCCCAATTTTAGGGGAATTCTGAAGCATATGAACATGTCTGCGCGCCGACCGGACACAAGGGGCGGAAGGGACGACAGGGACGGAGGCACAGTCCAGGCATAACGAGTGCACAACACCCGGTGCGCGAGGCGCCAAAAGCGATGCACGATTCGTACCTGCCTGCGATTATCAGGACCGCTTCACTGAACCTCCACATCGAGCCACGGAGGCGAAGCAACAGGGACAAGGTCGTGGGAGCCCTATCCTTGTCCCCGGCAACGTCACGGAACGGCCCACACCCGGGCACCCAAGACAGAGGCCACCACACCCGGCCCCCGTAGCTCAGTGGATAGAGCAGGCGCCTTCTAAGCGCTTGGCCGCAGGTTCGAGTCCTGCCGGGGGCGCTCACACCTTCTGACCAAGCGTTTTGGACAGAGGGTCTTTTCATGTCCGCCCCGCGCGCGGGCCTGGGCCAAGCGCCTCGTGCCGTGTGAGCGCGAGGCCGGGCGGCAATGGGGCAAGGAGACCGCCGTCGTACGGCTGGACGCGGACGCGGACCGCTCCGGGCCCGAGGCGCTCGCCGGACCGGACGGCTTCTCGCACCCGGAGTTCGTCCACCACTTCGGCCGGGTGCCGGTGAAGCGGATCGAGACCGGCGCACGCCACCCGCGCGGCAACACCGGCTGACCCGGCCACGCGCCCCCCGCTGACAGTGCCACGGCGTAGAGTCGATCTCCCTGGCCGGATCAAGCAGGGGAAGGACCGACATGCGTCTGCGCTGTGCCGTGCTCGACGACTTCCAGCGGGCGGCGACCCGGTTCGCCGACTGGTCACCGCTCGGGGACCTGGTCGACGTCGTCGCGTACGACACCCACTTCGCCGACGAGGACGCGCTGGCCGTCGCCCTCGCCGACGCCGACATCGTGGTCACCCTGCGCGAGCGCGTCCCCTTCCCCGCCTCGCTCCTCGCCCGCCTGCCCCGGCTGAAGCTGCTCATCGCCTCCGGCATGCGCAACTCCGTCATCGACTACGCGGCCGCCGAGGCGCACGGGATCACCGTGTGCGGTACGGCGAGTTCGTCGACCCCGCCGGTCGAGCTGACCTGGGCGCTGCTGCTCGGCCTGGCCCGCGGGATCGTCGAGGAGAGCAACGCCCTGCGTGCGAACGGCCCGTGGCAGTCCACCGTCGGCGCCGACCTGCACGGCCGCCGGCTCGGACTGCTCGGCCTCGGGAGGATCGGCGGCCGGGTGGCGCAGGTCGGGCTCGCCTTCGGCATGGAGGTCAGTGCCTGGAGCCAGAACCTCACCCGGGAACGCGCCGACGAGGTCGGCGTACGCCTCGCCGGGTCCAAGGAAGAGCTGCTCTCCGAGAGCGACTTCGTCTCCGTCCACCTCGCCCTCGGCGACCGCACCCGGGGCCTGCTCGGCGCCGCCGAACTCGCCCTCCTCAAGCCCACCGCCTACCTGGTCAACACCTCGCGCGCGGCGATCGTCGACCAGGACGCGCTCCTCGCCGCCCTGCGCGAGGGCCGGATCGCCGGCGCGGGCGTCGACGTCTTCGACACCGAGCCCCTGCCCGCCGGCCACCCGATGCGCACGGCACCGCGTCTGCTCGCCACTCCGCACCTCGGCTACGTCTCGCAGGCCAACTACGCGACGTACTACGGCCAGGCCGTGGAGAGCATCCAGGCCTATCTGGCGGGCTCCCCCGTGCGGCGGCTCCCCTGACGCGGGCGGTACCCGGGCGTCCGCTTCAAGAAGGGTGATCCCCACATGAACGCCGTTACCAGGAGTGAGCCTCCGCGTTGAAGGGGAAGTGCGACGGCGCGTCCTGCCGTCGCACTCACCGAGTCAAAAGGAGAACGTGATGTCTCGCATCGCGAAGGCAGCAGGTGTCGCCCTCGGCACCGGTGCCGTGGTCATCGGCGGCGCGGGCCTGGCCCTGGCGGACGCGGGCGCCGACGGCACCGCCGTCGGCTCGCCCGGTGTCCTGTCCGGCAACGTCGTCCAGGTCCCGATCCACATCCCGGTCAACGTGTGCGGGAACACCGTCAACGTGATCGGTCTGCTGAACCCGGCCTTCGGCAACAGCTGCGCCAACGTCAGCGACAGCCACAAGGGCAACCCCGGCCCGGGTGGGCACGGCGGCTACGGCGGCTGATCGTCCGTACGCGTACAAGAGCCCCGGCACCTCAGGCGCCGGGGCTCTTCCCTGTCCGTCCGTTCCCGATTCGGCGGGCCCGCCCGCGTGCCCTCTCAGGCGTACCGGTAGATCCTGCTGACGTCCTCGAGCTGATCCGGCGTCACGTCCCACGGCGGCAGTTGCTCGTGCCGGGCCACGACCCGTTCGTGCTGGTCACTGGCCGCGGCCCGGCGCGAGCAGCTGCCGGCGCCGGACGTGCCGCCGCTGCCAGC
>NZ_LJBR01000186.1 GCF_001282115.1 Streptomyces sp. NRRL B-24085 | reverse complement strand
CCCCCGACCTCGCCTCCTTCCCCCGCGCCGAATGGCTCAAGGCCGCCCGCCGCGCCCTCGCCACCGCCCCCTACCAGGCCCTCGACTACGGCGATCCGCGCGGCCGGGTCGAACTGCGCACCGCCCTCGCCGAGTACCTCTCCCGCGCCCGCGGGGTGCGCGCCGACCCCGACCGCATCCTCGTCTGCGCCGGCATCTCGCACGGCCTGCGCCTCCTCGGCGCGGTGCTGCGGGCCCGGGGCGCCCGCACGGTCGCCGTGGAGTCCTACGGCCTCGACGTGCACTGGAACCTGCTCGCGGCCGCCGGCCTGCGGACCGTGCCACTGCCCTTCGACGAACGCGGCACGGATCCACGGGAGTTGACCGACCAGGGCGCAGTGCTGCTCACCCCCGCCCACCAGTTCCCGATGGGCGGCACCCTGCACCGCGACCGCCGCTCGGCCGTCGTCGAGTGGGCCCGCCGCACCGGAGGACTGGTCGTCGAGGACGACTACGACGGCGAGTTCCGCTACGACCGCCAGCCCGTCGGCGCCCTCCAGGGCCTGGACCCCGACCACGTCGTCCACGCGGGTACGGTCAGCAAGTCCCTCGCCCCCGGCCTGCGACTGGGCTGGCTGGTGCTGCCGCCCGGCCTCATGGAGGAGGTGCTGGCCGCCAAGGGCGACATCGACACCTGCGGGGTCCTCGACCAGTTGACCCTCGCCGAGTTCCTGACCTCCGGCGCCTACGACCGTCATGTGCGCGCCGCCCGGCTCCGCTACCGGCGCCGCCGCGACGCCCTCGTCGCCGAGCTCGCGCGGCGGGCCCCGCGGGTTCACGCCACCGGGATCGCGGCCGGCCTGCACGTGGTGCTGCGGCTCCCGCCGGGCACCGAGCAGCCGGCGCTGCGGGCGGCCGCCTGGCAGGGCCTCGCGATCCACGGACTGCACCGCTACCAGCACCCCGACGCCGTCGTCGAGCGGCGCGACGCGCTCGTCGTGGGCTACGGAACACCGCCGGACCACGCCTGGTCGGGAGCGCTGGAGGCGCTGTGCGCGGTACTGCCCGAATAGCGCCGCCGAATCCGACGGTTCCCTCCGGTAGGGCCGCCGAATCCGACAGGTCCTTTCCGGTAGAGCCGCGGCTTCCGACAGGTCCTTTCCGGTAGCGCCGCCGAATCCGACTGTTCCCTTCCCGTCGGCACGGCTCACCCTGTCGAGCCCTGCCGGCAGCAACTCAGGGAACCCTCACGGAATCCGCAGCTCGGATCGCTGACTCGAACGCTCCGGCGCCTCACCGAACCTGGCCAAGGCCAACGCCCCCGCGACGGCCACCACGAAACCCAGCACCGCCATCCACGCCAGCCCCTCCCGGGTACGGTCCCCGAGCCACACCACCCCCACCAGCGCGGGCCCGATCGTCTCCCCGATCACCATCCCCGCGGTCGCCGTGGTCACCGACCCCCGCTCCAGCGCCGAGGTCAGCGACAGAAAGGCCGCGCCACCGCCGACGAGCAGTGCGTACGTCGCCGGGTCGGCCAGCAGCGCCGACGGCGCGAGCGAGTCGATCAGGCGCACCGCCACCTCGACCACCCCGAACCCGAACCCGGCACCCAGCCCGAGCGCCAACGCCCGCCCGCGGTCCGGCAGTCGCCCGCCCCACAGCGCGAGTCCCAGCACCGCCAGGGCCGTCCCGAGCATCGCGTACCCCAGGGCCGCGGGACCGCTCCGGTCGCCCTCCGTCCCGGACGCGACGCCCAGCAGTGCCATCCCCGCGCACACCACCCCGACCGCGCCCCACTCACCCCCGCTCAGCCGCACCCGCAGCAGCCGCGCCGACACCACCGCCGTCACCGCGAGACTCGACGCGAGCGCCGCGCCCACCGCGTAGATCGGCACCGACCGCAACGCGGCGATCTGCAGCAGGAACCCCACCCCGTCCAGGGCCAGCCCCGCCAGATACCGCCACTGCCGCACCGCCCGCAGGAACAGCGTCACCGCGAACGCCGTCCCCCCGTCGGCACCGCCACCCGCGTCCGCGGCCCGTGCCGCCATCGCCTGGAGCACGGTGGCCGTGCCGAAGCAGACCGAGGCACCGAGAGCACACACCATTCCAAAGAACACAAAGCGACCTTAGGGGAGGGGCGCAGAGGTGGGCTGCCTTGGGCAGAGCTCTTACTGATCTCTAAGCTGTCCGCCGGACACACGCACACCGGGCCCACGGCCCGACCAAGGGGGAGACACGAACATGGCGGACGCACGCCGGCAACTTCGCTCGGGCACGGTCGCACTCGGCGGCGTGGGACTGCTCGCCATGGCCCTGACCGCCTGCTCCTCCGAACCCGACAAGCGCTGCGTCGACCGGGACAGCTACACCCTCGGCAAGGGCTACCGGGTCGTCGCCGACAAGAACTGCAAGTCCAGCACCTCGGTCAACGGCTCCTACTACTACGGCGGCAAGAAGAAGGGAAGCTGGGTCAAGGGCGGCTCCTTCACCAAGAAGTCCGGCAAGGGCTCCGGCGGTTCGTCCAGCAGCGGCGGCAGCGGGGTCGACCGCGGCGGCTTCGGCAGCGGGGACGGCGACGGCGGCTCCGGCAAGGGCAGCTCCGGCGGCTGACGGCCGAGCATCATGCGCCGACACACCATCACCCCGCGTCCCGACTGGCAGCGCACCGTCGAGGCCCAGGGCCTCGTCTACCCGCTCACCCGCCATCCCGACGGCTCCCTGCGCCCCTACTGGGACGAGAGCGCCTACTACTCCTTCACGCTCCCGGAGGTGGAGGCGCTGGAGGAGACCGTCGAGACCCTGCACGGCATGTGCCTGGCGGCCGCCGACCACATCGTCACCGCGAACCGCTTCGCCGACCTCGGCATCACCGACCCCCGCGTGGCCGAGGCGGTCGCCGAGTCCTGGCACCGGCGTGCCGAACTCCCTTCCGTCTACGGCCGTTTCGACCTCCGTCACGACGGAGACGGCCCGGCCAAGATGCTGGAGTACAACGCCGACACCCCCACCTCCCTCGTCGAGGCCGCCTCACCCCAGTGGTTCTGGATGGAGGAGCGCTTCCCCGGCGCGGACCAGTGGAACTCCCTCCACGAACGACTCGTCGCCGCCTGGAAGAAGCAGGCCGCCCTCCTGCCGCCCGGCAGCCCGCTCTACTTCGCGCACTCCTCGGCCGACGAACTCGGCGAGGACCTCATGACGGTCGCCTACCTCAAGGAGACCGCCGAGCAGGCCGGCCTGGACACCGACTGGATCTCCATGGAGGAGATCGGCTGGGACCCCCTCTCCGGACGCTTCGTCGACAACCAGCTCCGCTTCATCCGCAGTTGCTTCAAGCTCTACCCCTGGGAGTGGCTCACCACGGACCGCTTCGCCGGCCACGTCCTCGACACCCTCGACAACGGCGGCGGCACCGGCAGCACCCTGTGGATCGAACCCGCCTGGAAGATGCTCCTGAGCAACAAGGCCCTCCTCGCGATCCTCTGGGAGCTGTACCCCGACCACCCCAACCTCCTCCCCGCCTACCTCGACGGCCCCCGGCACCTGGCCACCACGACCGGTTACGTCGCCAAGCCCCTGCTCGGCCGCGAGGGCGCCGGGGTGACGGTCCACGCGCCCGGTACCGCTGCGGTCCCCCGCGAGGAGCCGTGCTGCTACCAGGAACTCGCCCCCCTCCCCGACTTCGACGGCAACCACGTGGTCCTCGGCGCCTGGGTCGTGCAGGACGAACCGGCCGGCCTCGGCATCCGCGAGTCCGCCGGCCTGATCACGGACGAGTACGCCCGCTTCTTGCCGCACGTGATTCTTTGAGGCGGAGTATTAGGAGAGCTGGGGGAGGCGGGGCGTCTCCCGGCCACGGGTGAGCCGAAGCACGCGTCCTGCGGGCCCCTGGGGCCATGACCTCGCGGTTGTGTCCGGCGGGCGTCCGGACGGGGCCGGGGG
>NZ_LJBR01000185.1 GCF_001282115.1 Streptomyces sp. NRRL B-24085 | reverse complement strand
AGTGTGTTCGTCACGGCTCCCACACGTGTGGGCCGCCACCCTTCCACTTGATCAGGTCAGAGGCGGCGATTTCGTCTTCCTCCCCGATGTGCAGCCCTGCACGGTGGAGGAACACGATCATGTCCCACAGGCCGTAGGCGCGGCCCACAGCCTGGTAGTGGATATGCACCAGCCGACCGCCGTCGTGATCGGGCGGGTCGACGGTCACGGACGGCACAGACGTCATGCAGACCATGGTCGCCCCACGGCACACGGAACGGGGCATCTGGGCACCTGCCCGTCGTACCCCGCCCTTGGGCCCGGCAGGGGGCGGGCAGAGAGACGTAACCCGCCTCTGTGTTCGGCCCCCTGGCATGTCCGTTGGCCTCCGGCACATCACGCCAAGGGGCACCGGTTCGGGTCCGCCATCTATGCCGTCTGTCCGATCCTCCTCTGCTACCCCAACATCAAGCGCGCCCTGGCCGCTTGACGGCGGACCCACGCCCTCCGCACTGAGGCGTGTCGGGTGTGTGTGTCTTCATCGGTTCAGGACGTGGTGGGTGGCTGGGAAGGAGGCGGTCGACGCTGGTGAGAGCCAGCATGTCCTGCACGAACCGATCGGGAGCGAGCAGGGCGAGGCGGGCGCTGGTGTCGCGGGCGGTGCGGTAGGCGCTGATCAGGCAAGTGAGGCCGGTGGAGTGGCGACCATCGACGCCAGGTCGCGCAGCGCCCGGCGGGTCGGCTCGTCGTCGGTTGCCGTCTCGGCCCGCAGCACGTCCAGCCGCTTGACACCGTCGGCGACGGCTACCCACCAGCGACGTCGGCCGTCTTGTCTGCCGTCGGTGTCTCGTTCGGCCAGCAGGGTCACTGCTGATAGGCGCGGTCGGGGAGGCTGTCCCGGATGGTGAACGGCTGTCCGTCGTCTGCGGTGTCCCGCCCGCGGCCGGTGAGCCGGCGCACTACCGTCTCGCGGATGTCGACGACGAAGACGGCTGTGTCGTACCTGCAGCATCCGCATCATCAGCGGTTCCGCATGGTGTCTCACCAGCGTGTCAGGCTCTCTTTTCGGTGGGCCCACCCTTGGCTGGTATCGCACCTTCTTGGCACAAACAGCGACACACCGCCCGTGATCGAACCGGTCGCACCCGGCCCGCAGCAGGAGCGAGGCATGGCCGGCCCTCTACCGGCGCCCACCGGCCGCCATGGTGTTCCTGCCCGCAAGTTTTCATGGCCGGGGTCCACCGAGTGTTTAGACCGGTCTGTGGGAGTCGCTCGTGGGACAAGCGCCGATCTTGACGCTGTCCTTACCGCGGAGGCTTCAGGCATTCCGCATGATGTGAGAGGTGTCTTCTTCATGAGCGCTGTGAATCCGGTCGGTAACGCAAGCCACACGGGCACCGATGCGGCCGCTCACCGGCCGCGCCGGCTGTCGACCGAGACGAAGGCCGCCTTCAAGACCACCGAGTTCTTCGCCTACATCGCTGCGGTCGTTGCGGTACTGATCGCCTCCATGGTCGTGGGAGACGACGAAGGTCACGCCGATTACTTCCGCGCCGACAAGGCGTGGCTGTACATCGTGGTCCTCACCGTCGGCTACATGATCAGCCGGGGCCTGGCCAAGTCCGGCAGCCGCGACCCCTACGACGAATCCCGCTGAACACGGCTCCATCCAGTCGCACAAGGCGACCGGCAACCGCCTGTTGCGAAAGGTCCCCGCGCTCTCTTGGAGCAGCGGGGACTGTCCACATCCGGTACTGCGGTGCAGCGCACCGGCCGGGCATCCCATCGGTCTCGTGAGCCCATGAGACCAGCACTGTTGCGGATCATCCGCCGATGCACCGGGTCGGGCGGCGCCCTGACCGTCTTCCTCGATCTGCCCGACAACGCGGCCGCCGTCCCCGAAGACGCCGTCAAGGAGCCGTCGACGACCTGGCCGTCGACCGCATCGACCGACTCGGCGCCATCCCGCAGCCCAACGCCGATCCCGCCCATCAGCTCGAGAGCGCCGGAGAGGAACCAGGCGAGGCGGCCGTGAGTGCGCGCGAGGTAGATGGCCAGGACGACGAGAGTTTCCCGCAGGTGTTCGAGCCGCTTGATCTGCTGCGGCAAGGCCTCCTGAACATCCTGCGTGCCGATGACGTCGCGCAGGCGGGCCTCGGTCTCCAGGGCGAGCTGGCGATCGCTCGGATCCAGTCTCCACACCTGGTCGTGGATCTGTTGGTCAGCTTCCTCAGCAAGCACTGCGAGGATTCTCCGCATGTCCGTGGCTGTACGCTGCCGCACGCGCCGTCTTCCCCGCCTCCGATCCGGGATGACCGTCCCGTCCACTCCCGCCATGAACCTTTGCCGAAGAAGTTGCGCAAGACTAGACCGAGTGGCCGTGAGGCATCGAGCATGGCCACGAACGCGGATGCGGACTTGGGACATCCATCCCCGTCAGTTGGCGTAGGCGCGAGTCGGGACTGGTGCGCGACGAGCTCACCGGCGAGACGAGCGGCAGGCAGAATCGGGCCTCCGCGATCAGACCATTGCCGATGTAGATCGCCGCGTGGTGCATGTTGGACGGTGCACCGAGAAAGACGATGTCGCCGGCGTGCAGCGCCCGCCATCCCTGGTCCGCTGAGATCCGCACCGGCCCGGACGTCTGGAAGATGTGCGACACGACGCGGTCGCCGATGATGTCGTATCCGGCGCCGGCTTCCTCGCCCCAGCCGCAGCGATCCGCAGCGGTCGGCCGAGCGGGCGGGGCGCGCCCCGGGCGGATGCTGTGCCTCGCGGCGTGGGTGATGCTGAAGGGGTGGGCGGTGTCGTAGCCAGGTGGTGGGACCCGGGGGTCTACGTCGTCTCGGGCCGCCGCGCAGTGCGCGTGGCACTTGCGGCGGCGAGCGGGTTCTACGTTTTCCGCTATGGCCTGGACTGCCCCGTGGCGGCAACGTACGCGCTGTTCGCCGCGATCGCTCTGGGCGGACTGTCACGGATCCGCGGCACCGGACGCCAACGGGCCGCCGTACTGCTGCGCGCCCTGCCGCTGTGCTGGGTGCTGGTGGTGGTCGGCACGTATCTGTCGGTGTAGACCTGGAGCGCCGCCGTCGGCATGCTGGTGGTCGGCTTCCTTCTGGCCTTCTCGGCCGTGGGCGGGCCGCGCGCGGCGGGGACGGCACCGGGCCTGCAACTGCTCTACATCCTGCCGTCCTTCCCGCCCCACGACCCGGCCTCACTCGGCCAACGCCTGGCCGGGACCAGCACCGGTGCGGCTCTGCTCGTCGCGGCGGAGGCACTGCTGCTGGCCGAGCCGAACCCTTCGGGGTACGAGGAGAGGGCGGCCCGGGCCGCGCGGGTCGCTGCGCGGTGCGCCCGATGCCTCGCCACACCGCCGTACACCCTGACCGGTGAGGACCGGGAGGCGGCCCGGGAAGCCGTGCAAGGGCTCCGGCCACTGCACGTGCCGGAGGCGGTACGCCCAGCTGGGCCGGGCAGACGCGAGCGCGCCCTGGCGCACACCGGCCTGGCGACCCGCACCCTGCTGAGCCGGCTCGCGGGGCTGCGCACCGACCGTGACGAGGCGGACACCGCGGTCACCGCCGTGCTGCGTGCGGTGGCCGAGCTGGGAGAGGCGACCGCCGGCTGTCTGCGCTCCGGGCCGTCGCCGGTGGCGCCGTACCAGGCGCTGGTCGAGGCGCGCGCACGCCTGTCGGCCGTCTCCGCCGGGCCGTTTCCCGGCACCGCCCCTGCGCAGGCCTTCCCCGCGGCGGTACTGCGCAGGCACGCCGCCGTGCTGGAGGTCGCCGACGCGGCACTCGCCATGGGCGTGGCCGCCGACCTCGCCGTACACGGCCGGCATGCCCGGGTGCCGGTCCCGCCGGGCCGCTTCTGGTACGCCACGATGTGAGCGCCGCTACTGTGGTGGCACCGGCTGCGCGGACACGGCGGGCGCCGGTCGGTGTTCTTCCAGAACGCGGTGCGCATCGCCCTGGCGCTGACGGCCGCACGGCTGGTGGCCGGGGTGGACACGCTGCCCCATGGGTTCTGGGCCATGCTCGCGACCCTCACTCTCACCCGTACGACGTTGGACGAGACCCGTCACACCATCCGCCTGGCGCTCACCGGCACCCTTGTCGGCGCGCTGGTGACCGCCGGGACGCTGACCCTGGCCGGGACGGACACCCGCTTCTACGCGGTGCTGTTGCCGCTATGGATGCTGATCGCCTTCACCGTCGGACCGGTGCGGGGCGTCGGCTGGGCACAGGGCCTGTTCACCGTGCTCGTGGCACTGGTCTTCGCGCAGCTCGCGCCGCCTAGCTGGCATCTGGCGGAGGTGCGGATGCTCGACGTGCTGGTCGGCAGCGCGATCGGAGCGGTCTTCGGACTGCTGGCATGGCCGCGCGGCGCTCACGACGAACTGCGCTACGCGGCCGCGGAGCTGCTGCGCAGGGCGGCGGAGATCGTCGTGGCGACCAGCGCCTCGGCAGCGCGGGGCACGACGGCGGCCCCGCCGTCGGGGGCGCCGCCCGGTCACCGGTCGCTGCACCGCTCGGTCATCCTCGCGGAGTCCGCGTACGCCCAGTACCAGAGCGAGCCCGCACGCATGGATGGCCACGCGACGTCCCCTGCGGTGGACTGGCAGGCGACGCTGATGGCGGGCCACCACACCCTGTGGGGTTCCCAGAGGCTGCTGGAGCCACCGCACGCCGTACTGGGGCCGGCCACGGCGGAAGCGCTCGCCGGCGTCGGCGAACGCGTGGCAGGCCGGATGCTGCTGGTCTCGGCGGCCCTGGACCCGGGCGGCGACACGCCCACCGCACCCGTGCCGTCGATCGAGATGACCCTCGCGGAAGCCACGGCTGAGCCACCGGACGCACCGCGTCTCTACTACGCGACGGTGTCGTGGCTGCAGTCCCTGACGGCGGATCTGGACCGCATCGGTGCCGGGCCGGGAAAGGAGTAGTGAGGCCGGGCCCGCTGACTGTCGCACGCCGCCGCATGGTTGAAGCACGACCGGTCGCCTGCGTAGCGGAGGCGAGGTGTCCGGGCGGGCCGCCCGGGCCCCGGTCTGCGCGGGTCGGACGTGACGTCCCTTGAGCCCCCACGTGTGACATCGGAGCCTGCGACGGACCTGCCGGCGAGTGCGCGTGCGCAGCGGACGAACCCGCTCGGCTTGAACCCCACACGCCCCCACCGCTTTGCATGGTCGCGTGATGCCATGGGGGCGATCCAGGCGGCGGCTCACTGTTCGCCGGACCAGGCGGAGTCGACTAGACGCCGGCTGCCACGGCAGTCGGCGTCAGCTTTCGCTGTAGCCGTTCGAGATGCTTCAAGCCCGCCTCCACAACGCGATCGGCCGCATCGCGTTGGGTCTTTGCCCGGGCGATGCCGGCGGGTATGGCGGGCGCGGGCAGGAGTGTGGGACGGTGGAGGGACGTGAGACCGACTGGTTCACCTTTGCGGGGTGCCGGTCTTTTGGGATGTCGGGCGTTGCCCCCACTCCGGGCACTCGGCTCCTGCCTTCGTCGTCCGCCCCCGCGGGGGTGGCGCGCCGTTGGGCTCATCGACCCCCGGAAGGGGGGCGTGCCCACATGAACGTCACCACCGTCATCGACGGCACCCGTGCCCGGATCATCCCGCACGGCGAGATCGACGCCGACACCCTGCCCCCGCTGCGGGCAGCCTTGGCCGGACTCCCGCCCGGCTTCAGCGACGTCCAGTTCGACCTGCGCGAGACCGCCTTCATGGATGTCGCCGCCCTGCGCTTCCTGTTCGACCACTGCGCGGACGCCTCGCCCCGCCGCAGGACCGTGACGGGCCTGAGCCCGCAGCCTATGCGTCTGCTGCTGTTGGCCAGCGACTTGTACCCCGCCACGTACGGCCTTGCCCGTCTACTGCCTGACACCGTCCCGGCCGACTTCTGACTCGCGCCCGCGCCGACGACGTGGGGCAGCGCTTGCCTGCCAGCCCCCGCGCCCGCTGCTCGTGGGGATGATGGCGTTGCGATGTCGTCGCGGCGGTTACGACCCGTGGAAAGCCTCATGGCACCTGTGCTGCGCAAGCCCGGAACGAGTGGGCGCACGCTCCGGTTGGCGCTGTGAGGCGGCGTGCGGCGCCAGGATGCGCCGTACGCAGCCGTCCCGCCGATATCCCGTGATGGCGTGCAAATGCCTGCTGCAGGCGCGGCCAGTTCAGTCGGTGGCCTGGGACGGACGACTGCTTGGGGTGTGGCCCGGGCCTCGGGGGTGGTGAGGAGCGGAGCTGCGGAGAGCAGCGATGGTTCGGTGCACAGCCGATCGTGCCGTCTGCTGTGTCCGGCACGATACGACGGTCAGTCTCCTCAGCAGGAGAGCAGGGACACCGGGCACGCCGTTCCTTCCCGAACGCGGGGCACAGCCCGCCTCAACTCAGTGCTCGGCACGTATGCCCGCTCGTTCGCCGAGCATGCCGTTGCCGTCGTCGGGTGGGGAACGCGCGGGGCGAGGAGCGGCGATGCTGAACCTGCACACACGTCGGCCCGGAGCCTTCGGCCAGGAAGCGTTCGGCTGGGCCGCGCCGGCTGCCTTTCGCCAGGAGGCTCGCTTAAGCAGTCAGACAAGAGCCACTATCCTCGCGGACGAAGACGACGGCTGTGCAGGCGCCCACCGGGTCTGCCGAGGCGATTGCATCCCCGCCCAGCCCCGTGATGCTGCGCCCCTCCTGACCCGCACTGCGGTTGCGGGGCGGGCCCCCGGGTACGCGCAGGGCGCAAGCCGCGAGCACAACGAAAGAGCCCTACATGATCATCCCGCTTAAGAAGCAGGCGGCAGATGAGCAGGGCACGGGCAAGGACACCACGCTGCGCTCCAGCGTGGCCTGGGCGTACGGCGCGGCCTACGCCGCTGACGCGCGCCGCACCCTGCGCGCCTTCCTTGCCCGCGCCCCGCAGTCCGGCCGCACCTCCTTGCCGACCCTGCTTGCTGTGGACGCTGAGCTCGTGGTCAGCGAACTCGTCACGAACGCGATCCAGCACGCTCCCGGCCCGTGCGGACTCGCCCTGCATCTGTCACCCGACGCCCTGACTGTCTCCGTATGGGACACCTCTCCTGACGCACCAGAAGTGAAGCACGATGACCACCATGGCGTCGGCGGCCGCGGACTTCGCCTGGTGCACACGGTCAGCGACCAGGTCGTCGTGGAATTCCTCGCGGTGGGTAAACAGATCACCGCCCATCTGCCCCTGCCCGCACGTGACGACACCACAGTCATCAGCTCCGTGACGACTCCCCTCAGTGGTGCACATGCCGAGCGTCAGCGGTGGGCGGAGAGCGCAGGGCCGCGATCGTGAATCCAGCCGAGGAGGGCCACGCGGCTTCATGACGCCAGCCGCAGCGTGCAGCTCACGACGCGGGGAGGTCACGCGGGCGGTTGCCTGCCCAGGCGGTTGCCAGCCCGGACGGATGCCGGCCGGTTGCCTTGCGCGCACGTGGTGTCCGAGCTGCTCACCCAGGGTGCGGCATGCCGACGCCATGCCCGGGTTCGCACTGCGGGCCGGTGGGCGCGGGCGGTGCGGGCATGCATGCCGGGCAGTCTCGGGGGCCTGGAGTATGCCGCTCATTGTCTGAGAGCCCTAGATGATCGTTGGCAAGATCGGCAATCACGAGGCGGTGTCGGGCGGGGGGACGCCGTTCATTACGATGATCTGCATGGATATGCGCAGGATCGTTGCGGTGCTGGTCGAGGAAGCTGAACAGCAGATTCACGACCAGGTGTGGAAGCTGGCGCCGAGCGATCGCGCACTCGCTCTGGAAGCCGAGGCCGGCCTGCGTGACGTCGTCGGCCTGCCGGACGTCCAGGAAGCCCTGCCGCAGATCAAGCGGCTCGAACGCCTGCGGGAATCCCTCGCCGTCCTGGCCATCTCTCTCGCGCGCACGCATGGCCGTCTTGCTTGGTTTCTCTCCGGTGCCCTCAACGCGCTCGAACCGATCCTGCGCTGGCGTGCCCTGCCGGCTGACCATGGTGGCACGTTCGGCACTGTCCTCCCGAGTCCTGAGGACTACACGGAAGCAGAGGACGCTGTCCGCCGGCTCCAGGACGCCCTTGCGCACATCACCGCCAAGCCAGTCGACCTCGGCAGCGAACGCCCAGCGCAGCAAGTAAACGGCGGCTGAGGGCACTCTCGCGCCGTGCGTCGCGCTCCCGTGCCCGCTTCTGCCCTGCACGTCCCGTCCTGGGGGTAGTGCTGGCCAGCCCTGCTCGTTCATCAGCGCGGCGACAGGAGGCCACTTGGCATGCCGGGCCACCCACTAACTCAGTGAGGTCTCCGGATCACCCATAGGGCCCGCGGCATCGCGGTATCCGGGCCAGGCCCTGAGCGACCCGGCCTGCGGAGATGCCAGAGCCGTCTTCGTCACAGGTGTGCGGGACGCCTACAGTTTGACGAGTTGATCACCGTGAGTCTCGTTGGGGGCCCTCGTTTGCGTGCCCCGGTGGCGGTTGGGAACGAGAGGCCGCAGCCTCAAGGAGAGAGGCCGATGGCGGGTGCCGTCCCGCGACTCCGCAGTGCCGTCCCCGCTTGACCGGGCCCGTGCCGCCGCAACGGCCGGCGGGCGCAGGGGCGTCGCCGGTATGACGTGGACCGTGAGGGAAAGTCGGCATGCGGAGCGGGCATGTTGCCCGCCGTCGTCGCAAGGGCAGGAGAGGCGTCATGCCGGCAGGCTCCAGTGCCAAGCGGGAGCGTCAGTACGAGCACGTCAAGGTGAGCGCCGAGAAGCGTGGTGCCTCCACCGAGCGGGCGAAGGAGATCGCCTCGCGGACGGTCAACAAGGAGCGGGCCAGGTCGGGCGAGGCGAAATCGGCTGGCAAGACGTCCACGCGCGACAGGAAGTCGGCTTCGCAGCGCGGAGGCGAGCGCTCGCACAGTGGTGCGCAGGGGCCCACGAAGGAGCAGCTCTACGAAGAGGCCAGGAAGAAGGGTATCGAGGGGCGCTCCTCGATAAACAAGCAGCAGCTGCGTAAGGCCCTGGGCCGCTGAGTTGCGGACCGTCGCCTTCCTCTCGTGGGCGTCTTCCTCCCATTCTGCGGCAATCGATCGGGGCGAAAGCTGCACCTGGTCGTCTCGCAGAAGCCCCCTGACGCGGTCACGTATCACGGCCGCCCGTCCAACCCGAAGGAGCATCGCCGGCCATGCGCGCACTCTCGCTCGTCTGCTCGATGAACGCCTCACCCACCCCCTCCAGCAGTCACCTGCTCGCTGAGCAGGTGACTGCCGAGTTCAACAAACTTGGCGTGGACGGCGAGGTGGTCCGGGTGGCGGACTTCGACATCCGGCCCGGTGTGGAGGTGGACATGGGCAACGGGGACCAGTGGCCCGCGCTGCGCGAGAAGATGCTGCAGGCCGACATCCTCCTCATTGCCACACCGATCTGGCTGGGGCATCCCTCGAGCATCTGCCAGCGGGTTCTGGAGCGGTTGGACGCCGAGCTGTCCGAGACGGACGAGGAGGGCCGGATGCTCACCTACGACAAGGTCGCCGCCGTGGCTGTCGTGGGCAACGAGGACGGTGCCCACCATGTGAGCGCGGAGGTCTTCCAGGCGCTCAACAACATCGGGTTTTCTCTCGCGCCGGGGGCCGTCACCTACTGGGTCGGCGAGGCTCAGCAGGGCACCGACTACCAAGAGCTGGAAGAAACCCCGAAGTCCGTACGCGAGACGACCCACACCCTCGCCGTCAATGCCGTTCACCTGGCACGCCAGCTCACCGGGCAGCCGTATCCGCCGAGCTGACGGTGCGTGGCACCCTTCCAGGGCTGCCTCCTTGCTCGTGCGGCGGATCGGGTTCGACTTGCGCCTGCCATCCAGCGGAACGCAGCCGTCACCGCTGTCATCAGGTCCAGCAGGCGGCCGTGCCGGCTGAAGCCCGACTGTGTGGGCGCCAAGCGTTCGCGCCGTGCGACTTCCGTGCCCTTCGCTGCGTCCTCCACCACGGCGGCGTCGGTGCCGCCGAGACGGACGTCGAACGGCCGGTCCCGGAAGAAGGTGGCCGACGAGGTCGCCCCGTTGATCGACGCGATGCTGCGGGCAGTGGTCCTCATCAAGAGGCTGTGGTGCACGAGCAGTTGGTGAAGGAGTACGGCTCGGCGATCAACTTCGCCTGGTGAGGGGATCCGCGTGCGCGTCAAGGCGCCTGGTCCGGGTTCGGCCTGCGGAGTTTCACCACATCTCGTTGTAACTGCTACTGTTACGACGGGAGTGAAGGGTCGAGGGAGGTGAGGTCCGAGGTGAGTGCCAACAGCAGGCTGACCATCGCGGCGCATGCCCTCACGTGGATAGGGCTGTATCAGCGTCGCGGTCATGAGGTCGCCACCTCCGAGCAGATCGCGACGAGCGTCAACACCAATCCGGTGGTGATCCGACGCCTCCTGGCCGAGCTGCGCAGGGCCGGTCTCGTTGACTCGCGGCGAGGCGCGGGGGCGGGCTGGATGCTGTCCCGGGACCTGGAGGCGATCACCCTGCTCGACGTCCATGAGGCGATCGCTGCCGGGCCGCTTTTCGCTCTGCACCGCTCGACGCCTGACCCCGGGTGCGTCGTGGGTCACGGCATCGGACCGGCGCTGACTTCCGTTTATGACGGGATCGAGGGCGTCCTCCGCAGGGAGTTGGCGAGAACCACGCTGGAGGACGTCCTGCGGGACGTACTCAAAACCGCCTAGCCCACTCCTGGGCCGGGTGATGGCGCTTTTCCGCGCTCCCTAATGTAACAAAAATGGTTACCTCGAAGTTTCGGAGAACCCCATGGGACAGCTGGACGGCAGGACCGCCCTGGTAACCGGAGCCTCTGTCGACACCGCTCTGGCCATCGCGCGCAGGTTCGCCACCGGGGGAGCGACGGTCTCCCGACCGGCCGCCGCAAGGCCGAACCGAACACCGCTGTCGCGCAGGCCGGCAGCATCGTCGTCGCCAACGCCGGCGCCGGGGACTACCGTCCGCTCGGCAAGGTCGCCGAGGAGGAGTGCGAACAGCCCACCTCCACCAACCGCAAGGGCGCGATCTTCACCTCGAGCAGGCCCTGCCCCTCTTGTCGGCCGGCGCCCCGGTGACTCTGCTCTCCTCCAGCGCGGCCCTGCATACCGCCCCGGGCCTAGGCGTCTACGCCGCCACCAGGGCCACGATCCGCAGCCTCGCCCGCACCTGGGCTGCCGAACTGGCCGGCCGTGGGATCCGGGTCAACGCCCTCCCTCCGGCCCCCGTCGAGACCCCGGCCGGTGACGAGCTGCGGACCGCGTACCCGCCGGGGGCAGTCCGCGGTGGCCGAATCCGCCGCACCGGCCCCGCTCGGCCGCACCGGTCGTCCAGGCGAGGTCGCTGCCGGCGCCCTCTACCTGAGCGGAGACCACGACTCCTTCACCACCGGTGCGGAACTGCTTGTCGAGGCAGGCGCCACGCAGCTCTGGAGGTGACGTGCGGCGCATGCGAGACACACCCCCCCACACGTACGAGACACAAGGAGAAAACACGATGACAACAGACACCCAGACTTCACGGGCAGTTGCCGAGCAGTTCCTGGAACGCCTCGGCAGGCAGGACCAGGACGGCATCCAGGAACTGTTCGCGGCAGACATCGACTGGCACGTCCCCGGCAACGACGAACTGCCCTGGACCGGCCGCCGCACCCGCCGGGAGGAGGTCGCGCCGTACTTCACCACGATGTGGCCGCACTTCGTGCCCGGCAAGAGCAAGGTCGTGCTGGAGCGGATCATCGTCGACGGCGGTGACGTGATGCTGCTGGGGGTCTTCACGCACACCGTCGCCTCCACCGGCAAGGAGTTCACCACCCCGTCGGCCATGCACCTGGTGGTCGAGGACGGCGAGATCGTCCGCATGCACCTCTACGAGGACACGCTGAGCGTCGACCAGGCGTTCCACACCGACTGAGCGCGACAAGGGTTCATGGGCGTCTTCCGCAACACGCCGCAGCCAACACCAGGCACGGGGTGTCCATCGTCCTGGGCGCCCTCCAGCGCCCCCCTTCACCCCGTCGGGTGGCGGGGTGCTCACCGGTAAGTGCAGCCGGGAGGAACGGAGCCCGGCGGCTGGCTGCGTTGCCGGCGGAACCGCCAGCAGCCGCAAGAGCCTCAACATCTCCCTGGGATGGGTCACTGACCGCAACCTTGCGATGGCTGAAGCAGTGAAGGAGGTGACCTTGGAGCTGGGGCGCACACCGGCCCAGGTCGCACCGGCCTGGACCCTGAACGCCCCGGGCGTGACGGCGCCCATCATCAGCGCCCGCACCATCGCGCAGCTGGAGGGCGACCTGGGTGCCAGCTGGCCCGCCGCGACGAGGTCAGCACCATCGACCTCGGCAATCCGGTGGGCCTGCTCGCCAGCGATCACATCCGCACGGTCACCACAGGGGACATGAAGATCCAAACCTACGGCTGATTCGCTTCACGAACGGCGACATCCAGATACACCGACCTGTTTTTGATGATGGAACGGAGCAACCCCGACAGGCGGATGACAGCCTCGCCCTTGCCGATCGCATGGTGGACCTCGGTCATCGAGCCCAGCGACCGGCGGATGTCGCCACGCCGACGCGCGCCCTGACTGCCTTGGTCGAGTGTCCGTAGGGTCTCCATCGGTGCGACGCAACCCGACCTCGGACCCCACCGAGGGGCCCGGGCTCGGACGAAGGCCGCAGCGTCCGCGGCGCTTCTAGTTGGTGCCAGCGGTCAGCTCGCTGAACAGCTTGTTGGCCGACTCGGAGGCGAACTGGCGCTGGAGTTCGGCGCGCGCAACCTGCTTCTTGAACTCGCCCTCGTAGCCGGTGAATCCGGCGTTGTGCATGGTGTCGGTGATCCACGTCGCGAACGCCTGGTAGTTCCAGATGTGCGGCAGGCAGGTCTCGGAGTAGCTGTCGAGGAGGCTGGAGTCGCCCTCCTTGACATGGCGGATCACCGCGCGGGCGAAGACCTCGGTGTCGTGCAGAGCGAGGTGAATGCCCTTGGCGCTCATGGGCGGCACGATGTGCGCGGCGTCGCCGAGGAGGTAGAGCCGGCCGTGGCTCATCGGGTCGAACACCACGCTGCGCAGCGGAACGATCTGCTTGGACAGGATTTCGCCGCGCGAAGGCGGCGTGCCGAAACGGGCCTCCAGCTCGCTCCAGATGCGCTCGTCCGGCCACCGTTCGGGGGTGTCGTCTACCGTGCACTGCAGGTAGATGCGGCTGGCCTGGGGACCGCGGGGGATCATCCCGGCCAGGCCCAGTTCGTGGATCGCCATGCCCGAGGGCTTGGTCTCGGTGGCGGCCAGGGCGCTAAGCCAGGAGTAGCCGTACTCGTGGGAGTACTCGGTCAGCGCGGAGGCGGGGATGGAGCGGCGGGAGACGCCGTGGAAGCCGTCGCAGCCGGCGATGAAGTCGCACTCGATCGCTCGCGCCGCACCCTTCGTGTCCTGGTAACGCACCGACGGGTGGCCCGTGGTGAGGTTCTCCAGAGCGACGTCCGCGGCCTCGTAACGCAGGTCACCTCCTTCGCGCAGGAAGACCTCGGTGAGGTTGTGCACCAGGACCTGCTGCGGGCAGTACAGGCTCTCGTTGTTGTCCTCGTCCACGTCGATCGGCATCGCGTGGCCGTCGATGTAGAAGCCGCCCTCGTGGTGAGGGATCGGGTCGCCCGCCAGGACTTCGTTTAGGCCCCACTCGCGGAACAGGCGCACGCCGAAGGTGTCGATCGTTCCGGCGCGCTGGCGCTTCTCGACGTAGGCGCGGGGGTGCTTCTCCAGCACGATGCAGTCCACGCCGTTTCGCAGCAGGAAGTTGCCGAGGGTCATACCGGCGACGCCGGCCCCGATGATGACGACGGCCGTGTCGTCACGTGTCTCAGTCATGCGTGCGGGCCTTTCATGATCCGTACAGTGGTCGGTACGCGCCGAGGGCGTACACCGCGTCGCCAGCCGCAACGGCCGGCGCTCGCGACGCTCTCCACTCTGAAAGGCCCAGCAGGCCGCAGACCACTGGTAAGTGGACGCTTGATGCCGGAAACCCGCCACGCTGACCCGGGGCACGATCACCCTGCGAGCCACCAGTGCGAATAGCGCGGACAGCCCGGGCGGAGGCTAGCGCGCGTGGATGCGCAGGCCGGCCTGGTAGCGGCCGGGGGTCTGGCCGACGACCTCGGTGAAGGCGTCGATGAAGGTGGAGGGATTGGACCAGCCGCACGCCACTGCGGTCTCCGTCACCGTCATCCCGTCGGTCAGGTGCGCCAAAGCGTGGTGGATGCGCAAGGTGGTCCGCCAGCGATGGAAGCTCATGCTCAGCTCGGTGTTGAACAGGCGGCTGAGCGTGCGCTCGCTGGCTCCCACCGCCCGGCCCAACTCGGCCAGGGTGGAAGGCCGGGCGGGGTCGGCACGCAGCAGGTCGGTGGCGGCGCGCAGCCGGTCGTCACTCGCTTCGGGAAGGTGCAGGGAGGTCTCGGCCGCGTCGACCAACTCGTCCACGATCACGGCGAGAAGACGCCGGTGGGCGCCGGCCCGCCTTTCCGGTTGGTCGGTGAGCGCCAGCAGGGCCTCGCGCAGGAGCGGGCTCACCGCGAAGACGCTGGGGTGCTCGATGAGCCTGGCGCACAGGTCCAGCGGAACCGACACCAGCCGGACATCGGTCTGGCCGTAGAAGCGGTGCGAGTGTGCGAAGCGCGGGGGCGTCCAGGTGATCCGGTCCGCCGGGGCGACCCAGGTGCCGCGTTCCGTCGCCGTGGCCAGGGCGCCGGCGGCGGCGTAGACCAGCTGGCCCTGGACGTGACTATGAGGGGCCAGTTGGAAGCCGTGAGGCAGCCAGGCGCCGCCTTGCAGGATCTGATTCCCAGCGTCGGCGGGCGTCGGTGAAGGGTGGCGGGTTCTCGGCATCAGGCGTCAGGTTACCGGTGGTCTCACAGGGAGGAGCACGCCGACAGTGGTCGCATGAATCGCACGACCACGATGAAGCTCGAGTCCGCCCCTCGGGGCAAGTAGCGATGGCCTCCCGGATCCAGCGCCCGCGCAAGCGGCGGATGCTGTCGTTGACCGTGCAGGGAAGCGAGCAGCCAAGTCCGCACTTCATGACCGTCACGCTGGGCGGCCCGGACGTCCAGCACCTGCAGCGGTCAGGCTTCGACCAGGCAGGACGTCTGTTCTTCGCCGACCCCGACGACAATGCCGCGGAGGTGTTCCTGCCCAGCAGTGAGCGGTGGATTCTCCAGCTCACGCTTCAGGGCGGCAAGCAGCGTCCGCGGGTCAGGACCTACTCGATCCGGCGCTTTCGGCCCGAGGCGTCGGCGTTCGACATCGAGATATCCCTCCACGCAGTCGACAACCCCGGCACGGCGGCTCCGGGCACCCGATGGGCACGGACCGTCGAGTCCGGCACCAGGGTCGCGTTCCTCGACGAAGGACACAGCTACGCGCCCTCTTCCAGCGCCGCCTGGCAGCTCCTGGTCGGCGACGAAAGCGCTCTTCCGGCGATCCTCGCCATCCTGGAACAGTCCCCGGCGAACCTACCTGCCGAGGTCTTCCTGGAAGTTCCGTCCCCCGAGGACATCCGCAGCGACGTCAAGGCACCTCCGGGCAGCATCGTCCACTGGCTGCCCCGCACCGCCGCGGGGGCGAAACCCGGTGCTCTCGCCCTGGACGCGGTGAAACGGGCTCGCCTTCCCGAGGGACGCTTCTACACCTTCACGGCCGGGGAGTCCTCGCTGGCCACCGGGATCCGCCGCCATCTGGTCGGCGAACGCGGCGTGGCGAAGTCAGACATCGCCTTCCGCGGCTACTTCAGCCACGGACGCGCCAGCCTTTGACCCTTCAGCCTTTGACCCTTCGTCACGAAGCCCCAGCAGGGCCTCCCGACCCGTTGCACGGCGGGACATGGCCGACGATCGCCGGTGAGGTGAACCCGGCGATCGTCGGGTGCCCCTTGGCCCGCCTGGACGAGGCGGTGACCGCACGGAACACCAAACAGGTCCACCGGCTCTTGGCCCGCGTCAACGCGACCGCGAGCCGCGACCACACTGAAACCGGGACGGCCATCGCCGATGCGGCCGCAGCCCCCCTCATCTCCCTGGCCCGCGAACAGCAGGCGCACTCTGACTGCTGTGAAATGTCTTGCGAGTTGCAGCACGCCGACGGTCGAGACGGTCCAACGACCTCGGCCCGTTCATTCCTCAGCGGATCCTGGCACCCGAAGGTCGGGCTGGATGTTCACGGAGGGAGCTGCGCGCTGTCGTTGCGAGCCCGCGTCGTAGTGCCAGAACTGTCGCACCAGGGCCGCGGCGGCCACGACCAGGACCAGGCACACGAGGGCGCTGCCCGACCAGGCGATGCCAAGCCCCGTGGTGGTCGCCATGGCTCCCGCGCGCAGGTCACCCAGCCGGGGCCCGCCCGCGACGACGACGGTGAAGACTCCCTGCAGGCGTCCCCGCAGGGCATCAGGAGCACACGTCTGCAAAATGGTCTCCCGGTAGACCGCGCTGACGAGATCGGCGGCCCCGGCACAGGCCAGCAAGACAGCAGCCGTCCACAGCCGGTACGTGGTTCCTGCGAGGCCGATCGCTACGGCCCAGCCCGCCACAGCCGCCGCCAGCGCAACGCCCTGACGGCGTACCTTCGCGATCCAGCCGCTGAACAGCCCCGCCGCGAGGGATCCGATGGCGATCGAGGCGTAGAGCAGACCCACGCCGCCGTGGAAGCGGGTGTCGGCCACCTGCGGGAAGAGCGCTGTCGGCATGGCCAGGACCATGGCCGCGATGTCGAGCGCGAAGGACATCCACAGCACGGGGTTGCCGCTGATGAACCGCAGTCCGTCCCACACGGAGCGGAGGCCGCCCTGTGAAGAGCCCGTGTGGACCGGTTGCACCGAGGGCAGCCGGTATGCCGAGTACAGCAGCAAGGTGAAAAGGACGGCATCGACGCCGTACGCCCAGGCGAAGCCGCCGGGCAGCGCGAGGAAGATTCCCGCACAGAGCGGACCGGCCACCTGGCCGAGGTTTCCGACGGTGAAGTACAGGGTGTTGGCCGCGGGAATCAGGTCGGGCGGAACGATCCGGGGAATGATCGCGCCGCGTGCGGCGGACGACATGGCGAACGCCGCCGCCTGGGCGGACACCAGCACGATGATCAACGGCACCGAGCGCAGATCTGCCAGAGCCTGGGCCAGCAGGGCCAGGGTGATCAACCATGTGCCGGCGCACGCGCACAGATAGAGCCGGCGGCGGTCGACGCGGTCGGCGACGGCGCCGCCGTACAGGCCGAACACGACGATCGGAAGCAGTCCGGCGAGTCCGGTGTAACCGACGTACAAGGACGAGTGCGTCAGTGCGTAAACCTGTACCGGCACGGTGACAGCGGTGATCATCGTGCCCACGTAGGCGGCTGCTTGCGCGAGCAGGAGGCGCCGAAAGGCCGCCAGGGACAAGGGGCGCGGGTCCAGGGCCGCCGCGCGCATTCTCCGCGCCAGGCGCCGGGACAACCCGCCCTCGTGTCGGCCGCGCCTGCCCGGCGAGGACGATCGTGCAGTGCTCATGGCCTCACGCTCGCAGGCAGCCATGAAGCCGCGCTTCCGATAATCTGCCGTTCAATGTCGCAGAACAGCCAGACGGACCCGCAGCCGACGAGCACACGGCACGAGCACGTCGCCGGTCAGGTCATCGGTCGCCACCGCCATGCGTTCCACCAACTCATCTACGTCAGCACCGGCGTTCTCGCTGTACGGACGGGAGAGGCGTCCTGGGTCGCCTCCAGCGCCCATGCGATGTGGATCCCGGCGGACACCTGGCACCAGCACCGGGTCTACGGCCACAGTCGTGTGCACACCATTGGATTTGCGCCGGAGAACCCTCCGCTGCCGTCCGCATCGCCCGCGGTCGTCTCCGTCGAGCCCTTGCTGAGGGAACTCCTCGTAGCCCGCAGCGATCCGGGCCTGACGGCACCGGAGTCGGAGCGCCTTGAGGCGGTCATGCGCGACAGACTGCGGCGCTCGCGATCACAGCCGCTCACCCTGCCCACACCCCAGGACCCCAGACTGGTGCGGGCTTGCGGCCTGGCCGCCGAGGATCTGACACAGATCCGCACCGTCTCCTGGCTGGCCCGGCAGTCCGGGGTGGGTGAACGCACCCTGGCACGGCTGTTCCGGACCGAATTCGGCATGACGTACCCGCAATGGAGAACCACCAACCGGGTGTTCCACGCCATGATCCAGCTCGCTGAGGGCGCCACCGTCACCGAGACCGGACAACGCTGTGGATGGGCGACGACGAGCGCCTTCATCGACACCTTCACCCGCACCATCGGCCAGACGCCCGGGAGCTATCGGGCCGCGGCGGGCGGGGTTCCCCGTCGCTCGCCGTCGCTCCCCGACGCGTGAGCACGCAGCCGGTCAGCCACTTCGAGGCGGGGACCGCCTGAGCGCGTCCTGTGAGCCCGAGGTGAGACCGTGGCCACAGAGCATGACCTCACTTTCGGCCGTGCGGGACGGTGGCCGTCACATGGCGGCGCCCGCCGACACGGCGGATGCGATGAAGCGCGACGAAGGGGGTGCGGGTGCCGGCGGGGGCGGGGCACCGATGCCACGAAGGGTCATGAAGGCGCCCCGCCCCTGCGGGTGCCGGTGTGCGTCAGGTCAGCGGGAGTCGGCGCTGTCCGCGTCCGGGTCGTCGCCCGGGTAGTCGTAGAACGCGGTGCCGAGCTTCGGCAGCCAGCCCACGGTCGCCACCGGTGAGTCCCCGTCCCGAGGATGCTGCGGCGGCAGACCGGCGTTGATCACCGGTCCCCAGCCGACGGTGGGGAAGCGTTCACGCCCCTGGCGACCCATTCCCCGCTCTGCGAGGTGCTCCGGCTCCCGTCCGCTGGGTGCGGTGGCACTCGTCGTCGGCCGGCCCGGCACCTGGATCGCCGCTGCCGGTACCGGCGGTCTATGTGGCCTTTTTCTCCTCGGTGTCTGCCGCGTTGACCGACCCGATGTTCCTCCACGACCGTCATGAGTGGCGCAGGAAGCCGGAGTTACGGTCGCCGGAACGAACCCGCGCCCGCTGCGGAGTGCAGCGGGCGCGGAGTTGGAGCGGTGAGACTCAGCAGGGGTTGACAGTGAGTTTGAGCGGAGTCGTGTTCCGGATGTCCTGAGCGTTGTTGCTGGTGCGCAGGCAGTTGATGGTGGCCTCGCCCAGCGCTGGGCCCTGGTCGGGCTCGGGCAGTTCGTTGGCCCAGATGCCGAAGCCGGACTTGGCGTCCCAGGCGTCGCCGCTCTTGCGGGCTCCGCTGATGGAGATGTCGGTGAAGACGGTGTCCTTCACCGGGTACTCGGCTTGGCCGTTCTTGTAGTTGGTCTGGAACATGATGCCGCTGTAGGTGGGATCGACGATGTCCACGTGGTTGACGCGGATGCCCTGGAAGACCTTCGAGGCGGAGAAGACCCAGATGCCGGGGAAGGTCTGGTTGCCCCAGAAGTGTCCGCCCGCTCTGACGATCGAGATGTTCTCGAAGGTCGTGGGGTCGGTTCCGAAGCCGTTCATCGGATAGCCGAAGTCGAGCGAGGAGATCGTGATGCCGGAGTAGACGAGCGTGTCCGCGATGTGGATGTTGCGGAAGGTGTTGTTGTAGCCGCCGTAGACGGCGACACCCGCGGCGCGCCAGGTCAGGGTCGTGGTGAGGTTCTCGTAGACGTTGTTCTTCATGTCGGCGCCGCCGGCGTCGATGGCGGAGAACAGGGCGAAGCTGTCGTCACCGGTGGCGCGGGCGTCGTTGTTGGTGACCAGGTTGTCTGTGGATCCGTTGGTCATGTTGATGCCGTCGGCGAACATGTCGCGGATGCGTGAGTTCTTGATGGTGATGCGGTCGGTGTTGGCGCCCCAGTAGAGGCACACCATGTGCTCGTTCCAGATGTCGTCGATGGTGATGTCGGAGACGTTCGCGAAGTCGAAGACCTTGCCGGGGCCGTTGATGCGCGAGGTGTAGTTGCCGAAGTAGGCGAAGCCCTTGAAGAGCGAGCCCTTGGCGGTGGCGTCGGCGCGGAAGCCGATGTCGGTGTTGTCCTGGGTGGTGGGTGCCTTGAACTGCGTGTACCAGGGGCCGGCCCCGACGACCTTGACGGCCTTGCCGTAGACCTGGAACTTGCTGGAGGTCTGGTAGTCGCCGGGCGGCAGGTAGACGCCGACGAGGGTGCCGGTGGTGTCCATCCGGACCTTGTCGAGCGCGTTCTGCACGTCCTGGTGGGTGAAGCCGGCGGGCACGGTGTACGACGCGGGGTCGGGGTTGCCGACCGGTGCGACCTGTTCCAGGTTGACGAAGTCGATGGAGTAGGTGCTGGTGTTGGCACTGTCCTTCTGGAGGCGGATCTTGCTGCCGGCGGGCACGGTCTCGCCGAGCAGGACGTGCGCCTCGTCGTAGATGTGCCGCGGTGCGCCCGCTGCGGGCGAGTTGCCGGGTTCCGCCTCGGCGCCGTACAGCCAGGCGTACTTGGAGGTGAGCGGGACGGCCTTCTTGAAGGTGCCGTCGATGTAGAGGTCGAGGGTGGAGTCGATTCCGCCGCCGCCCGGCGCGTCCGGGATGGAGATACGGGTCACCAGGGTGTTGGTGGCGGCGCGGGTGGTGAACTCGACGTACTCACCGGTGGCGTCCAGGCGGACGGCCTTGCGTCCGGAGGCTTCACCGGCGGGGTCGCCCACGGTGCGGTTGGGTCCGAGGACGGTGGCGCCGCCGCCGGTCGTGCCGTCCTCCGCCTCGTACATGTCGTACGGCATGTTGGCGCCGCGCCCGACGAACAGGGACTGGGTGGCGGTGTTGTTCTCCCGCTTGACCGGCAGTTCGTTGTCGTCGGCGGCGAGGACGGTCCGGACCGTGTAGGTGCCGTTGGCCGCTGTCCAGGTGCCGAGGGTGACGACCTTGGAGTCCCCGGCTGCGAGGACACCGTCGTGGGAGCCGGTCAGTGTCTTGACGGTGTTGCCCTGCTTGTCGAGCAGGGTGAGGGTCACGCCGTGGCTGCCTGCCGCGGTGGGTTCGGTGCCCTGGTTCTTGACCGTGACCTTGAAGGAGACGGTGTTCCCGGCGGACGGGCTGCTCGGGGTGGTCGTGACCGAGGTGGTGACCAGGTCGGAGCTGGCTACGGGCTTCACCACGAGGGCGGTGGGCCGGGTGTAGGTGTTGTTGGTCTCGTTCTGTTCGATCACCGTGCCCGTGTCGTCCGCGACGGCGCTGAGCTCGTAGGAGCCCGCCTCGCGTTGGCCGATGGACGCGCTGACGGTGGTCTGCGCACCCGCCGCGAGTGCGCCGACGTCTGCGGTGGCGACCTTGGTGTCACCCAGGCGCAGGGCCAGCTTGCTCGCCGCCGCGGCGGCGGGGCCGTCGTTGCGGACGGTTGCCGAGACGGTGATGGAGTCGGACTCGACCGGCGCGGCCGGTGACGTGGTCAGGCCCGTGACGACCAGGTCAGGGTTGGGTGCGGGGACGCCGATCACCTGCAACTCGGCGACCTGCCCCGCCGGGGCGCCGGAGTTGGCGGTGAAGCGGAGCCGGACGTCGGCCGTACGGGCGGTGAGCGGGATCGTGACGGTGTTGGCGCTCGCCGGGTCGAAGGAGTAGCTCTTGGCGGCCACGAGGCTGGTGAAGCCGGAGGCGCTCTGCTCCCGGCCGAGGACCTCGATGGTCTGGGTGCGGGCCGACCACGCGCTGTCGGGGTTCAGCTTGACGGCGAGGCGGTCGACGTCGGCGTTGGCGCCGAGCTTGACGGTGAGGGCGTTCGGGTAGCTGCCGCCCGCGCCCTCCCAGTAGGTGGAGGTGTTGTTGTCGTTGGCGTTCGCGGCGACGAAGTTGTTTACCGTGGAGGACGCCTCGATCGGCTTGCCGACGGCGAGGTTGGAGCCGGTGCCGCCGCTGCCGTTGCGGGTGACGCTGTTGCTGTTGCCGGACTGGTTGCCGGCGGCGTCCTTGGCCCGGACGTAGTAGGTGACGGTGCTGGTCGCGGGCTGGGTGTCGGTGAAGGTGGTGACGTTGCCGGCGACGCTGTCGCGGAGAGTGTTGTTGGCGTAGATGTCGTAGCCGGTGACGCCGGTGTTGTCGGTGGACGCCGTCCAGGTCAGGCGGATCTGGCCGGTAGCGGGCTCGGTGTACGCCAGGTTGGCGGGCGCGGTGGGTGCCTGGGTGTCGCCGGCGTCGCCGATGCGGGTGACGGTGTTGCTGTCGGGGGACTGGTTGCCGGCGGCGTCCTTGGCGCGGACGCGGTAGGAGACGGTCTGGTTGGACGGGCGGGTGTCGGTGAACGTGGTGACGTTGCCGGCGACGCTGGTGAGCAGGGTGTTGTTGGCGTAGATGTCGTAGCCGGTGACGCCGGTGTTGTCGGTGGACGCCGTCCAGGTCAGGCGGATCTGGCCGGTTGCCGGTTCGGTGTACGCCAGGTTGGCGGGCGCGGTGGGCGCCTGGGTGTCGCCGCCGGCCGGGCCGTAGATCTCCAACTCGGATATCTGCGCCGCGGGTTGTCCGGTGTTGGCGGTGACGAGGACGCGGACGTACCGGGCGGTGGTGGAGTCGAAGGTGATCGTGGCGGTGTTGTCGTTCGCCGCGTTGAAGGCGTAGGACTGGGAGGCCGTCAGGTCGGTGTAGGCGGTGCCGTTGGTGCTGCTCTGGAGCTTGAGGGTCTGGCTGCGGGCGCCCCAGTTGGCGGGCAGCTTCAGGACGACCCGGTTGACCGCGACCGAGGCCGCGAGGTCGGCCTCCAGCCACTGCGGGAAGGCGTTGTTGGCGCTCTCCCAGTAGCTGGCCCGGTTGCCGTCGTTGGCGTTGGGCGCGGCGTAGACATCGGTCTGGCTGCTGGCCTTGAGGGTCTTTCCGCTCGCGAGGTTGGTGGAGGAGTCGCCGGCGGCGTGGACCTCGAGCTCGGAGAGTTGGGCTGCCTGCCATCCGGTGTTGGCGCTGATCGCGATGCGGATGTAGCGGGTCTGGGTGGCCGGGAAGGCGATGGTGACGGTGTTGGCGGAGGCGGGGCTGAAGGAGTAGGCGGCGGACGACTTCAGGGTGGTGAAGCCGGTTCCGTCGGCGCTGCCCTGGACGGAGAGCGTCTGGGAGCGGCTCTCCCAGGTGGCGGGCAGCTTCAGGACGACCTCGTCGACACGCTCGCTGCTGCCGAGGTCGGTCTGGACCCACTGGGGCAGGCTGGAGCCCGCGCTCTCCCAGTAGGTGCTCTGGTTGCCGTCGGTGATGGTGGCGGCGGCGTAGCCGCTGTTGGCGCTGCTGGCCGAAGCGGTGTCGCCGAGCGCGATGTTGGGTCCGCCCGCGGCGTGGGCGGACATCAGGGGAGCGCCCAGACCCAGCAGGCATGTCACCAGCGCGGCACTCAGCCACCGTGGTCTCCAGGAGGGGGTTCTCATCGTTCCTCGCATTCCGGCGGCGCGCCTCGGGTCCGGGGCGCGGATCGGGGGGCATCGGTGGTCGACGCCGTGGAGTTCGCTGTGCGTTGGGGGGTCCTGTGCCGGAGCGGCGGCCCGTCAGGAGCGGGCCGCCGTCCGGTTCGTGGGTCGTCAGTTGCGGGTGATCTGGAACTGCGAGCCCGGTTCGATGCAGACGTCGCCCTCCGCCGAGCCGGTGATGTTCACGCCGGTGAGGGTCGCGCTGCCCCGGGCCCCGCCCATCGCGAGGACTCCGCAGCCGTTGACCGAGTTGTCGATGCGGACGTTGCTCACCTTCACGCCCGGCATCGCGCCGCCCCCCGTCTTGAACTGGAGGCCGTCGTACGTCGAGTCGTGGATCTCGGTGTCCCGGATGGTCACGCCCGGGATGTCGGGGCCCTGCGCGAACAGGGTGATGGCGCCGAACTCCTGGGCCTCGCCCCAGAACGCCCCGCCGGTGCGGTGCAGCGCGTTGTTGGCGATGAGGGTCTGTCCCGAGAACGGGATCGGGTCGTGGTCGGTGGCCAGCATGATGCCGGGGTAGTTCATCGTGTCGGAGACGACGTTGTTCTCGATGGTGTTGCCGTAACCGCCGTACACCGCGATGCCGTTGGCGCGCCAGGGCAGTTGGACGGTGTTGTTGCGGAAGTGGTTGTCGTGGCCGACGTCGACGGAGGTGTCCTTGACGTACTTGCTGGCCCACACGGCCAGGGCGTCGTCGCCGGTGTTGCGGAAGGACGAGTTGTAGACGGTCGAGTTGCGGGTGCCGTTGGTGAAGTTGATGCCGTCGGCGTAGGTGTCGCGCACCCGCATGCCGGTGAACTCCAGTCCGTCGCCGGGGTTCCAGAGCTCGGGGATGTTGGAGTAGTCGCGGCCGACCCAGACGCCGACGTTGGCGTGTTCGATCCAGACGTTGCTGATCTTCGTGTTCTTGCCGAAGCGGCCGTTGAGGCCGACGCCGCCCTCGGCGTTGCCGTCGCCGCCGCGGATCGTGCCGGAACCGAAGATCGCGATGTCGGAGATCTTGGTGTTGTCGTCGATGTCGAAGCCGAAGTTGCCCTCGTGCGGGTGGTTGATGCCGCCCGCGTCCTGCGGTGCGGTCAGCGTGTACAGCTGCGAGTGCCACATGCCGGCGCCGCGGATGGTCACGTCACGGATGCCGACCTGGTTGTACTGGCCCCGGTTGAGCGGGTCGTCGGTGAGGATCTTCTGCTCCTGGCGCCACTGTCCGGCGGGGATCCACACGCAGTCGATCGTGCCGTTCTGGTCGGCGGTGACGGCCCGCTGGATGGCGTCGGTGTCGTCGATGCCGTCGTTGGGCACGGCGCCGTAGGCGGTGATGGACGTGCATTCGGCCGGCTTCGAGGCTGCGGGGGCGACCTGTTCCAGGTCGACGAGGTCCACGACGTAGTAGGCGGCGTCGTCTCCGGCGTCGCGCTGGAGGCGGAAGGTGGTGCCTGCGGGGTAGCTCCTGCTCAGCAGTGCGTTCGCCTCGTCGAACAGGCGCCGCGCGTCGCCGCCGGGCCGGTTGGTGAGCCCTTCGGGATCGTCGGTGCTGCCGTATAGCCAGCTGTGCTTCGAGGACAGGTTCAGCTTGCGTACGAACGTCCCGTCGGCGTACAGGCTGAGGGTCGCGTCCCGGCCGCCGCCGGCAGCGGCGTCGGGGATGGAGTTGCGGACGACGACGGAGTTGGCGGCGTTGGTCGAGGTGAACTCCACGTAGTCGCCGGTGGTGTCGAGGCGCACCGACTCACGACCCGAGGACTCGGTGGCGAAGTTGGTGTGGCCGAAGGTCCGCTTGCGGTCGGCGACGAGCAGGCTGCCGCGGTAGCGTCCGGCCTCCGCCTCGTACTCGGTGTAGGGCACGGCGGCTCCGCGTCCTACGACGATGGAGCGGGCGAAGATGTTGTTGCCCTCGTTGGTCTCGGTGACCGTGTTGGTGGCGTCCGCGGTGGCCGTCAGGGTCGCACCGCCGCTGGTGGCCTTCCAGGTGCCGCCGATCGTGACGTCGGCCGTGGCGCCGGCGGCGATCGCGGGTGCGGTGCCCCGGAGTGTGCTGCTGCCGACGGTCAGCTGGGTGACGCTCCCCGCGGCGACGGCGGTGGTGCCGCGGTTGCGGACCGCGACGGTGAAGGAGACGTCCGCGCCGACCGCGGGGGAGGACGGGTTGGTGGTGATCCCGGTGACGGTGAGGTCGGGTCCGGGGCTCTGCGAGACGGTCAGTTTCGTGGCCGCGGTGCGGCTGTTGTTGCCGTTGTCGGACTCGGTGACGGTGTCGTCGGGGTCGACCACCGCGGAGACCGTGTAGGAGCCCATCGGCCGCTTGCCCACGGGTACGTCGACCGTGGTGGACTGTCCCGCGGCGAGCGATCCGACGGAGGCCGATCCGGCGACGGTTCCCTCGACGCTGACGTTGAGGGTGCTCGCGGGTGCGGCGGCGTTGCCCGCGTTGCGGACGGTTGCCCTGACGCTCACCGCGTCCGACTCGGACGGGGAGGTGGGGGACCAGGTGAGGTCGGTGACGACGAGGTCCGGCTGCGGGGTGGCGGTGCCGAGTACCTCGATCTCGGCGACCTGGGCACCGGGCGCACCGGTGTTGGAGGCGAAGGCGAGTCGTACGTCGGCGACGCGACCGGTGACGGGGACGAGGACGCTGTTGCCCCCGGCCGAGGGGCTGAAGGCGTAGTCGGTGCGTGCCTTGAGGCTCTTGAAGGAGGTCTGGTCCGAGGCCCTGCCGAGGATCTCGAAGGCCTGGGTGCGTGGTCCCCAGGCCGCGTCGGGGTTGAGCTTGACCCGTACGGCTTCGACGTCGGCGTCGGAGCCGAGCTTGACCGTGAGGTTCGCCGGGAAGCCGGCCGACTCCCAGTAGGTGCCGAGGTTGCCGTCGTTGGCGTTGGCCGCGATGTAGTTCTGGGTCGTCGAGGAGGCCTCGACCGGCTTGCCCCGGGCGAGGTCACCGGCCTCGACTGGCGGCTCCTCGGGGTCCTGGCCGCCTTCGCCGAAGACTTCCAGTTCGGACAACTGGGCAGCGTTCCAGCCGGTGTTGGAGGCAATCTGGATGCGCACGTAGCGGGCCGTGGTTGTCGGCAGGTCGATGCTGACCGTGTTGGCGGCGGACGAGTTGAAGGTCCGGCCCTGTCCCGCGACGAACGTGGTGAACGCGTTGCCGTCGGTGCCGGCCAGGACGGACAGGGACTGGGTGCGCGTCTCCCAGCTCGTGGGCAGCTTCAGCGCGACATGGTCCAGGGAGACCGCCGCGCCGAGGTCGACCTGCACCCACTGCGGGAACGAGCCGGTGGGTCCCTCCCAGTAGGACTGTTGACTGCCGTCCGTCACGTTGGCGGCCGGATAGCCGCCGAGGGAGCCGCCCGCCGTGGCCGTGCGGCCGAGGGCGAGGTTGACCGCGGCGGGGGCGGCATGGGCTGGGACGGGGAGCAGTCCGAGAACGGTCAGGCCCGCCGCCAGCAGGCCTGTCCCCAGCCGTCTTCTCAGGTGTGTGCGTCTCATGTTGGCCTCTCCGCACCCCGGGCGCGGCACGGGCGTTCCGCCCCCGCTTCTCGGACCGGGCCGGCGGGCGGAGGCGCGCGCGGGGGAGGCCGTGGTGGAGGTGAGGAGGCCGTATGCCGAGGACCCAGCATGACTTCGTTGAGGGGGTGGCGCCATTGAGTCGATTTATTGAGTAGTTCTGTGACTCACTTGCAACGCTGAGGTGACAGGTTTCTCCAGCGTGACAGCTTTGTCAACGGTTCCGTCAAGTTCACGACAAAACAGGGTCGTGGAAACGACGACGGCACCGGTGTCGAGACCACCTGGAAGGCGGTGACACCGGTGCCGCGGGGCTGCGCTGATTCAGATGACGAGGCTTACTCGACGGGTGGTTGAGCCGTCGAACCGCGTACCACCAGCTCCGGCTCGAACAGGAGCTCACCGGGGTGCGCCGCGGTTCCCTGGATCTGGGTGCACAGCAGGTCGACCGCCGCCCGCCCCATGGCCTCGATCGGCTGCCGCACCGTGGTCAGCGGCGGTTCCGTGCACGTCATGAACGCCGAGTCGTCGAAGCCGACCACCGACACCTCGGAGGGCACGGACAACCCGCGCCGGCGCGCGGCCCGGATAGCGCCCAGGGCCAGCGGGTCGCTGGCGCAGACGATGCCGGTGACACCCGCGTCCAACAGCCGCGCGGTGGCCGCCTGGCCTCCCTCCAAGGAGAAGATCGACCGCTGCACCAGGGCGTCGTCCCAGACCGTGCCCACCGCGGCGGCGGCCACCTGCGCGGCCGCCAGCTTGCGGCGCGAGGGCATGTGGTCCGGCGGGCCGAGGACGAGGCCGATCCTCTCGTGACCCAGCGAGGCGAGATGGCGCCACGCCTGCTCGACCGCGACCGCGTCGTCGCACGCCACGCAAGGAAAGTCCAGCCCGTCGATGGAGGCGTTGACGAGCACGACGGGGATCTTCCGCTCCGCCAACTGGTGGTAGTGCTCGTGCGGAGCGTCAGCCTGCGCGAACAGACCGCCCGCGAAGATGACGCCGGAGACCTGCTGCTGGAGCAGCAGCTCGACGTAGTCGGCCTCCGACACACCGCCGCGGGTCTGCGTGCACAGCACCGGAGTCAGTCCCTGCTGGGCCAGGGCACCCCCGATGACCTCGGCGAACGCGGGGAAGATCGGGTTCTGGAGCTCGGGAAGGACGAGGCCGACCAGCCGCGCGCGCTCACCGCGCAGTTGGGTCGGCCTCTCGTAGCCGAGGACGTCCAGGGCCGTGAGGACCGACTGGCGGGTTCCCTCGGAGACACCGGGCTTCCCGTTGAGGACACGGCTGACCGTTGCCTCGCTGACCCCAACCTTCTTCGCCACCTGAGCAAGTCGTCGTGTCATGAACGCAAGCCTAGCGCAAGAAGCGCAAGCGAATTGCGTCGAGAGCCGATTTTCCGCTGTCCCGAAGACGTTCGCCTTGCAGGTCTGACTGCAACGGCGGCCACGGCGCTTGCGAACGGTCGTCCGCTCACCAGGGCGCGGGCGCCGGCGGCGGCACCACCGGCGGTCGGTCGTCGCAGGTGATGGTGTTCGGCAGCAGCCAGTCGGCCAGCCAGCCCCCGTCGTTGCCCCCGAGGTCGGTGAGCGAGAACTCCGATCCGCCCGCCGGGAAGTTGAAGGAGCCGCAGTTGTTCACGCCCACCGCGCCGACATGGCGCGCGTCCACGTTCTCGAAGGTCGCGGAGCCCTTCGTACGGGCACTGACCACCGAGTTGCCGGTCCCGTCGACGCGGATGTCCTTGAAGTGCACCGCGGGGATGTCGTGGAGGTCCTTCACCCCGTACTCGCTGACCAGCATGATCGCGTTGTGGGTGCTGTCGAGGTAGTGGTCTCCGGTGACGCGGATGTCGGCGTCGATGGAGCGGTCCAGGGCGTAGAACCAGATGGCGCCCAGACCGATGCGCCAGTTGAGGTCGAGGGTGCCGGCCCGGACGGTGGTGTTGTCCTGGAAGCGCAGGTACCCGCCGAACGGCTCGGAGCCGAAGCGTGAGCCGGCGTGCAGGGCGCTGCCCTCGCGCACCGGGTCGGCGACGAGGTTGCCCCTGACGGTGTTGTCGCGGCCGCCGTAGATCGCGATGCCGTTGGCGAGCGTCGGGGACTGCACCGTGTTGCGCGAGAAGGTGTTGCCGGTGTCGGCCGTCGTCTGCGACCACATCGCCAGACCGTCGTCGCCCGTGTTGCGGACGAAGTTGTTGTGCACGCGCGAACCCGTCACACCGGTGTGGAAGTTCAGGGCGTCGGCGATCTGGTCGGCGATCACGTTGTCGCTGACGCGGAGGCCTCGCATGGGGCCGTCGAACCACAGCCCGACCTTGGTGTGGTGCAGGTACAGGCCGCTGATGGTGGAGTCGCTCATGGCTCCGCCGATCGCGTTGACCTGATCGGTGTCGATCCGTTCCCGGACGTCGCCCTCGATCGCGAAGCCGGACAGGTGCACATTGCGGCTGCCGCCGTCCGCCGCGCTCTTGCCGTACAGGCCGACACCGGTGTGCCGGGACCCGTCGGGCGCGGGCGTGTCCAGGGTGACCTGGCGCCCCTTGAGGGTCGTATACCAATTGCCCGCACCGGTGAGGGTGACGTCGTCGACCTCGATGTGCCGGTTGACCTGGAAGGTGCCCGGCGGAAGGTAGACGGGCCGGTCGGCACGGCGGGCGAACGCGATGGCCCGCTCGATGGCGGGTGCCGCGTCCCGTCGTCCGCTGGGGTCCGCTCCGAAGGCCCTGACGTCCACGCCGCCGCGGACGGTCTTCGGCGCGCCCACGAGCTGGGTGTCGAGCAGGTCCACGACGGTCCAGGCCGCGCTGCTGCCGGTCGGCACCGTCAGCCGGATGACGTCACCCGCACGGTAGTTGCGGCCGAGGAGCAGACCCTGCTCGTCATAGAAGTGGGTGGGACGGAACGGCTTGTCGATCTGCGGGGCCGGTGTGGTGGCCGACGGAACGCAGGAGCACTCGGCGATCCACCAGTCGGGGTGCAGGAGGTCGGCGTCGGGGTCGTTGGTGAAGGGGTACTGGTTGTAGAGCCAGGAGTACTGCGAGGTGAGCGTCATAATCGTGCGATGGCGGCCATCGACGCTCACATTCAGGGGTGCGGTGATGCCGCCGCCCCCAGGTGCGTCGGGGATGCTGTAGCGCAGGTTGACGGCGTTCGCGGCGCGTGGCAGGACGAACTCGACGTACTGTCCGGGGGACAGTTTGACGGCCTTGCGCCCGGACGCCTCCGACGCGAGCGTGTACGGGGTGCGGTCGGGGCCGATGACGGTCCCGCTGGTGGTGACGTTCTCGGCTTCCTGCTCGTCGAAGTCCACGTCCGCACCGCGCCCGGAGACCAGCTCTGGATCCAGCCCCGCCCGGGTCAGCACCGGACGGTTGCCGCGGCCGTCGTGCGGCCCGCCGGGTGCGGCGGCGGCCGTGCCTGCCACCGTGCCGAGGGTGAGCAGTGCGCAGAGCACTGCGGTGGTTCTCGTGCCGGTGTGTGTGCGGACGCGTCTGGAGGACATCGGATCTCGCTTCTGTCGGAGGAAAGGGCGCGGAACGACGCCTGCGGATACGGTCGGGGGAG
>NZ_LJBR01000184.1 GCF_001282115.1 Streptomyces sp. NRRL B-24085 | reverse complement strand
GCTCCAGGATCGCGGTCTTGCCGCCGTCGATGCCGGGCTTGCGCTGGGTGTAGAGGCCCCACCAGCGCATGCGGCCGCGCAGGTCGTTGGGGTCGATCGAGTCGAAGCCGCGCTTCGAGTAGATCGTCTCAATGCGTGTCCGCACATTGAGACCGTCGTCGTCCTTCTTGAACTGCTCGTTGCCGTTCAGCGGGGTGTGGTGCCCCGCGGCCCACTGACCCTCGCCGCGGTGACGGCTCACCTTGCGGCGGGGCGCTGCGGCAGCAGGGTTCTGCGGGGTGGCGGCCATGGTTCTACGTCCTTCGGGACAGGCGGAAAGCGGCTCTTACCTGCGCGTACGGGCGCATGGGAGGGCATGCGCGTCATTGCGCGGGGAGGCGTTCGAGAAGATGTGTCGGGTGACGCTGCGGCTCGTCAGCGCACCGGACAGATGGCGCTGGACATGCGGCCGAGGTCGACGTGCCGCCGACTCACCAAGGCAATTCCAGTTCCAGACATGACGGAAGCGTGTCACGGCGATCTGGACACAGTCCAGCTTTATCCGCCATGTGGACACCCTTGTCTCGACAGGCGAGATAAGGGTGTCGTTGGTCACAAAGATCGCGGGACCTCTTGTTCCCGCAGGTCAGGCCGGGTACGCCCCAGGCCAGGGACCGGGAGCGGGCACCTCCGCCTCCTCCTCCACCCTGGTGTCGAAGAGCTGGAAGCCACGGCGCTGGTAGTTCGCCATCGCGTGCTCGCCGTCCTTGCTGCACGTGTGCAGCCAGACCCGCTTGGTGTCCGTCAGCCCCGGCCAGCGGTCCGCGAGGTCCCAGGCGCGGGCGGTGCCCCACGACAGGAGGTGGCCGCCGATCCGACGGCCGCGGAAGGCCGGGAGCAGGCCGAAGTAGACGATCTCCACGACCCCGTCGTCCTGCGGCTCCAGCTCGACGTATCCGGCGGGCGTGCCGTGGTCGTAGGCCACCCAGGTCTCCACGCCCGGCCGCTCCAGGTGCTCCCGCCAACGGGCGTACGTCCAGGAGAGCCGGTCGGTCCAGCGGATGTCGCCGCCGACGGAGGCGTACAGGAAGCGGCTGAACTCAGGGGAGGGGATCTCCGCGCGGCGGACGCGGACATCGCCCTCCGGAGGCTCGGCCGGGAGGAGGTCGGTGGGGGCGGTCTGTTCCAGGGACCAGGTGGTCACGGGGATGTTCGGCATGGAGGCCAGGGAACCATCTACCCCAGAGATCTGTCGATCGAGGCCAGCGGCAGCGCGAACAGCGCCCGGCCCGACTGGGACCACACGTCGCCCGTCTGTTCCCAGTACGACAGGGACTCCGACTCCCCGCTCCAGCAGCTCCGGGTCTCGTCCGTGCCGCAGCGAGTGGCCTTCGCGGGGTTCGAGGTGTTCTGGCGCCACAGGGTGCCGTGATCGCCCTCCGTCCCGGCCGCCCGGCCCAGGTACCACCGGGAGTCGTGCGACAGGACCGGGCCGGAGCCGGCGGCCTTGGTGGCGTAGGCCTCGGCCACGCGCGCGTAGCCCCCGGTGTCGGTCGCCAGCAGCCCGGCGCGGCCGGGGTCGCCGCTGAAGTCGTAGCGCCACATGCGGGCGCCGGTGTCGCCGTCCTCCGAGACCCACTCGCTCGCGACCAGGCTGTCCGGGGCGGTGCTGCGGTCCAGGGAGAGGTAGTCGGGGCGGGCGGCGCCCTTCTCGCCGGTCAGGCGGTAGGAGCCGACGGCGGGCAGGACCCACTGGGCGCCGTGCGCCGACCAGCCGCCGCGGACCCGGCCCACCGCGCGGCTGTCGACGGTGGCCCGCTGGACGCGGTTCATGTCGTAGACGTACAGCGCGTCCCCGCCGTCGCCGCTCGCGGTGACCAGGAGCTTGTTCTGGTACCAGACCATTCCCGAGACCTGGGAGACCAGGCCGCGGAAGTCGTGTCCGCCGTCGACCGGGACGGCGAGCAGGACCCAGGAGTAGGTGAGCCGGTTCAGGTCGTTGGCGTCGACGAAGGCGACCCGGGCCAGGCCGCCGTCGTCCGCCGCGGTGCCGGTGCGGCTCCAGGCGGAGAGGATCACGCGGTTGGCGCCCCACAGGCCGTCGTCGTCGGCGTCCCCGGAGGTGGTGACGGCTCCGGCCCGCCAGGAGCGGGTGTCGGCGGCGTCCCAGCAGTAGGCGGCGGTGGCCGTGGGCTCGACGGGCAGGGCCGCGCGCTCACCGGCCGTGCAGTCGACCGCGTCGCGCAGGGACCGGTCGGCGGAGTCGAGGACGGCGGAGACGCCGACCGGGCGTCCCATCTCGGCGGAGAGCCGGTCGAGGGCGCTCGGCGGGACCTGGGACTCCCTGAGGCGCAGCGGGGCGGTCTCGGCTTTCGAGGTGAGCGGCTTCAGCGTCCCGGGATTGGCGGCGACCGTGGCCTGCGAGGCGCTGATCATGGTGGCGGCGGCGGTCAGTGCGAGGGCGGTCCCGGCCAGGAACGCGCGCAGCGCTTGGCCCCGCTTGCGCCTGCGGTGTCTGCCACGTTGCTTCATACCGTCCTCCCGAGGCGGGCCAACTGCGCCTGATGATCCGTACGTTGACCGAGGAGCAGGTGGGGTGGCCCGTAGAGGATGCTACGGCAGTACGGCACGCCTGGGGACGAAGATGCTGCAATTATGCGGAAGATGCACCATGAGCGAGGGTTTTCACCCGGTCTCGGTGCCGGCGCGGGCCGGCAGCACGGCCGGGAACGCCCCGAGATAGCGCCGCACCCGGGACATCTCCGCACGCACGGTCACCGTGCGGCCGGGATCGCCGAACATGTCCTCCGCCAGGCCCGCCGCGCTGCGGCCGGCGGGACGCAGGGCCAGCAGGTAGAGCAACTCGGCGTGCCGGGGGCTCAGTTCGTGACTCCAGGTGCCCGCCCCGCCCGACACCGTCACCGTCCAGCGGCGCGGCTGCGCGAGGTCCAGCACGATCCGGGTGGCGCCCTGCGGCTCCGGCTCGTCGCCGGCGCGGACCAACCAGCCGCCCGCCAGCGGTTCCAGGACGCACAGGCCGAGCGCCGGCAGCCACCGGCGGCCCGGCGACGGCGACTTGGGCAGCGCGATCCGGTTCGGGTACGGCATTCCGGTCACCGCCGCCGTCCAGCCGTCCCGGTCCACCACCAGGGCCCGGCCGGTGAGCCGGGCGAGCACCGGCGCCGCCACCGCCCGCAGCCGCTCCAGCGAGGCCAGATGCATCTCGCGCAGCCGTGCCTCGGCGAGCTTGGCCACCGAGTCGACCCAGGCGAGCGTCGCCGGATGCATGGTGTCCAGGGGGCCGCTGACGTCGACCACGCCGATCAGCCGGCCGTCGCGCGGGTCCTTGATGGGGGCGCCGGTGCAGGTCCACGAGGTCTGGGAGCGCACGAAGTGCTCGGAGGCGAAGACCTGGACGGGGCGGCGCACCACCACCGGGGTGCCGATGCCGTTCGTTCCGACGACGTTCTCCCGCCAGTCGGCGCCGAGTTCGAAGCCGGTGCCGTCGGCCTTGCGCAGCACGGGGGAACTGCCCTCCCGCCACAGCACACGGCCGTCCTCGTCGGCGACGACCATGATGTGGTGGGCGACGTCGGCGACCGAGAGCAGCCCCTCCCTGAGCACCGGCAGGACATGCCTGAGCTGTGTGCCCTCCCGGCGCCGCTGCACCTCCTCGGGGGACAGCAGACCTGACCGGAAGTCGTGGTCCGGGTCGACGCCGCCGCGCAGCATCCGGCTCCAGGACTCCTTGATCACGGGACGCGGGGCGAGGGGGGCGCGCCGCCCCGCCAGGGTGGCGGAGCGGATGTCGTTCAGTACCCGGGCCGCCCGTGCCGTGTCCATGGTGGCTAGCTGGGTCGCATGCGTCGGCGAGAGCGGCACTGGTCCTCCCGGTCCCGGGTCCGTTGACTGTCCGTCTCATAGTGCCGGTCGTGACTCGGAGCGGCACGCGGTCCACCCACAGTCGCCAGGAAGTTGCAACCCCTTGCAACCCTGGTGGTGGGGTCCGACTTGTTTGAAACTTGGGCGAACGCCGTCTCGCAGCGGCGTGTTCCGGCCTCTGAGGGCCGTAACGGGGGTGGTGCCGTGTCGGCGCAGCACCACCCCCGTTCTCCTGTCCCCGCGGGTGCGGAAGGTCAGTCGACGGGGCGGGCCCGCTCCACCACCGCGGCCAGGTCCAGGCTCGTGGGCAGCGTGCCGAAGGCCGAGCCGCGGTCGTTGCCCAGCCGGGACGCGCAGAAGGCGTCGGCCACCTCCGCGGGGGCGTACCGGACGAGCAGGGAGCCCTGCAGAACCAGCGCGAGCCGTTCCGTCAGGTGGCGGGCCCGGCCCTCGATGCCCTCCAGGTCGGCCAGTTCGGTCAGCAGGTTCTTCGTCGCCGCGTCCAGCCGGTGGTCGGCGCCCCGGGTGCGGCCGATCTCCAGGAGGTAGGCGTTCAGGGCCTGCGGCTCCCGGCGCAGGACCCTCAGGACGTCCAGGGCCTGGATGTTGCCCGCGCCCTCCCAGACGGAGTTCAACGGTGACTCGCGGACCAGGCGGGGCAGGCCCGACTCCTCGACGTAGCCGTTGCCGCCCAGGCACTCGGCGGCCTCCACCGTCAGCGGCGTGCAGCGTTTGGTGACCCAGTACTTGGCCGCCGGCACCGCGATCCTGAGGAAGGCCCGCTCCTGCTCGTCGCCCTGGTCGTAGGCGGCCGCCAGGCGCAGGCCGAGGACGGTCGCGGCCTCGGACTCCAGGGCGAGGTCGGCGAGCACGTTGCGCATGCCGCGACCATCTCGATGATGGTGCGGACCCCGCGCCCCTCGTCGCCGACGCGGCGGGCCCAGGTGCGGTCGAACTCGACCTCCGCGGAGGCGTTGGAGCGGTTGCCGAGCTTGTCCTTGAGGCGCTGGAGGAGGAACGTGTTGCGGGTGCCGTCCTCCAGGACGCGGGGGACGAGGAAGCAGGTGAGCCCGCCCGGGGCCTGGGCGAGGACCAGGAAGCCGTCCGACATGGGGGCCGAGCAGAACCACTTGTGACCGGTGAGCTCGAAGGTCTCCCCGTCGGGCAGGGCCCGGGCGGACGTCGTGTTCGCCCGGACGTCGCTGCCGCCCTGCTTCTCCGTCATCCCCATCCCGAACAGCGCCCCGGCCTTCAGGTGGGCGGGCCGCAGCTCGCGGTCGTAGACCATGGACGTCAGCCGCGGCTCCCACTCGGCGGCGAGGTCCGGGTCGGTGCGCAGGACGGGGACGGCGGCGTGGGTCATCGACAGCGGGCAGCAGTTGCCGGCGTCGACCTGCGTCCACAGCAGGAAGGCCGCCGCTCGCCGTACGTGTCCGCCGGGGCGGGCCCAGCCGCGGAGACGCCCTTGCCGAGCACCCGGTGCCAGGCCGGGTGGAACTCGACCTCGTCGACCCGGTGGCCGTGGCGGTCGTGGGTGCGCAGCCGGGGCGGGTTCTCGTTGGCCTGCAGGCCCCACTCCTGCACCTGCGCCGAGCCGCAGGCCCGGCCGAGCGCGCCCAGTTCGCCGTGGACCTCGTCGAGCAGGTCGGGGTGGATGTGCCGCTCGACGGCCTCCTTCAGAGCGCGGTCGGCGGCGTAGACGTCGTAGCCGGTCAGGGGCGGGGGCTGGTTGGTCACGGTGTGCGTGGTGCCTGCCATGCCGCGAAAGTACCCCGGGGCGGGGGGCCGGTCACCTTTCGGACACGGGGTGGGGTGTCGGTCGCGTGGTGGTCACGGTGGATGGAGGTGCCGGC
>NZ_LJBR01000183.1 GCF_001282115.1 Streptomyces sp. NRRL B-24085 | reverse complement strand
CTCCCGAGGAGCCCCCGCTCGCCGCGGCGGCCGCGCCCGCGGCACCGGCCGCTCCCGCCCCGGCGCCGCCCGCGACGAGCCCGGCGGCCTTGGCGTACCCGGCGGCCCCGAACCAGCCGATGACCGCGACCGGTACGACGGCCGGGATGCCGCCGGCGACTTCCTTGATCTGGCCCGCGGCCAGCCGGCACTTGGCGCACTCCTCCAGGTGCTTGCGCAGGCCGCGTTCGGCGCGGGTGCGCAGACCGCCCCGGGCGTAGGCGCCGAGCCGGTCGGCGTAGCGGGCGCACTCCTCGTCGTCGGCGAGGGCCGCGCTGACATGGGCCTGGAGGTAGGCCTGCTTGAGGCCCTCGCGGGCGCGGCTGGCGAGCACGCGCGTGCCGTTGGCGTCGAGCCCGAAGAGGGTGGCGACCTCGCTGGGCGACTCGTCCTCGACCTCGGTGTGCCACAGCACGGCCTGCCAGCGCTCGGGCAGCGACCGGAACGCCTGCATGGCCATGGACTGCTCGGCCACCTGCATCGCGCGCACGTCGGCGCCCAGGTCGAGGGTGTCGTCGTCGGAGACCTCGTGGGTGCGCGCGGCCTGGGCGGCGAACACCGCGAAGTCGTCGACGAGCTGCTCCCGCTTCGCCGACTTCGTCCAGCCGGCGGCGACGCGGCGGACGGTGGTGAGCAGGTAGGCGCGTACGGCGTGCTCGGGGCCGTGGCCGCCGCGCACCGCCTGGAGCATGCGCGCGAAGACCTCGGCGGTGAGGTCGTCCGCGGTGTGGCCGTCGCGGCAGCAGGTGCGGGCATAGCGGCGCACCGCGTGCGCGTGCCGGCGGTAGAGCGCCTCGTAGGCCGTGTCGTCGCCGGAGCGCATCCGCTCGATCAGGTCGGCGTCGGACGGGGGCATCTGCCGGGGCGGCGGCAGGACGCCACCGTCCTCGCGACGGTCGCGCTGCGCCGGAACACCGCCCTCGACCGGTTCGCCGCCCTGGGCCGGGATGCCGCCCTGCGGGATGCCCGCGCGGCCGCCCTGGCCCGGCACCTGCGGGGTGCCCCCGGCTTCCCCGTCGCCCTCACCGAGGGGTTCGTTCCGCCCGTCAACGCTCATCGCGGAATGCCCCCGCCGCCGGCCCAACCAGTCCCGAACACCGGGTCAGAGTGCCATATTGGCTTTTGGTCAGTGCCCCGCGGTACGGGGCATCCACTCATCCGTGGGGGTTTCCCGCACGGCAGTACTGAACATCACCCGGATGGGGAAGAGTCAACTGTCACGGGCGGTGCGGCAGTCGGCCCGGGCACCCGGAAGACGCCGAAACGTGCCGGGGTGCGGACGTCAGCCGCCCGCACCCCGCTGTCACCCTTTCGAGTTACGCCGGCCGGGATCGCAGCCCCTCCAGCAGGATGTCGAGCAACCGCGCCGAGGCCGCCGCCTGCTGCGCCGCGTCCGGCAGCGAGGGCGCCGCGGTCGCGATCACCAGCAGGACATCCGACACCGACACGTCGGTCCGCAGCTCACCGGCGGCCCGCGCCCGGTCCACGAGCTGGCCCACGACCTCCAGCAGGGCCGCCGCCCCGGCGTCGTCGTCGGCGGAGACCTGCGGGGCCTCCTCCGGCACCAGCCGCAGCTCGCCGCCGCCCGGAGTGGTCCGCTGCTGCGGCACCCGCGTCCCGTCGTAGCCGTCGGACACCTCGTCGGCGACGCCGACCCGCAGCACCTGCGGCGGCAGCAGCCGCCCGGCACCGGACGCGACCGACGTGCGCAGGAAGCGCGACAGCGCCGACCACGGCTCGTCCTCCTGGCCGAGCGCCGCCCGTGCCTGGTCGGTCAGCCGGGAGGTCTCCTCCTCGGCTATCCGCCGGACCAGGACGTCCTTGCTCGGGAAGCGCCGGTACACCGTGCCGACACCGACCCGGGCGCGCCGCGCCACGTCCTCCATCGGCGCGCCGTAGCCCAGCTCGCCGAAGACCTCGCGCGCCGCGCGCAGTACGTGTTCCAGGTTGCGCTGTGCGTCCACGCGCAGCGGGGCCGAACGCGATCCGTCCCGTCCGTTGCCCGCCGTGCTCATCGCCGAGCCCATCGCGCCGCCCAGCGCACCGCCACCGGGTGCGATGGCTGACGCGGTGGACCAATGAGTGTCCTGAATATGCATGAATGTTCCCCCGGTAATGACGTCTCCCCCCGGAGACTCTCCCCGCCATCGAAAGCCGGAGCGTACGGAACAAGCCCGTTTCACGAGTCCGCCCGTCGCGGACCCGGAGCGCATCCCCCTACACCCCGTCGACACACGAACATAGTTGAGTGGGGGTCAATTCAGAAGGGGCAGGTTCCGCACGGAGCGCCCCCCGATCGGAGTACGGGTGACATTCGCCCCGATTGCACCCCCTGCGCCCGCCCGGCGCACACCGGTTGACCTGCGAACCTTCCGCGCTCCCGGACGATTCGGCCAACCCGGCGCGCCGACGACTTCCAGTCACACAAATTGTCGAGGCTGTGGACAAACTCAAGCGACGGGTGCGTCATGGGATGGTGAAGGAACGTGCGCGCATTCTGGTTGTCGGCGGTGGCTACGTCGGGATGTACACGGCTCTGCGTCTTCAGCGGAAGCTGAAACGGGAACTCGACCGGGGTGACGTCGAGATCACCGTCGTCACCCCCGACCCGTACATGACCTATCAGCCGTTCCTGCCCGAGGCGGCCGCCGGTTCCATCTCCCCGCGCCACGTCGTCGTACCGCTGCGCCGCGTCCTCGACCGCTGCCGCGTCCTCGTCGGCGAGGCCACCGCGATCGACCACGCCAAGCGCACGGCCTTCGTCACCACCCTCGCCACCGAGGAGGAGCGCACCGGCGGCGAGCAGCTCTCCTACGACGAACTCGTCCTCGCCCCGGGCTCGATCGCGCGCACCCTGCCGATCCCCGGGCTCGCCGACCACGGCATCGGGTTCAAGACGGTCGAGGAGGCCATCGGCCTGCGCAACCACGTCATCGAACAGATGGACATCGCCTCCTCCACCCGCGACCCCGCGATCCGCGACGCGGCCCTCACCTTCGTCTTCGTCGGCGGCGGCTACGCGGGCGTGGAGGCGCTCGGCGAGCTGGAGGACATGGCCCGTTACACCGCGCGCTACTACCACAACGTCCGTCCCGAGGACATGAAGTGGATCCTGGTCGAGGCCTCCGACCGCATCCTCCCCGAGGTCGGCGAGGACATGGGCCGCTACACGGTCAGCGAACTGCGCCGCCGCAACATCGACGTACGGCTGAACACCCGCCTGGAGTCGTGCGTGGACCGCGTCGCCGTCCTCAGCGACGGCAACCGCTTCCCCACCCGTACGGTCGTGTGGACCGCCGGCGTGAAACCCAGCCCGCTGCTCGCCGCCACCGACCTCCCGCTCAACGAGCGAGGTCGGCTGAAATGCACCCCCCAGCTCACCGTGGAGGGCACCACGCACGCGTGGGCGGCCGGAGACGCTGCCGCCGTCCCCGACGTCACCGCCGAGGAGCCCGGCAGGGAGACGGCACCCAACGCCCAGCACGCGGTACGCCAGGCGAAGGTCCTCGGCGACAACATCGCGCACGCGCTGCGCGGCGAGCCCCTGGAGACGTACTCCCACAAGTACGTCGGCTCGGTGGCCTCACTGGGCCTGCACAAAGGTGTCGCGTTCGTCTACGGACGCAAACTGAAGGGCTACCCTGCCTGGTTCATGCACCGCGTCTACCACCTCAGCAGGGTCCCCACCTTCAACCGCAAGGCCCGGGTCCTGGCCGAATGGACCCTGTCGGGGCTCTTCAAGAGGGAGATCGTCTCCCTGGGTTCACTCGAACACCCCCGAGCGGAGTTCGAACTCGCGGCCGGTGGAAAGCATCCTCACGACCCGACGAACGACCCGAAGGGGTCGTCCTGACCGGACCGAGGAACTCCACGGACCGCCCCGGCGTCTGACGGATGTCGATCCGGTCGGTCACCCTGCCAGACTGGTGCCCGACTTCGGACGGGCAGCCGCCCGCCCCTCGAACCCAGAGGTTTTCCCACCGTGCTGCACCCCCGGGCTGCCGTCCCCAGCCCCCCGGCCGGGCCCGGAGCCGGCCCGAAGACGCCGAAGACGACGACACGAGGCAAGGATTCGTGAACTTCACGCGCTGGAGCGCCCGCCTCCCCGGAACGCAGCGCCGCGCCGCAGCGCGGACCGACGACCTGGTCACCGAGGACCGCCTGAGCGAGGGAGCCGTCCCCGCGGCCCGCGCCGAACAGCTGACCGTGCCGGTCCCCGCCGTCGAAGAACTCCCCGTCCGCGAAGTCCTCGACCGTGTCCCCGCCCTCGTCGCCCTCGTCCACGGCCCCGACCACCGCCTCGCCTACGTCAACGACGCCTACGTGGTCGCCTTCGGCCTGCGCGCCACGGGCGAACCGGCACGCGAAGCCCTCCCGGAGCTCCACGAGATCGGCCTCCTCCCGCTCCTCGACCAGGTCCTGCGCAGCGGCAGACCGCGCACGGTCAAGTCCCGCAAGGCCCCCGACGGCCGCTCCTACACCTTCACCTGCACCCCGGTGACGGAGGCGAACGGCGGGGCGGGCGGGGTCCTGGTGTTCGCGACCGACGTCACCGACCACGCCGAGGCCGCCGAACGCCTCAGAGCCAGCGAGCGCCGCCAGCGCGAGACCGCCGTCACCCTCCAGCGCAGCCTGCTCCCGCAGGAACTCGAGGAACCCGACGACCTGCGCATCGCCGCCACCTACCACCCCGGCGGCACGGAGGCCGCGGTCGGCGGCGACTGGTACGACGTCATCACCCTCGGCGGCGGCCGCACGGCCCTGGTCATCGGCGACGTCATGGGCCGCGGGGTACGCGCGGCGGCGGTCATGGGCCAACTCCGCACCGCGGTCAGGGCCTACGCCCGCCTGGACCTCCCGCCGCACGAGATCCTCCAGCTGCTGGACGGCCTCGCCATGGAGATCGACGCCAACCAGATCGCCACCTGCGTGTACGCCATCCACGACCCGAACGAGGGCAAGCTGGTCTACGCCTCGGCCGGCCACCTGCCCATCCTGGTCCGCGACGAGAGCGGTGTCGTCCTGCGCGCCGACGAACCCACCGGCCCGCCGCTCGGCACCGGCGGCTGGATGCACGCCTCGGGCTCCATCGCGCTCGGCCCCGGCTCCACGGCCGTCCTCTACACCGACGGTCTGGTCGAACGCCGCAACGAGGACCTCGACGAGGGCATCGCGGCCCTCGAACGCGCCCTGGCCGGCGCCACCGGCACCCCCCAGGTGATCTGCGACCGCCTGGTCCGCTCGGCCGGCGTCACCGCCGAGCACGACGACGACGTGGCCGTCATGGTCCTCCAGCACCCGGCGCACACGGGCCCCGACAGCGAGCTCTTCCGCAACGCCGCGCTGGAGCTGCTCGGCGGTGTCGAGGCGGCCCCACGCGCGCGTGCGTTCGCCTCCGGTGTGCTGACCAGTTGGCGGTTCCCTGTCGAGTTGCACGACCTGGGCGTGCTGGCGGTGAGCGAACTGGTCGCCAATTCGTTGCAGCACGGGACGCCGCCCATGCGGCTTCGGCTCCGCCGCACCGACCGGCGGCTGATCGTCGAGGTGACGGATGGGGACGACCACCTGCCCCGGCGCCGCAGGGCGGAGCCGGGGGACGAGTCCGGTCGCGGGATCGCCATCGTGGCGACCATCGCGTCGAACTGGGGGTCGCGGCGGACGCCGGGGGGCGGGAAGGCGGTCTGGTGCGAGTTCGTGCTGCCCAAGGGGTAGCGGCCTGAGGTAGCGGGGCGGCTGCGGGCGCGTGGGGGCTTGTCGCGCAGTTCCCCGCGCCCCTGAGGAGTTGCAGCTAGGCGGCCAGAGACTTCGCCGTTGATCCACCCTGTGCCACCACACGGCTCTTCCGCAGCGACGGCTGGTTCTGCTCCGGTGTCAGCTGCCTGCCCAGGCGCAGCGCGAGGTACGTGATGCCCAGCGAGAACAGCAGGAACGTCACGATGTACGGCGCGTGCAGTGACGCTCCCAGCGGGCCGCCCACCGCCGGACCGACCGCCAGGGCGAGCTGCTTCACCAGGGCGAAGGCGGAGTTGTACTGGCCCGCCATCCCCTCCGGCGCCAGATCGGCCACCAGCGGGGCCACGGTCGGCGACAGCATCGCCTCCCCCAGTCCGAAGAGCGCGTACGTCGACACGAAGGCGGCCGTGGCCATCTCCTGGCTGCCGTGGCCGAGACCCGCATAGCCCGCGGTGAGCCACGCCACGGCCCAGATGAGCCCGACCAGCGCGATCACCCGGGACCGCCTCCGCCGCTCGACGAACCGCAGAACGGCGAACTGCGCGACCACGATCATCGCGGTGTTGGCGGCCAGTGCCGTGCCCAGGGCGGAGGTGGAGATACCGGCGGCCTCGACTCCGTACGCGCTCAGGCCCGACTCGAACTGTCCGTAGCAGGCGAAGAACAGCACGAAGCCCAGGACGCACAGCTGCACCATGGCCCGGTTGCCGAGCAACTGCTTCCAGCTGCCCCGGGCGGACTGGCTCGGCGCGCCCTCGATACGCGGGGCGTGCGGCAGCCGCAGGGTCGTCATCACGACCACCAGCAGCAGGAACATCGCCGCCTCGATCGCGAACAGCAGAGTGAAGGACGCCGTGCTCGACGTGTCGACGAGGTGCCCGCCGATGAGCCCGCCGACACCCAGACCGAGGTTCTGCAGGAAGAACTGCGTCGCGAAGGCCCGGGACCGCGTCTCCGACGCGGAGCAGTCCACGATCATCGTGGCCAGCGCCGGCTGCATCACGGCCTGACCGGCGCCGAGCGCGGCCGCCGACAGCAGCACGGTGGGGGCGTGGCCCGCGAGCCCGAGGCTCAGCGACCCGACCGCGGCCATGACCAGAGCGGTGAGCAGCACCGGCAACGGGCCCCGCCGGACGATGGCCCGCCCGGCGAACGGCAGCACGATCAGTGCCGCCACCGCGAAGACGGCCAGGACCAGCCCCGCCGTCATGGCTCCAAGGCCCCGCACCTGCGCCACGTAGACATACAGATACGGGACGGTGAAACCGAGCCCGAACGCGCTGAGTGCGTTGCCCACGTGGATCCGACGCATCGCTGCGCCCCTCGCCCTGGTCACGTTCACCTCTCTCACTAGTTAGGAGTGAAGACTTCAAAGCTAAAGTTCGAAGCTAAAGAGTACATACTGAAGGACTTCAAGGCAAAGGAGGCGCGTGCCATACTGCGCCCATGGCCGAGACCCCTGGCATGCCCGAGCCGACGCTCGAAGAGCAGATCGCCGCGTACCAGCGCGAGTTCCAGGATCTCGACCCCCAGGTCGAGCAGATCGTCTCGGCGCTCTCCCGCCTGAACCGCCGTATGAACGTCGCCTACAGCCGTCAGACCGCCGACCTAGGGATCAGCAACACCGAGTGGGAGGTCCTCAAGGCACTCGTGCTCTCCGGGGCCCCCTATCGGATGGGCCCCAGCGATCTCGCCAAGCGGCTCGGCCTCACGCCGGCCGCGATGACCCACCGGATCGACCGCATGCTCGCCGAGGGGCTGGTGACCCGGGAGCGGGACGAGTCCAACCGGGTCCGCGTGATCGTGGAGCTGACCGCCGAGGGCCGGGAGAAGTGGCTGGAGGCGATGCGCCTCGCCACGGTCTTCGAGGAGGACCTGCTCCAGGACCTGTCCCCGGAGGAGCGCAACACCCTCGGGGACGTCCTCACCCGGCTCCTGCGTAGGGTGGAGCACGCACAGCCGGACGCCGGCGGGCGACTCAGCGACCTCGACTGAAAAGATCTTGACAGAGGGTGCTTGACACGCCCTTGGTGGATCCGTAGAGTTCTTCGGGTTGCCGCGGGGCCGTAACGGTTCTTCGGTGGCACCTCCGCCGCGACAGCGGCCACTCAAACCATCAGAACGATCTCCCAGCCGGGATGAATTCCGCGTGCCGGAATTCAATTCGATTTGGGTGCGGCTCCTCGATTTGGGACCGCAGCGAGAGTCCGCTAAGGTTTGAGACGTCGGAACGGCCCAACGGCCGGGAAGGCAAGCCCCTCTGACTGGGA
>NZ_LJBR01000182.1 GCF_001282115.1 Streptomyces sp. NRRL B-24085 | reverse complement strand
CACCCGCCTTCGGCGGGGTGTTCCGTGGGTGCCGCCCGCACCACCCGTCTCGCTCTCGTGGTCGGGTGCGGGCGGCCCCTGTGGGGGCGTCTCGCCGTCGGCGACCGCGGGTGCGTTCTCTCGGGGCGTCCCCGCGTCGGCGACCGCGGGTGCGTTCCCCTCCGGTGCCTGCCCGGCCAGCCGCTCCCTGAGGTCGCCCGCTCTGCGCCGCGCGTCCCGCACCGTCAGGGGCAGCGGGTCCCAGCCCGCCAGCCGGCCCAGGTCCACCACCGGCGGGTACACCGGGGACACGGCCATGATGTCGGCCGGGGTGCCGAGGACCGGTGTCTGTCCGGGGGCCGGCAGCAGGGCCACCTGGTCGGCGTACTGGACGACGCGTTCCAGGCGGTGTTCGGCCATCAGGACCGTGGTGCCGAGGTCGTGGACCAGGCGCTGGAGGACGGCCAGCACCTCCTCCGCCGCCGCGGGGTCCAGCGCCGAGGTCGGTTCGTCCAGGACCAGCACCCGGGGGTGCGGGGTGAGGACCGAGCCGATCGCCACGCGCTGCTGCTGGCCGCCGGAGAGGGTGACGAGGGGCCGGTCCCGCAGCGGAGCCAGGCCCAGCAGGTCCAGGGTCTCCTCCACCCGGCGTCGCATCACCGCCGGCGGCAGGCCCAACGACTCCATGCCGTAGGCGAGTTCGTCCTCCACGGTGTCCGTCACGAAGTGGGACAGCGGGTCCTGCCCCACCGTGCCGACCACGTCGGCCAGTTCGCGCGGCTTGTGGGTGCGGGTGTCGCGGCCGGCCACCATGACCCGGCCGCGCAGGGTGCCGCCGGTGAAGTGCGGGACGAGCCCGCTGACCGCGCCGAGGATCGTGGACTTGCCGACCCCCGACGGGCCGACCAGCAGCACGAGTTCACCCTCGGGCACCTCCAGGTCGACGCCACGGACGGTGGGTTCGGACGCCCCGTCGTACGTCACGGAGACGTTCTCGAAGCGGATCACGGCGACGGCTCCTTGGGGGCGGGGGCGAGGAAGGCCGGCAGCAGGCCCAGGAGGACCGCCGCGGCCGGCCGCAGCGGAAGGGCGGGGGCGATGAGCGGCACCACACCGGGGTGCAGGGCGCCCGGGTCGGCGGCGCTCGCGAGGAACATCACGGCCGCGACGGCCGCGCCGGAACCGGCGACCAGCAGGGACCGGGCGGTCCAGCGGTCCGGCCGGTAACGGGTGCGCGGGGTGCGGCGGCCGCCCAGACGCAGACCCGCGAGCGCGGCGGCGAGACCGGCGAGGAGCACGGGGACGCCGTACGTGCCGCCCTCGGCGGTGAGCAGTCCGTAGGTTCCCGCGCACACCCCGAGCAGACCGCCGAGGGTGAGCGCGGTGGTCGTACGGCGGACCGCGGGCGGGACCTCGGCTGTGCGGCCGTAGCCGCGGGCGTCCATCGCCGCGGCGATGGCGACCGAGCGCTCCAACGCGCCCTCCAGGACCGGGAGTCCGACCTGGAGGAGACCGCGCAGGCCGGTGTCCGGGCGGCCGCGGAGTCGGCGGGCGGCCCGCAGGCGCTGGACGTCGGCGACGAGGTGCGGGGCGAAGGTCAGGGCCACGACCACGGCCACGCCGAGTTCGTAGAGGGCGCCGGGGAGGGACTTGAGGAGCCGGTGCGGGTTGGCGAGGGCGTTGGCCGCGCCCACGCAGACCAGGAGGGTGGCCAGTTTGAGGCCGTCGTAGAGGGCGAAGACCAGGGACTCCGCGGTGACCCGGCCGCCCAGGCGGATGCCCTGGGCCCAGTCGGGCAGGGGGAGTTCGGGCAGGGTGACGAGCACATGCGTGCCCGGGACCGGGGAGCCGAGCACGATCGTGAAGAGGAGCCGGACGAGGAGGACGGCGAGGGCGAGCTTCAGGAACGCGGCGTACGAGTGGGACCAGGGGGTCGCGCGGCGGCAGGTCGCCACCACGTAGGCGGAGACGACGACGAGGAGGGCGAGCAGGAGCGGGTTGGTGGTGCGGGTGGCCGCGATCCCGAGGGAGAGGGACCAGAGCCACCAGGCGCCGGGGTGCAGGGGCGCGGACGGGACGGGTGAACTACGGGGCATTCCTGCGCCGCCTCGTCTGCCACACCGCCGCCGCTCCCAGGACCGCGACGGCTCCCACCCCGGCGAACAGGCCCACGGACGGGCCGGGGTCCGACGCGCTCTTCCTCGCACCGGTCCCCTTCTTCTTCGCCACCGGCTCCCCGCACCCCGTCCTCGGATACCCCGAGACCGCGCACAACAGGGCGTTCGCGTTGTAGCGGAGGGGTTCGGCGACCGATGCCAGGGCCTCTGCCGTGGTCGCGTCCCGGGGCACCGACGCGCACGCGGTGCGGCCCGCCGGGGGCGTCTCGCCGGACGGGGCGTCCGCGGCCGTGCCGAAGTCGAGGACCAGGGCCACGCGCTTACGGCCGTCCCGCGCGGGCGTGTGCGCGCAGATCGCCGTGAACGACGCCGTCCCGCGGGGCTTGTCGGCGTCCGCCGAGTCCTCGCTCACGGCGAAGCGGAAGCCCTGGACGTCTCCGTCGGAGGGGACCGCGGTCGAGGGGCCCTGGGTGGCGTAGGCCCAGGCCGTCCCGGTGCGGTCCCAGAAGGACCAGTAGCGGTAGCCGGTGGCGTGGGCCGGACTCACGCCGGCCAGGAGGAGGCCGGTCAGCAGGGAGAGGAGGACCGTCCGGCGGGTCACGGCTGCTTCCTCTTGTTGCGGCTGCTGAGCAGGAAGCCGATGCCCGCGCCGGCGGCGAGACCCGCGCCGACCGTCCACCACACGGAGGGGCCGGAGTCGTCCTCGTCCTGGGACGCGGATTCCGGCGCCGGTCCCGTCGCGGCCAGCTGCTTCACCAGGTCGGTGCCGCCGAAGTCGCTCGGGTCGGCGCCGGCCGCCTCGGCGGCGAGGATCAGCTGGGCGTAGGCCGCCGGGCCGTTCTGCCGGGCCCACTTCGCGGAGTACCGCTCCAGCCATGCCAGGGGCCCCCGTGCGGCCTCGGGACCGCCCTGCACGGCGAGTGCGACGACCGCGTCCGCCGTGTTGCCGTAGTCGGGCTGGTCCCCGGCACCGGGGAGGGCGGACTTCAGGTGGCCGTCCTTCGCAACCTGCTCGGCGAGGAAGGAGGCTCCGTTGGCCGCGGCCCTCGCGGGGGTGAGGTCCGGTGCGTCGGCGCAGGTGCTCTCGCCCGGGGTGCCGGCCTTCGCCGTCAGCGGTCCGGTTCCGTGCGCGGCGACGACAGCCGCAGCCGTGGCGTCCGCGTTGGCACGGAGCTTGCCCTTCTTGTCCGGCTGGTAGGCGAACGCGCCTCCGTCGGCACACGGCAGAGACAGCTTCAGCAGGGCGTCGTAGGGCGACTTCGCGCCCGCGCGGACCTTCGGGACGGGGACGTCCTGGGTGGCGAGCGCGCCGATGACCACGGACGTCGAGTTGGCGTCGCTGGCCCCGCCGGGGGCGAAGCCCCAGCCGCCGTCCTTGTTCTGGACGGACTTCAGCCAGTTCACCGCCTTCGTGACCGCGGCGCCGTGCCCGCCGACCGCGGACAGGGCCTGGGCGGCCGCGGCCGTGCTGTTGGTGTCGACCATCATCTTGGCGTCGCAGGACTTGGCCGGGTTCGCCCGGAACGCCGGGAACGCCCCGCTCGCGCACTGCTGCCCGGCCAGCCAGTCGACGGCCGCGGCCGCGGGCTCCACGTGCGTTCGGTGCAGGGCGATGAGCGCGAACGACTGCCGCCAGACCCCGTCGTAGGTGGGGTCGCCGCTGCCGTACAGCCCGGCGGGCAGGGACGGCGAGGGGGACGGTGAGGCGGCGACGGCGGGTGCGGCCGTGCCGATCACGACGGTGGCGGCCAGGACGGCGGCGCTGCGGCGGACGTTCATGATCGGCGGATGCCCTTCTCCCTGCGGAGAGCCGGGCAGCACGGGAGGACCCCCCGGGCGGCTCGGCTCCGTGTACCTCGACGGTGCCCGCACCGGCCGGTCGCCGATGCGCGTGAGCCGGTCACGAACCGTGCGGGGCGGTCCGGCTCACCGCCCTGGGGGCGGTTCGCGGGTGGGGGCACCTCCCAGGCCTTTCCGGCACTGGGGGAGGGTCAGCGCCGGAATTGCACCGGCTTTTCCCCGTACGGGTGTGATGACGACCCGGCCACTTTACTCGCCCGTAGGGAAGCGCCCGGAAGCCGCCTCTGCGTGCGGCAGGGGGCCCGGCCGGCGTGCCTCAGACCGCCACGTACGTCACCGGATCGCTCCCCGGCACCGCCTCCGCCCGCCCCAGCTTCACCAGCCGCCGCAGATGCGCCTCGGCCTCCGAGACCGCGATGTTCCTCGACCCGTACGGGATCTGCTCCCAGGGCCGGTTCCACTCCATGCGCTCGGCGAGCTGCCAGGGGGTGAGGGGGTCGGCGAGCAGGGAGCGCAGGTCGGTGAGGCGTTCCTCGTGGTGGGCGAGCAGTTCCCGGACCCGGGCGCTCGCGTCGGTGAAGACGTGCTGGTGGGCGGGGAGGACCTCGGCGGGGGCGAGGCGGCCGATCCGCTCCAGGGAGTCGAGGTAGTCGCCGAGGGGGTCGGTCACGGTGGCGTCGTCGGGGTCCTCGTACAGGCCGATGTGCGGGGTGATCTCGGGCAGCAGGTGGTCGCCGGAGAACAGGCGTCCGTGGCCGCGGAGCCGGGCCGGGTGCTCCTCCTCCAGGTGCAGGCACACATGGCCCGGGGTGTGTCCGGGCGTCCAGATCGCCCGGAGTCTGCGGCCGGGCAGGTCGAGCAGTTCACCGGGGACGATCTCGCGGTCGGGCAACGCGGGGGAGAAGCCGGGCAGTTCGCGACGGCGGGCGGTGCGCAGGGGGGCCACGTGTTCCTCGGGGGCGCCCGCGGCCACCAGCTTGGCCGTCATGTAGGTGAACCAGCGCTCGGCCCGGGTCTCCCGGGTGCGCCGCACGATCGCGGAGTCCGCCGCGTGCATCGCGATCCAGGCGCCGGAGACCTCGCGCACCTGCCCGGAGAGGCCGTGGTGGTCGGGGTGGTGGTGGGTGATGACGACACCGTGGATCTCGCCGACGCCGGTCCCGCACGCGGTCAGCCCTTCGGCGAGGGTGTCCCAGGAGGCCGGGTCGTCCCAGCCGGTGTCCACCAGCACCGGACCCCGGTCGGTGTCGACGACGTAGACGAGCGTGTGGCCGAGGGGGTTGTCGGGGATGGGCACCCGCACGGACCGTACGCCGCCGCCATGGTCGTGCACCTGCGCCATGAGTTCCCCAATCACCGCGTTCCGGCCACTATAACTAGAACGGGTTTCGACGGTAGCCCGAGGTCACCAATGCATGCGGCGCACGGCCCGTGGACTCCTCGGAGGGGAACTGGTATCAGTTCCGTATCTGATGGTTCGTCAGCAAGCCGCCCCTGGGAGGCGTTCGCCATGACCGAGCTCGTGGAACACGGACAGCTGTTCATCGGCGGGGAGTTGACCGACCCCCTGGGCGAGGACGTCATCGAGGTGATCTCCCCGCACACCCAGGAGGTCATCGGCCGGGTGCCGCACGCGTCCCGGGCGGACGTGGACGCGGCCGTCGCCGCCGCCCGCACCGCCTTCGACGAGGGCCCCTGGCCGCGGATGACACTCGACGAGCGCATCCAGGTCGTCACCAGGATCAAGGACGCCATCGCGGTACGGCACGAGGAGATCGCCCGCGTGATCTCCTCCGAGAACGGCTCGCCGTACTCCTGGAGCGTGCTCGCGCAGGCCCTCGGCGCCATGATGGTCTGGGACTCGGCGATCACGGTCGCCCGGAACTTCACCTACGAGGAGCGGCGCGACGGAGTCCTCGGCCGCATCCTCGTGTGCCGCGAGCCGGTCGGGGTGGTGGCCGCCGTGGTGCCCTGGAACGTCCCGCAGTTCGTCGCCGCCGCCAAGCTCGCGCCCGCGCTGCTCACCGGCTGCACGGCGGTGCTCAAGCCGTCGCCCGAGTCGCCGCTGGACTCCTACCTCCTGGCCGAGATCACCCGGGAGGCCGGACTGCCGGAGGGCGTGCTGTCCATCCTCCCCGCCGACCGCGAGGTGAGCGAGTACCTGGTCGGGCACCCCGGGATCGACAAGGTCTCCTTCACCGGTTCGGTGGGCGCGGGCAAGCGCGTGATGGAGGTCGCCGCCCGCAACCTCACCCGTGTGACACTGGAGTTGGGCGGGAAGTCGGCCGCGGTCGTCCTGCCGGACGCGGACGTGGAGGCGGCCGTCGCCGGGATCGTCCCGTCCGCCTGGATGAACAACGGACAGGCCTGTGTGGCCCAGACCCGCATCCTGCTGCCCCGCTCCCGCTACGACGAGTTCGCCGAAGCCCTTGCCGCGGCGGCGAGTTCCCTGGTCGTCGGCGACCCGCTCGACCCCGCGACCCAGGTCGGCCCGCTGGTCGCCGAACGCCAGCAGCGCCGCAACCTCGACTACATCAGGATCGGCCAGGAGGAGGGCGCCAAGATCCTCACCGGCGGCGGCCGTCCGGCCGGCCTGGACCGCGGCTGGTACGTCGAGCCGACACTCTTCGGGGACGTCGACAACTCGATGCGCATCGCCCGGGAGGAGATCTTCGGCCCGGTGATCTGCCTGCTGCCCTACGGCGACGAGTCCGAGGCCGTGAAGATCGCCAACGACTCGGACTACGGCCTCTCCGGCAGCGTGTGGACGGCCGACGTCGAGCGCGGCATCGAGGTCGCGCGGCAGGTCCGTACCGGCACCTACTCCGTCAACACCTTCAGCCTCGACATGCTCGGCCCCTTCGGCGGCTACAAGAACAGCGGCCTGGGGCGGGAGTTCGGGCCGGAGGGGTACGGCGAGTACCTGGAGCACAAGATGATCCACCTGCCGGCGGGCTGGGAGGGATGACGGACGATGGGGGACCGCTGGCACGTCGAGGTCGACCGCTCCCTGTGCATAGGCTCGGCGCAGTGCGTGCACACCGCACCCGACGGCTTCCGCCTGGACACCGCCCGCCAGTCCCACCCGGCCGACCCGGACACCGACGCCAACGAGAGGATCCTGGCGGCGGCGGAGAACTGCCCGGTCGAGGCCATCACGATCACCCTGCTGGGAAGCGGTGAGCCGGTGTTCCCGCCGGAGGAGTAGCGGGCCGGGGGAGGAGGCGGTCGGAGCCCCGGTCGACCGGGGTTCCGGCCGGGCCCCCGGGTCCGTTCAGGACCCGGGTTCCGTCAGGTCGATCAGGCGGCACACCGTCTCGATGTCGATCTTCACCTGGGCGATGGAGGCCCGCCCCGAGAGCCAGGTGATCAGGGCCGAGTGCCAGGTGTGCTCGATGACGCGGACCGCGGAGAGCTGCTCGGGCGTCGGGTCGGCGAGGCCCATGGCGTCCAGGATGATCAGCGTGGTCTGGTGGGAGACCTGGTCGACCTCCGGGCTCACACTGCGGTCCGCGAAGGTCAGCGCGCGGACCATCGCGTCGGCCAGGTGGGGCTCGCGCTGGAGCGCCCGGAAGGCCCGCATCAGGGTCTCCGCGACCCGCTCGGCCGCCGTCTCGCCCTGCGGCGGCTTCTTGCGGAGCGTGCCGTGCATGTGCTCCAACTGGTCCTGCATGGTGGCCACCAGCAGGTGGATCTTGGAGGGGAAGTAGCGGTAGAGGGTGCCGAGCGCCACCTGCGAGGACTCCGCGACCTCCCGCATCTGCACCGCGTCGAACCCGCCCCGGCTCGCGAGCTGCGCACTCGCGTGCAGGATGCGCCGGCGCCGCGCCTCCTGCCGCTCGGTCAGCGGTGGCGCGTCGGATCGTGCGGTACTGGCTTCCACTCCGGCCGGCTTGGCCACCTTGTCCACCTTGGCTTCCGTGACAGTCCGTGAGGGCTCGCGATCACACAGCATGGCAGGGCGCCGGGCCACGGCGTGCTCTCGGCGTTCGTGGCGTGAATCACCTGATCCACCGCTCACAGGACCCCTACCTGCCGGTAGATTCGGAGCCTCCTGAACGATCAAGTCTGAAACTTGTTCTAGATTACCGTCTCGTCGTAATCTCGCGGGACAGTGCAGGCAGAAGGGGGCCCAGAGTGACCGCTGAGGCCAGTCAGGCCGGGCCCTCCGAGGACCCGGCCGCAGACGGCGAGCGACCGCTCCGTATCGCGCTCCTCACGTACAAAGGGAACCCGTTCTGTGGCGGCCAGGGCGTCTACGTACGCCACCTCTCGCGTGAACTGGCCCGTCTCGGCCACCGCGTCGAGGTCATCGGCTCCCAGCCGTACCCGGTCCTCGACCCGGGCTACGACGGTCTGAGCCTGACCGAGCTGCCGAGCCTGGACCTCTACCGTTCCCCGGACCCCTTCCGCACCCCGAAACGCGACGAGTTCCGGGACTGGATCGACGCGCTGGAAGTCGCCACGATGTGGACCGGCGGCTTCCCCGAGCCGCTCACCTTCTCCCTGCGGGCCCGACGCCATCTCCGGGCCCGCAGCGGCGAGTTCGACGTGGTCCACGACAACCAGACGCTCGGCTACGGCCTGTTGGGCGACGTCGGCGCGCCGCTGGTGACGACCATCCACCACCCCATCACCGTGGACCGGCAGTTGGAGCTGGACGCGGCCGAGGGCTGGCAGCAGCGGCTGTCCAAGCGCCGCTGGTACGCGTTCACCCGCATGCAGAAGAGGGTGGCCCGCCGCCTCCCGTCGGTCCTCACCGTCTCCGGCACCTCCCGCCAGGAGATCGTCGACCACCTGGGCGTGCGCGACGACCGCATCCACGTCGTCCACATCGGCGCCGACACGGACCAGTTCTCGCCGGATCCCTCGGTCCCCGTCGTCCCCGGCCGGATCGTCACGACCTCCAGCGCGGACGTCCCCCTCAAGGGCCTGGTCTTCCTCGTCGAGGCGCTCGCGAAGGTGCGCACGGAACACCCCGGGGCCCATGTCGTCGTCGTGGGCAAGCGGCCCACGGAGGGCCCGGTCGCCGGCGCGATCGAGCGCTACGGACTCGAAGGCGCCGTCGACTTCGTCAAGGGCATCTCGGACGCCGAACTGGTCGACCTGGTCCGCTCGGCGGAGGTCGCCTGCGTGCCCTCGCTCTACGAGGGCTTCTCCCTGCCGGCCGCCGAGGCCATGGCGACCGGCACCCCGCTGGTCGCCACGACGGGCGGCGCGATCCCCGAGGTCGCCGGCCGCGACGGCGAGACCTGCCTCGCGGTACCCCCGGGAGACTCCGGCGCCCTCGCCGTGGCGCTCGGCCGTCTCCTGGGCGACCCGGACCTGCGGGCCCGCCTCGGGGCGGCAGGACGCGAACGCGTGCTCGCCCGCTTCACCTGGGCCCGCGCCGCCGAGGGCACGGTGGCCAGATACCGCGAGGCGATGGCCACCGCCGGGCCGGACACCACGTCCCGCTCGACAACGGCCCCACGCCGCCCAGGGCTTGTGGGCCACACAGGTCCGACGCCCCCGGCCCGCACGGGTGCTCCGGGCCACGACGGTGCGACCACCCAGGCCCGCCCGGCGGCAGATGCGGCCGACTCGGCGGCTGCCGACCACGGCCCTTCGGTCCTACCGGGCCACGCGCGCTCCGCGGCTCCGGCCCGCCAGGCGGTGGAGTCGGCCGACTCGGCGGCTGCCGACCACGGCCCTTCGGTCCTACCGGGTAACGCGCGCTCCGCGGCTCCGGCCCGCCAGGCGGCGGAGCCGGCCGACTCGGCGGCTACGGACCACGGCCACTCCTCGGCCCCGGACCACGGCCGCCCGGTCGTCGCGGATCGCGGGCGGGCCGCGGGACCCGTGGTGGGGGAGGGCGGTGCCGCAGGCCCCGTCGCCGGACCCGCCGACTCGAACAGCGCCGTGTCCGCCGCCTCCTCCAAGACCGCTGCCCCCGCAGCCTCCACCACTGACACCGGTGTCTATCCCGAAAGCAGGGCCACGTGCTGACCGTCGACTTCTCCCGGTTCCCGCTCGCCCCGGGCGACCGCGTCCTGGACCTCGGCTGCGGGGCCGGCCGGCACGCCTTCGAGTGCTACCGGCGCGGCGCGCAGGTCGTGGCCCTGGACCAGAACGCGGACGAGATCCGCGAGGTCGCCAAGTGGTTCGCGGCGATGAAGGAGGCCGGGGAGGTCCCCGAGGGCGCCACCGCGACGGCCATGGAGGGCGACGCCCTGGCCCTGCCCTTCCCCGACGAGTCCTTCGACGTCGTGATCATCTCCGAGGTGATGGAGCACATCCCCGACGACAAGGGCGTCCTCGCCGAGATGGTCCGGGTGCTCAAGCCCGGCGGCCGGATCGCGATCACCGTCCCGCGCTACGGCCCCGAGAAGGTCTGCTGGGCCCTGTCCGACGCCTACCACGAGGTCGAGGGCGGCCACATCCGCATCTACAAGGCGGACGAACTCCTCGCGAAGATACGGGAAGCCGGGCTCAAGCCCTACGGCACGCACCACGCCCACGCACTGCACTCCCCGTACTGGTGGCTGAAGTGCGCCTTCGGCGTCGACAACGACAAGGCGCTGCCGGTGAAGGCGTACCACAAGCTCCTGGTCTGGGACATCATGAAGAAACCGCTGGCGACGAGGGTCGCCGAGCAGGCCCTGAACCCCCTGATCGGCAAGAGCTTCGTGGCGTACGCGACCAAGCCGCACCTGCCCGCCGTGTCCTCCGTGGACGCGCGGTGACGACTCCGCGTACCGAACACCTGGTCCTGCCGGGGGTGCTGACCGCCGAGCAGGCCGCCGCGACCGTCGCCGGGATCCTGGCCGTGCAGCGGGAGGACGGGGCGATCCCGTGGTTCCGCGGCCACCACCTCGACCCCTGGGACCACACCGAGGCCGCCATGGCCCTGGACGCGGCGGGCGAGCACGAGGCGGCCGAGCGCGCCTACGAGTGGCTCGCACGCCACCAGAACGAGGACGGATCCTGGTACGCCGCGTACCAGGACGGGCACTTCGCCGAGGTCACCGACCGCGGGCGCGAGACCAACTTCGTCGCCTACATAGCCGTAGGGGTCTGGCACCACTACCTGTCCACCGGCGACGACACCTTCCTCGACCGGATGTGGCCGACGGTGTACGCCGCGATGGAGTTCGTGCTCGGGCTCCAGCAGCCCGGCGGGCAGATCGGGTGGAAGCGGGAGGACGACGGCAGGCCCGTCACCGACGGACTCCTCACCGGGTCCTCCTCCATCCACCACGCGCTGCGGTGCGCGCTGGCGATCGCCGAACAGCGTGAAGAGGCGCAGCCCGACTGGGAGTTGGCGGTCGGCGCGCTGCGGCACGCGATCCGCCGGCACCCCGAGCGCTTCCTCGACAAGGACCGCTACTCCATGGACTGGTACTACCCGGTCCTCGGCGGGGCGGTGACCGGTGCGGAGGCCAAGTCCCGTATCGAGGAGGGCTGGGAGCGGTTCGTCGTGCCCGGCCTCGGGGTGCGCTGTGTCGTCCCCAACCCGTGGGTGACGGGCGGGGAGTCGGCCGAACTCGCGCTGGCCCTGTGGGTCACGGGCGAGTCCGACCGGGCCCTGGAGATCCTCCAGTCGATCCAGCACCTGCGGGACCCGGACAGTGGACTGTACTGGACCGGCTACGTGTTCGATGACGGCGCGGTGTGGCCCCGCGAGCTCACCACGTGGACGGCGGGGTCGCTGCTGCTGGCCGTCGCGGCATTGGGCGGCCATGAGGCCACGTGCGCGGTGTTCAGCGGGGACCATCTGCCGGTCGGGCTGGACCCGGACTGCTGCGCCTGAGATCGCGCGGTTCGGTGGCGCCCCGAAGGGGCGCGGGGAACCGCGCGACCGGCCACGAGGGCGCCGCAGACGATCACGGCACCCCCAGCGGAGCGCTCAGTGACGATGAGCCCTGTTGGCGATGGCGTGGCCCACGAACAGGTAGACCACCGCTGCGAGGCCGTAGCCGGCCACGACTCGGGCCCAGGCCTCGTCGAACGTGAACAGGTCGTAGGACCAGCCGGCCAGCCAGCGTGCGGCATCGTGGATGAACTGCACGAAGTCGTTCGCACGGTTGGCGTCCAGCAGGTACATCAGGATCCACAGGCCCAGGATGAGGGCCATGATGTCGGCGACGACCGCTATGACCGTCCCGGCTGAGTTGGCACCACGGCGCGTATGAGTGGACATGGTGTTCGAATGGCCGCGAATTCTCGGGCGAAACCTGGTGTCACGCGTTGAGCTCCGCCAGCACCCGCAGCGACTCCCGGTCCGGAGCCAGCGCCAGCAGGTCCGTCACCGGCCCCTTGCGCCACGACTCCAGCTTCTCGGCGATGCGTTGACGCGGGCCGACCAGGGAGATCTCGTCGGCGAACGCATCCGGCACGGCCAGCACCGCCTCCTCACGACGGCCTTCGAGGAACAACCGCTGGATTGTGCGTGCCTGTTCCTCGTATCCCATACGGGCCATCAGATCGGCGTGGAAGTTGCGCGCCGCGTGGCCCATTCCGCCGATGTAGAAGCCGAGCATCGTCTTGACCGGCAGCAGCCCCTCGGCCACGTCGTCGCAGACCCGCACCTGGGCCATGGGTGCGACGAGGAAGCTCTTCGGCGCCTCGGCGAGCGAGGCCTCGTACACCTCGGGCCGGTCCGGCGACCAGTACAACGGCAGCCAGCCGTCGGCGATCCGGGTCGTCTGGGCGATGTTCTTCGGCCCCTCGGCGCCCAGCAGGAGCGGCAGATCTGCGCGCAGGGGATGGGTGATCGGCTTCAGCGCCTTGCCGAGCCCGGTGCCGTCCGGACCCCGGTAGGGGTGGGAGTGGAAACGGCCGTCCACCTCGACCGGCGCCGCCCGCCGCAGCACCTGCCGTACGACGTCGACGTACTCCCGGGTCGCGGTCAGCGGCGACTTGGGGAACGGCCGGCCGTACCAGCCCTCGACGACCTGCGGCCCGGACAGGCCGAGCCCCAGCATGACCCGGCCGCCGGAGAGATGGTCCAGGGTCAGGGCGTGCATGGCGGTCGTGGTGGGCGAACGGGCCGCCATCTGGGCAACCGCCGTACCCAGCTTGATCGTTGAGGTCTGTGCCGCGATCCAGGTGAGCGGGGTGAACGCGTCCGACCCCCACGACTCGGCCGTCCACACCGAGTCGTAGCCGAGCCGCTCCGCCTCCTGGGCCAGCGGCACATGGCCGGGGGAGGGGCCGCGGCCCCAGTAACCGAGCGCAAGGCCGAGTCGCACAACGCCTCCTGACGACACGTCAGATCAGGGCCGCTCGTGAATGTACGGCAACGGCCCCCCGCCCGGAAGGGCGAGGGGCCGTCCTACGACCTCGAAGGGCTCAGCCGCGCTGGATGCCGCTCGTGTCCTGGAGCACACCACGACGGCCGTCCTGCGTCTGGGCGACCAGACCCGGACCCCGCTGCTCGACCGCCAGGTACCAGGTGCCCGGGGCGAGTTCGGCGATCGGCGTCGGCGAACCGTCCTCCGCGAACAGCGGGCGCGGCACCGGCACGGCGAACCAGAACGGCGAGAACTCCGCCGCCGGCGGCTGCGGGGCCGACGGCTGCTGCTGCGGCTGCGCCCCGAAGGGCTGCCCCGGCTGCGGCTGACCGCCGTAGGGCTGCCCCTGCTGGCCCGGCTGCTGGGCGCCCGGGTAACCGTAACCACCGGGCGGCTGGGCGCCGTAGGGCTGCGGCTGGGGCGGCTTGGGGGCCGGGACGAGACCGGCCTGCAGGGCGGGGACGAGGGGCGTGGCGACGGCGGCCGCGGCCATGACCAAGGTGGCGACGAGAGCGAGGATCAGGCCGATGCCGGCGCTGACGGTGTCCGAACTGGAGCCGTAGTCCGCGGCGCTCAGCGGATCGAAGACGTTGCCGAGGGCGCTCCACGCGGCGAAGATCGTGAAGGCGATGCCGACCTGGCCGAGGTCGAGGCCCGCCGGCTTGGGCAGTTGCATGCCGCGCGACACGACGACGAGGGCGGCGCCGATGATGCCCGCGAGCACAACCCCCATCACGACCGGACCGCTCGCCCAGGCGCTGGGGAGGTCGGCGTCGTCGGGGGCTCCGTCGACCGAGTACAGATCGAGGAACGACGCGATGAACAGCAACACCGCTGCACCGATCACCACGCCGTCGCCTCGAGTGAGGGAGCGGATATTCACTTCAAGTCCTTCGTAGGTCGTCTCGTCGTCGGTAGACCCTATCGTCCGGGCGGCCGGAGCGTACGACGGGATCCACGCGCCGACCGTCACCCGCGCAGGAAACTCACGATTCCCTCAGAGATTCCTTGCGCGGCCTTCTGGCGCCAGGCCCCGCTGGTGAGCAGGGCCGCGTCCTCGCTGTCGCGCATGTTGCCGCATTCGATGAACACCTTGGGAACCTTTGACAGGTTGAGGCCGCCCAGGTCGGTGCGGGTGTCCAGGCCGGTGCCGTCGCCGATGTAGTTGGAGGGGGCGGTGCCCGTCACGCGGCCGAAGTCGTGCGCGACCAGCTCGCCGAGTTCGGCGGAGGGCGCGACGATCCGGCGGGTGTCGGCGATGCCCTGGTGGACGCGGCCCGGGAGGATCACGTGGTAGCCGCGCTGCCCCGCGCCGGCGCCGTCCGCGTGGATCGACACCACCGCGTCGGCCTTCGCGCTGTTGCCGATCCTGGCGCGCTCGTCCACGCAGGGGCCGTAGGGCCGGTCGCCGTCCTGCGTCAGCTTCACCGTCGCGCCCTTCCCCTCCAGCAGGGTGCGCAGCCGGTGGGCGACGTCGAGGGTGAACTCCGCCTCCGCGTAACCGGAGTCGGTGGACGTCCCCGTGGTGTCGCACTCCTTGCGGTTGGTGCCGATGTCGACCTTGCGGTTGATCTCGGCCGTGTGCCGGAAGTTGGTGACGTTGTGCCCCGGGTCGATGACGACGACCTTGCCCTGGAGCGAGGAGAGGGGCTTCTTGTCCTCGGCGGTGGTGGAGGAGGCGGCCGGCGGTGCGCTCGCCCGCGGACTCGCCGCGGCGGGCGTCCCGTTGCCGTCGGCCGCCCCGCCCACTCCCTCGTACACCAGCCACCCGAGCAGCGCGCCCGGCACGAGCACGGCGAGGGCGACCGTCAAAGGGCGACGGGGACGGCGGGGCCGGGGGGAACCGAATTCAGGGCCTGCGTACGACACGTCTGCGACTCTAACCCCGCTCCGGGGTCACCGCCCGCGTCCGCCGCAGCACCCGCAGCGAGTCGGTCGCGGAGATCTCGGTGAAGGCGCCGGAGGCGAGGGCCCGCAGGTAGATCCGGTAGGGCGCCTGGCCGGTGAACTCGTCCTCCGGCTCGGGGAACACGTCGTGGATGACGAGCAGCCCGCCCTCGGCCACATGGGGGGCCCAGCCCTCGTAGTCGGCGTTCGCGTGCTCGTCGGTGTGACCGCCGTCGACGAAGACCAGGCCGAGCGGGGAGCCCCAGACCTTCGCGATCTGCGGCGACCGCCCGACCAGGGCGACCACGTGCTCCTCCAGCCCGGCCCGGTACAGCGTCCTGCGGAAGGTCGGCAGCGTGTCCATCACCCCGAGCTCGGGGTCCACGGTCTGCGGGTCGTGGTACTCCCACCCCGGCTGCTGCTCCTCGCTGCCCCGGTGGTGGTCGACGGTCAGCGCGACCACGCCGGCCTCGCGGGCCGCGTCCCCGAGCAGGATCGCGGACCGGCCGCAGTACGTACCGACCTCCAGCAACGGCAGCCCGAGCCGCCCGGCCTCCAGCGCGGCCCCGTAGAGCGCCAGCCCCTCCCCCAGGGGCATGAACCCCTTGGCAGCCTCGAAGGCAGCGAGAATCTCGGGCTTGGGGGCCACGGCCATGGGGGTGTTCCTTCCAGTCGTCCGGCACGGGAAGCCTAAGGGGACGGTCGAGGCGGGGTGACGGGCGGCTCGGTCCTGTGAAGGTGGGGGGGACGGCCGGGGCGGAGGCTGAGGAGGGCGGT
>NZ_LJBR01000181.1 GCF_001282115.1 Streptomyces sp. NRRL B-24085 | reverse complement strand
GACTTCGGCCTGGACCACCGCGCGCCGCTGCTGCCGTACGTCCGGGCGCTGCCGCCGACGCCCACCGAGACGCCGGTGACGATGAACGAACTGGGGGTGCACGCCGGTTACGTGCTCTACCGCACCACGCTTCCCGGTTCGGGCGACGGTCTGCTGCACTTCCCGGGCGGGGTCGGGGACCGCGCCCAGGTCTTCGTGGACGGCGCCCCGGCCGGCGTGCTGGAGCGGGAGCGGCACGACGAGACGCTGTCCGTGCGGGTGCCGCACGCCGGTGCCGTCCTGGAGGTCCTGGTCGAGAACATGGGCGGGGTCAACTACGGGCCGCGCATCGGGGCGCCCAAGGGGCTGCTCGGCCCGGTGTCCTTCCAGGGCACCGCGCTGCACGGCTGGGAGTGCCGGGCCGTGCCGCTGGACGACCTGACCGCCGTCCCGTTCGGCCCGTCCGGGGCGGTCACGGACGCGGAACCCGCCTTCCACCGGGGCACCTTCGAGGTGGCGAGCCCCGCGGACGCCTTCCTCTCGCTGCCCGGCTGGACCAAGGGCCAGGCCTGGGTCAACGGGTTCCACCTCGGCCGCTACTGGAACCGGGGCCCGCAGCGCACGCTGTACGTCCCCGCTCCCGTGCTGCGCCCCGGCAGCAACGAACTGGTGCTGCTGGAACTGCACGCCACCACCGGCACACGCGCCCGGTTCACCGACACGCCCGACCTCGGACCGGAGACCGACTGATGTCCCACCCTCACCGCCTGCGCCTCCCGTCCCCCGCCGGGCCTCCGCTGACCGGGCACCTGCCCTTCAAGGACGCACCCGGGGTGTCCGACCCGATCGAGGTCACCAGCCGCTGGCTCACCAGGGGCGGCCGCCCCTGGTTCCCGGTCTCCGGCGAGTTCCACTACTCCCGCTGTCCCGCCGGCGAGTGGGAGGAGGAGCTGCTGAAGATGAAGGCGGGCGGGGTCACCGCCGTCGCCAGTTACGTCATCTGGATCCACCACGAGGAGACCGAGGGCCGCGTCCGCTTCGACGGCGACCGCGACCTGCGCCGATTCGCCGAGCTGTGCGCCCGGCACGGCCTGGACTTCGTCCCCCGCGTCGGCCCCTGGTCGCACGCCGAGGTCCGGGGCGGCGGACTGCCCGACTGGGTCCTGGCCCGCGACTGCGTGCCCCGCACCGACGACCCCGTGTATCTGGCGGCCGTACGGCCCTGGTTCGCGGCGATCGCCGAGCAGTTGGACGGTCTCGACCGGGCCCACGGCGGCCCCATCGTGGCGATCCAGATCGAGAACGAGCTCTACGACCAGCCCGGCCATCTGCTGACGCTGAAGCGGATGGCCCAGGAGGCCGGCCTCAGCGCACCCCTGTGGACGTCGACCGCCTGGGGCGGTGTCCGGCTCCCGCCGGACCAGCTCCTCCCGCTGTACGGCGGGTACACCGAGGCCTTCTGGACCGAGGCCGACGGCGGCTGGCCCGACACCTGCCGCAAGCACTTCTTCTTCACCCACCAGCGCGACGACGAGGGCATCGGCTCCGATCTGCGGCCGGTGCGCGTGCGGGGCGGCGAACCCGACACGTTCGCCGACCGGTTCCCCTGGGCCACCTGCGAGTTGGGCGGCGGCATGGCGGTGTCGTACCACCGCCGGCCGTACGTCGGCCCCGACGACATCGGCGCCCTCGGTCTCACCAAGATCGGCTGCGGCTCGGTGTGGCAGGGCTTCTACATGTTCCACGGCGGCACCAACCCGGTGGGCGAGCTCAGCACCCTCCAGGAGTCGCACGCCACGGGCTACCCCAACGACCTGCCCGTCCTGACCTACGACTTCCAGGCACCGCTCGGCGAGTACGGCCAGTACCGCGGGACCTATCACGAACTCCGGCTCCAGCACCTGCTGCTGGCGGACTTCGGACACCTGATCGCCCCCATGCAGTCCGTGCTGCCCGAGCGGCGGCCGGAGGGACAGTCCGACCGGGAGACCCTGCGCTGGGCGGTGCGCGGCGACGGCGGCTCGGGCTTCCTGTTCGTCAACAACCACCAGCCGCACGAACAGCTCCCGGAGCACCCGGACACGACGTTCAGCGTCGAGTTCCCGTCCGAAGATGCGGAGTTGACCCTCCCCAGTGCTCCCGTCACGGTCCCCAGCGGCGCGTACTTCTGCTGGCCGCTGCGCCTGGACGTGGCAGGACTGCGTCTGGAGTGGGCCACCGCCCAGCCGGTGTGCACGGTCGACGCCGACGGCCGTACGGTCCTGGTGCTGGCCGCCACGGACGGCATCGCGCCCGAACTCGCCCTGGACGCGGCCACGGTGTCGGCCGTGCACACGCCGACCGGCGAGGTCACCCCGGTCGGCGGCCGGCTGCTGGTGACCGGGCTGCGCCCCGGTACCGACGCCCTCGTGGAGGCGGAGACCGCCGACGGCGGCCGGGTCGGCCTGCTGGTGCTGGACGCGGCGACGGCCCGTACCGTCTACCGGGGCAGGGCCTGGGGTGCCGAGCGGCTGGTGCTGAGCGGGGACGGGGTGGTCTTCGACCGGGACGAGGTACGGCTGCACGGTTCGGGTGCGGCGACCTCGTTCGCCGTGCTGCCCGCACCGGAGCGGGCGCCCGTGGTGGACGGGGCGGCGACGGAGGCGGTCGCGGACGGGGTGTTCCTCCGGTACCGGGTCCCGGCGGTGCCGGCCGCCCGGCACGCCGCGCCCGAGGTGGGTCTCGTGCGGGCCGCCGGACCCGCCCCCGAGCCCGTCACCGGTGTCCAGGGCCGGGCGAGCGCGCCGGCCGACAAGCACTTCGACACCGTGGCCGCCGAGTACCGCGTCGAGGTGCCCGAGGGGCTGCCGCCGGGGACGCTGCTGCGGCTGCACTGGCACGGGGACGTGGGGCGAGCGTACGTGGGGGACACGCTGGTCGCCGACCAGTTCTGGGCGGGACGGGTCTGGGACATCGGCCTGGACCGGCTGCCCGCGGACGCGCTGCGCGCCGAGGGCCTGCGGCTGCGGCTGCTGCCGCTGCACGCCGAGGCGCCGGTCCATCTGCCGGAGCAGGCGCGCGGCGAGCGCGGGACGGCCGCCGTCACGCGCGCCGAGTGGATCACCCGGCACATCCGGCCGGTTCGGGCCGGCTGACCTGCCGCGGGGGCCCGGCCCCCGGTCCCGGCCCGCCTATGCTGTGCTCCCCGGGCGGGCCGGGACCGCCGTACCACCGCCACCACCACGTCGAGGACACCGTCACCATGACCCCAAGCGCCGCCGAGGGAGCCGTGCCGAAGGGGCGCAGCCGCCGCAACTTCGCCGGCTCGCGCCCGGTGATGGACGACGTGGCCCGGCTGGCCGGTGTCTCCAAGCAGACCGTCTCCCGGGTGCTCAACGAGCATCCGTCCGTCCGCCCCGAGACCCGCGAGGCGGTCCTGACGGCCATGCGGACCCTCGGCTACCGGCCCAGCCGCAGCGCCCGGTCGCTGGCCAGCGGTCGGACCCGGATGCTCGGGGTGATCTCCTTCGACGCGGCCCGCTACGGGCCGGCCGCGATCCTGACCGCGATCAACACCGCCGCGCAGCAGGCCGGTTATCTGCTCAGTTCCATCGCGCTGGACTCGGCCGAGCCCGGCACGGTCGTCGAGGCCGTCGACCGGCTCTCGGCCGAGGGCGCGGACGGGGTGATCGCCATCGCCCCGCAGTTGTGGGTCGGCCACGCCCTGGCGGACGCCCGGCTGGACATCCCGCTGGTGGTGCTGGAGAACGGTTTCGACCCCGAGAGCGAGCGGGTCACCGGTGACTCCCGCGAGGGTGCCCGCAAGGCGACCGAGCATCTGCTGGGGCTCGGCCACCGCACGGTCTGGCACATCGCGGGGCCGAGCGGCTGGACCTCCGCCGACCAGCGGCTGGAAAGCTGGCGCGCCACGCTGGAGGCGGCCGGGGCGCCGGTCCCCGAGCCGCTGTTCGGTGACTGGAGCGCCGACTCCGGTTACCACCTGGGCCGCCGGCTGACCCGGCGCCCGGACGTCACCGCGGTGTTCGCGTCCAACGACCAGATGGCCCTCGGTGTCCTGCACGCCTTCCACGAGGCGGGCCGTCCGGTGCCGGACTCGGTCAGCGTGGTGGGGTACGACGACATCCCCGAGGCCGCGCATCTGCTGCCGCCGCTGACGACCGTGCGCACCGACTTCGCGGAGATCGGCACCCGGTCCCTGCGGCTCCTGGTGAGCCGGATCGACGCCTCGGCGGAACCGCCCCGGCCCGCTTCGCTCGTCCCCGTCGACCTGGTCGTCCGCGGGAGCAGCGGGCCGGTACCGGGGCGCTGAGCGCGCCGCCGCCCGAGGTCCGGCGCTCACGCGGACGTGGACGCCCGGACGCGCACGTCGATGGCCACGGTGCGAGCGGTACCGTCCGGCACCTCGCCGGCGAGTATCCCGCACAGCAACCGCACGCATTCCGCCCCCATGTGACGGGGCCTCAGGTCGATCGCCGTGATGGGCGGTTCCGCGGTCCGCATGGCCAGGCTGTCGACGCAGGACGCCAGCAGCAGGTCCTCGCCCACGACCCGGCCCGCCGACCGGATCTCGGGCAGGACGGCCGCGGCGGCCCCGTCGGCGGCGCACACGATCGCGTCGGTGCCGGGCGCATCGGCCAGCAACTCCCCCACCACCGCCCGGAGCACCTCGGGTGAGGCACCGAACGGCGCCTTGCGCAGCAGCGGTCGGATGCCGTGCCCGGCGCACCAGCGCGCGTAGGTGCGCTGGAGGGTGAGGGCCCAGTCGGCGGTGGTGTCGGAGGCGACGAACGCGGGCCGGCGGGCGCCCCTCGTGCGCAGGTGGTCGAGGAGTTCCGTCAGCGCTGTCTCGTGGTCGGACCAGATCACCCCGGCGGGCTGGGTGTCGCCGCCGTAGCGCTCGGCCGTGACGACGGGGAGTCCCGCGTTCATCAGCTCGTCGACGACGGGGTTGTCCGGCATCGGGTCGCACAGGATCAGCCCGTCGGCCTGCGGGAGGCGGCCGGCGGACACCAGGGTGACGTTCAGCCCGGAGCGCGCGGCCTGTTCGGCCACGCCGAACACGAACGACATGTAGTACTCGGCGCTGGTGAGGAACTCCGGGATGTGCAGCGCGACGGTGTCCGTCACGGAGGTGCGCAGGCTGCGGGCGCTGCGGTTGGGCGTGTATCCGAGGCGGTGGGCGGCGTCCAGGACGGCCCGGCGGGTCGCGTCGGACACCCGGCCGTGGCCGCGCAGCGCGTCCGACGCGGTGGTCTTGGAGACCCCCGCCCCGCGGGCGACGTCGGCGATGGTGGCGGGCGCGGCGGGCCCGGTCGGCGGGCGGGGACTCCTCTGCGGCACCCCGCCTCACCAGCCGTGGGTCAGTACGTCGTCCAGCGCGGCGGTGAACACGTCGGCGCTGTGCCGGGTCAGGCACAGGGGCGGCTTGATCTTCAGCACGCACTGCCGGTCCGAGGTGGGCTGGACGATCACGCCGAGCTCGCGCAGCCGGTCGCAGATCGCCGCGGTCTCCTCGGTCGCCGGCTCCAGCGTCTCCCGGTCCCGGACGAACTCGACGCCCAGGTACAGCCCGGAACCGTGCACCGCCCCGATCAGCGGGTGCCGGTCGGCGAGTTCCTCCAGCCGCCGCTTCAAGTACCCGCCGGTCTCCAGGGCGTTGTCCTGGAGCCGCTCGTCCCGCAGCACGTCCAGCACGGTCAGTCCGACCACGCTGCTGACGGGACTGCCGCCGGCGGAGGAGAAGAAGTAGCCCTGGGTGCGGTAGGCGTCGGCGATCTCCCGCCGGGTGATCACCGCGCCCAGCGGATGCCCGTTGCCCATCGCCTTGGCCACGGTGACGACGTCCGGTACCACGCCCTGCTGCTCGAACCCCCAGAAGTGGGTGCCGAGCCGGCCGTAGCCGACCTGCACCTCGTCCGCGACGCACAGTCCGCCGACGGCACGGGTGGCCTCGTAGACCTGCCGGAGGTAGCCGTCGGGGAGGGGGAGGCCGCCCGCGTTGCCGTAGAAGGGCTCGCAGATGAAGGCGGCCGGCGGCCGGCCCTGTGCGGCGAGTCCGGCGATCCGCGCGGCGGCCTCGGGGCCGTACCGCCGGGCCTCGGCACCGCGGTGGCGGCCCCGGTAGGAGTTGGGGGCGGCCACGGTGTGGATCCAGCTCGGCCGTGAGGACAGGGCGTTGGGGTTGTCCGCGATCGAGGTGGAGACCGCGTCGCTGGCGTACGTCCAGCCGTGGTAGGCCTCCTCGACCGCGACCGTGTCCTGCCGTCCGGTCGCCGCCCAGGCCAGGCGCAGGGCGAGGTCCACGGCCTCGGAGCCGCTGTTGACAAGGAAGACGGTGTCCAGTGCGGGGGGCAGCAGCGCGGTGAGCCGCTCGGAGAGTTCCACGACCGAGCCGTAGTGGAAGCGGGAGTTGGTGTTGAGGCGCCGCCACTGCCGGTGCACGGCGTCGCTCACCCCGGGGTGGCCGTGGCCGAGGATGGTCACGTTGTTGAGCATGTCGAGGTAGCCGCGGCCGCGGGTGTCGACGAGGTGGTGGCGCCAGCCGCGTTCGATGCGGGGCGGCTCGTCGTAGTAGTGCTCCTGGACGCCGGCGAAGGCGCGGTCGCGGCGGTCCAGGAGATCCTCGTCGGCGGACGGCTCCTCCGTCTCCTGTCCGGTGATCAGTGCCGTCGGGTCCGGGCTCACCGCCAGCCAGCCGGCGGCCAGGTCCGGGGTGGCGAAGCGCGGTGGGCGCCGGTCGGCCAGGGTGGACATCTGCAGGCCGAGGACGTGTCCGCCGTCCCGCCCGGCGACGGTGCCGAGGCGCTGTCCGGCGGCGACCGGCCCGGACGCGAGCGGGCCGTCGATGCCGTGCAGCCACAGCACGGGGCCCGCGCCGCGCAGGTCGAGGGTGCCGTCGGCGTGCCGGGTGAGCGTGCCCGCCCAGGGCGCGTGCACCTCCAGGGGGTCCGCGAGGTGGAGGTCCACTCCGAGGGCGCAGGTCGCCGGGGCGTCCGTGGTGTCGATCGTGGTCCGGGTCAGGCGGAACTCGCCGTGCCGGGTGCGGGCCGCCGGCCGGCCAGCGGCGAGGGCGGACTCGGCGTCCGCCGCCAGCCATCGGCCCGTGTGCAGATCGTCGCTCTGCGCGGAGAGGTCGAGCACCGGTAGGGCGTCGGGAAGGTCCGGCAGCATGCGGTGGGCGGGCGGGACGGCGACCCGGGGCAGGGGGCGGCCGAGTGCCTCCCGCACCTGGGCCCCCATCACCTCGGCGGGCACGGAGACGGCCGACTCGAACATGGCCCACTCCCGGTCCAGGGCGGCGGACGCGTAGCCGTTGCCGGGGTCCTGGAGGACGTCGTACCGGCCGCTGACCACCATGACGGCCGCCCGGAGCACGACGAGCGGCCACAGGACGGCCGCCTCGCCGTCGGAGAGCGGGCGCACGGCGTCGAAGGCGCGGACGGCGGGCAGCACGGAGGCGGGGCCGGCACCGTGGTGGTGCAGGAGGGAGGTGCAGGTGACCGCCAGTTCCGCCACGGCCCAGCCGGTGCCGAGGTCCCCGAAGTCGATGACGCCGACCGGCATGCGGCGGCCGTCCCGTGCCGTCTCGCAGACGACGTTGTTGTCGGTGATGTCGCCGTGCACGAACTGGACCGGCAGCTCCTCGGCGTGCGGCTCCAGGAGGGCGTGCGCGGTGCGGGCGGCGCTCAGCACGCGGTCGGCGCGGTGCCGGTCGGACCAGTGCGGGGCGAGGGCCTCGGTCACCTGGAGGGCGTTGCGCAGGTCCCACGGCCGCGGGCGGTCGGGGTCGGGGGCGGTGAAGCCGGCCAGGGCCGCGGCGATCCGCCCGGAGAGTTCGCCGAGGCGGGCGACGACGGCGGGGGCGAGGTAGCGGCTGTCCATGATCGGCTCACCGGGCACGAAGTCCAGCAGCCGGCAGGCCAGCTCGGCTCCGTCCACGCGGAAGGGCTGCACCACGTCACCGTCGGCGCCGGGGACGGCCCGGGGCAGCCGGATGCCGGGCAGCGCGCGGGCAAGGTGCTCCACGGCGTCGCACTGGGCCCGCAACTCGGCGATCGTGGTGGCCGGGTTGGCGACCTTGAGGACGTACTCCCCGGCCTCGGTACGCACCCGGTAGTTGCGGTCCTGCTGGCTCCCGAGGTCCCGCACGGTGCCCCGCACCCCGAACCGGGTCTCCAGTACGGCCGACGCCGTGGCTTCGTCGATCGGTGCGACGGGTCGCACCAGCCAGTCCGTGGACGACACGCCCATGGGTCCGCTCCGCTTCCGCGACGAGGCCGCCGCTTCTTTGCCGGAACGTTCCGGCACCTGGTCCGACGACGGTAGGACGAACCCGGTTCCCCGGTCAACGGCTCCCTCGGTCCCACCCGTCTCAGATCTCGGGGATTACCCCGTGGGATACGGGTTACCCGCTCGCCTGGGTCCCTGGTGGAGCCGCGGCGGCGGTCCACGGTGGCTTGTCCCGTGTGTGCCCGCGGTGTGGGGCTGCCGGCACACGGCGTCGGCCCGCTCAGGACGTTCGAGCGGGCCGACGCGGACGGACTGCGCGGGGACGGACTGCGTGGTCCCGCCCGTGCGGCGCCGACGTCGTTCCCGACGGTCCGGCGCCGCTGGTGTGTGCGCGGCCTCTTCCTTTTCGCGAGGCGAGCCGGCCACCCGCCCGCCGGCTGCCACGGACGGCTAGAGCCAGTGACGCAGGAACAGGGCCGGGACACGACGGGTGAGCCAAGCGGCGGCCAGGCCGATGGCGGCACCGGCGGCGACATCGCTGGGATAGTGGGCGCCCGACTGCACCCGTTCGACGGCGACCATGGTGGCCGGCAGCGCGACCAGCGCGCCCGCGACCAGCCAGGTCGGGGCGACGGCGGCGGTGAAGGCGACCGCCGCCGCCGTGTGGCCGGAGGGGAACGAGGAGGAGTCGGGGCGGTCGGCGACCTCGTCGTGCGGGATCCACTCCGCGGGCGGCCTGGGGCGGTCGGCCAGTTGCTTGCACAGGCCGTTCGACACCAGTTGGGCGACCGTCATGGCCACCACTCCGGCGGCCGCCGCCCTGCGCCCCCGCCACCCGCCCTTCCACGCCATCACGGCGGCCGCACCGCACCACAGCTTGGTGCTCTCCGCGGCCTCCTCCACCGCCGACAACACGGTGGCCGCCCCCGGCGGGATCCGGGAGGCGGCATGCCGTGTCAGCGCCCCGTCGATCTCGTACAAGTCCGTCAGCAACCTCATGACCTGCGGTTGTCCCAAGCTCCCCGAGATAAGCCGACAGAATCGGATCAACCCGTCACTCGTCGTGCGCCGGTCCCGCGTCGTCCAGCCTGCGGAGGTCCTGCTCGTCCCACGTGCGGGTGTCGCGCGGCTCCGTGTAGGGCTCCTTGTCGGGCGGCAGCCCGCCGGCGATCGCCCGCTGCCGCACGGTCTCGGCGTCGAACTCCAGACCCAGGAGGATCGCCAGGTTGCTGATCCACAGCCAGACCAGGAAGACGATGACACCGGCCATGGTGCCGTAGGTCTTGTTGTACGAGGCGAAGTTGGCCACGTAGAACGCGAACCCGGCGGACGCCACCAGCCAGATGACGAGGGCGAGGAAACTGCCCGGGGTGATCCACCTGAACCCCTTCACCCGGGCGTTGGGGGTGGCCCAGTACAGGAGCGCGATCATGACCGTGACCAGGACCACCAGGACGGGCCACTTGGCGATCGACCAGACCGTCAGGGCGGTGTCGCCGATCCCGAGCGCCGAGCCGGCCTTGCCGGCCAGGGTGCCGGTGAAGACGACGATCAGGGAACTGACGACGGCGAGCACCATGAGGACGACCGTCAGACCGATCCGCACCGGGAGGATCTTCCAGATCGGGCGACCCTCCGGCATGTCGTAGACCCGGTTGGCCGAGCGGATGAACGCGGCCACGTACCCGGACGCCGACCACACCGCCAGGACGAGGCCCACGATGGCCATGACCGACCCGACGCCCGCGTTGCCCTGGAGCTGCTCGACGGCCCCGGTGATGATGTCGCGGGCGGAGCCCGGAGTGAACTGCTTGAGGTTCTTCAGCACGGAGTCCGTGGCGGACTTGCCGGTCAGGCCGAGCATCGACACCAGGACCAGGATGGCCGGGAAGAGCGACAGCAGGCCGTAGTACGTCAGCGCCGCCGCCCGGTCGGTCAGTTCGTCGTCCTTGAACTCCCGCACGCTGCCCCGCAGCACCGCCCCCCACGCCGTCTTCGGCAGCTGGGACGGCGTGTCGGGCGCGCGCTCCTCCACGGCGGGCCCGGGGCCCACCTCCTCGGACGACGGGACCTCGCGCTCCGGAGCCTCGTCGCTGCCGTGGTGGTCTTTACGTCCAGGAAGATGCAGCTTCATGTCCGGCGAGTACCCCGGGAGCCCCGCCCAATCAGGGCTGCGGCGGGGAGTCGTGCGCCGTCCCCGACGGTTCGGTCCGGGACGGTCCGGACGGCCGTCCGGACGCGGGCTGTTCCGCCGACGGCGTCACGCGGCCCGACGGCCGGTTTCCCGGTGCCGCGTCCGTGCGGCAGCGGAGGCGGGGCGCGGGGAGGCCGTTCGTCCGGGCCCTGGCACTGTCCCCGCCGTGGCCGCGGACGGAGCACCGTGACGCGGACGCGTCCCGCCGTGCCGGGCCGGTGCGGACGACCGCTCGCCCCGTGACGGACCGGCGCCGCGGATCAACCGCAGGTGGCGTCCCCTCGCATGACGGGGCGTCGACGGCCCGGCCGACAACCGGTCCTCGATGCGGTCCATGGCGTACAGCAGCACGCCCAGGGCGGGCAGCAACGACAAGGCGACGGCGATCACAACGCAGGTTCCCTCCCGGCGACAACAGCGAGCCGGGTGCCCCTCCGCGGGCGTCCAAGGCTTCCGAACCGGGACCGCCCTCTCCCCTGAAGCCTCAATCCCCTTCTCTCAAACCTTACTTCATCTCTTGACGTAATTGGTCCATACCTTTAGGTTCACGGGTCAGCCAGACACCTCGCGACACCCTCACCCCCATGAAGGGCCCTGCGCATGCACACCCTCACGCGCCTCCGCAGATCCGGCGCCGCCACCCTCGTCACGGTGGCCGCCGCCTCCGCACTCACCTCCATCCCCACACCCGCCGAAGCCGCCACCGCGCTCCCCACCGGCTTCTCCACTGTCATGAACGCGGCAAGCGGACGGTGTCTGGACGCCAGGGCGGCCGGTACCGCCAACGGCACGGTGGTCCAGCAGTACACGTGCAACAGCACCACGGCCCAGCAGTGGAGCTTCACCCCCACCAGCGACGGTTACGTCCGCATCGACAACCGCAACAACACCTCGCAGGTCGTGGACGTGGCCGACGTCTCCACCGCCGACAACGCCCCCGTGCACCTGTGGGCCTACGGCGGCGGCGCCAACCAGCAGTGGCTGCCCGTCCACGACGGCGGCGGCGCCTACCACTTCGTCAACCGCAACAGCGGCAAGTGCCTGGACGACCCGGGCGCCTCGACCGCCGACAGCGTGCAGTTCGTGCAGTACACCTGCAACGGCAGCGCGGCCCAGCGCTTCCAGGTGGTCCCGGTGACCCAGTCCGCCACCAACCCCGACCTCGGCCCCAACGTGGTCGTCTTCGACCCGTCGATGTCGTCCTCGACGATCCAGTCGCGGCTGAACTCCATCTTCCAGCAGCAGGAGACCAACCAGTTCGGCTCCCAGCGCTACGCCGTCCTGTTCAAGCCCGGCTCCTACACGGCGGACGCCAACGTCGGCTTCTACACCCAGGTCGCGGGGCTGGGGCTGACCCCGGACGCGGTCACGGTCAACGGGGCGGTGCACGCCGAGGCCGACTGGTTCCAGGGCAACGCGACGCAGAACTTCTGGCGCGGGGCCGAGAACCTGTCCGTCAACCCCACCGGCGGCACCGACCGTTGGGCCGTCTCCCAGGCGGCGGCCTACCGCCGGATGCATCTGCGCGGCAACCTCGCCCTGGACGACAACGGCTGGTCCAGCGGCGGTCTGCTCGCCGACACGAAGGTCGACGGACAGGTCAACTCCGGCAGCCAGCAGCAGTGGCTGACGCGTAACTCCCAGCTCGGGAGCTGGACCGGATCCAACTGGAACATGGTCTTCGTCGGCAGCCAGGGCGTCCCCGGCACCACCTTCCCCAACCCGCCCCACACCACCGTCGCGCAGTCCCCGGTCAGCCGGGAGAAGCCGTTCCTGTACGTCGACGCCGACGGCGCCTACAAGGTGTTCGTGCCGTCGGTGCGCACCAATTCCACGGGCCCGAGCTGGACGAACGGCACTCCGGCGGGCAGCTCCCTGTCCCTGGACACCTTCTACGTCGTGAAGCCGGGCGCGAGCGCCGCGGACATCAACGCGGCCCTGGCGGCGGGCAAGAACCTGCTGGTCACCCCGGGCGTGTACCACCTCAACCAGACGCTCCAGGTCAACCGCGCCGACACCGTCGTCCTCGGGCTGGGTCTCGCCACCTTCGTGCCGGACAACGGCGTCACCGCGATGAAGGTGGCCGACGTCGACGGCGTCAAGGTCGCGGGCGTCCTCTTCGACGCGGGCACCACCAACTCGCCCACCCTGATGGAGGTCGGGCCGGCCGGCTCCGCCGCCTCCCACTCCGCGAACCCGACGTCCCTGCACGACGTGTACTTCCGCGTCGGCGGCGCGGGCGTCGGCAAGGCGACCACCAGCCTCGTCATCAACAGCGACAACGTCATCGGCGACCACATGTGGATCTGGCGGGCCGACCACGGCAGCGGCGTCGGCTGGACCACCAACACCGCGGACACCGGACTGATCGTCAACGGCGACAACGTCACCGCGTACGGCCTGTTCGTCGAGCACTACCAGAAGTACCAGACCGTCTGGAACGGCAACGGCGGCCGGACGTACTTCTACCAGAACGAGATGCCCTACGACCCGCCCAACCAGGCGGCCTGGATGAACGGTTCCACGCAGGGCTACGCCGCCTACAAGGTCGCCGACTCCGTCACCAGCCACCAGGCCTACGGCCTCGGCAGCTACTGCTACTTCAACGTGAACCCGAGCGTGGCCGCGGAACGGGCCATCGAGGCGCCGAACACCACCGGGGTCCGCTTCCAGAGCATGGTGACCGTCTCCCTCGGCGGCACCGGCACCATCCGGCACGTCGTCAACGGCACCGGCGGTCCCTCCAACTCCTCGACCAACGTGGCGAACCTGACCAGCTACCCGTAGAGCTCCGCCTTCCGGCCGCCCCTCCTCTCCGGGGGGCGGCCTCCCCCACCCCGCTCAAGGAGCGTGCCCACCCATGTCCTCACCCCTCCGCAGAGGCCGCGTCGCGGTCTTCGCCGTCCTGGCCGCCCTGTTCACCGCGCTGCTCACGGTGACACCCGCGCACGCCGCCTCCGGCACCATCACCGGCCTCGCCGGCAAGTGTGTCGACGTGGCGGGAGCGTCCACCGCCAACGGCACGGCCGTCCAGCTCTACGACTGCAACGGCACCGGCGCCCAGATCTGGTCCAACCCCGGTGACGGGACCCTGCGGGCGCTCGGCAAGTGCCTGGACATCGCCGACCGCAGCACCGCCGACGGCGCGTCCGTACAGCTCTGGGACTGCTCGGGCGGCGCCAACCAGCAGTGGGTGGTCTCCGCCGCGCGCGACATCGTCAACCCGGCCGCGAACAAGTGCCTGGACGTCCGAGACAACAACAGCGCCAACGGCACCCGGCTGCAGATCTGGACCTGTTCAGGTACGGCCAACCAGAAGTGGAACGCGCCCGCGAGCGGCGGCGGCAGCACCCCGTCCGGGTTCGTCGTCAGCGAGGCGCAGTTCAACCAGATGTTCCCGAACCGGAACTCCTTCTACACCTACAGCGGCCTGGTCGCGGCGCTGAGCGCCTACCCGGGCTTCGCCACCACCGGCAGCGACACGGTCAGGAAGCAGGAGGCGGCGGCCTTCCTCGCCAACGTGAACCACGAGACCGGCGGCCTGGTGTACATCGTCGAGCAGAACACCGCCAACTACCCGCACTACTGCGACTGGAACCAGTCCTACGGCTGCCCGGCCGGTCAGGCGGCGTACTACGGGCGCGGCCCGATCCAGCTCTCGTGGAACTTCAACTACAAAGCGGCGGGCGACGCGTTGCGGATCGACCTGCTCAACAACCCCTGGCTGGTGCAGAACGACTCCGCCGTGGCGTGGAAGACCGGGCTCTGGTACTGGAACACCCAGTCCGGCCCCGGCACCATGACCCCGCACAACGCCATGGTCAACCAGGCCGGCTTCGGCCAGACCATCCGCTCCATCAACGGCTCCCTGGAGTGCGACGGCCGCAACCCGGCCCAGGTGCAGAGCCGCGTCGACGCCTACAACCGGTTCACGTCGATCCTCGGGGTCTCCCCCGGCGGCAACCTCTACTGCTGACAGGGGTACGGCATGCGCACGTGGAGATCCCTGATCACGGCCGTGGGCGCGCTGGCGCTCGTCGTGGCGCTGCCCGCGACCGCCCACGCGAACGTCCTGACCCTGCTGCCCCAGAACGCCGACGGCCTGGAGCAGACCTTCTCCCCCGCCTACGACTACGACGGTGACGGCTGCTACGCCACCGCCGCGATCGGCGCCGACGGCACGATCAACCCCGGTCTGAAGCTCGGCGGCGACGTCAACGGCAGGTGCCACGACTACGCCCAGCTCGCCAACGCCAACACCTACTCACGGGCGAAGTGCAACAACGGCTGGTGTGCCGTGATGTACGCCAGCTACTTCGAGAAGGACCAGGCCACGCTGGGTCCGGCGGCCATCGGGCACACCCACGACTGGGAGCACGTCGTGGTGTGGGTCAGCGGCGACCAGGCCCAGTACGTGTCGGTGTCCCAGCACTCCGGCTACCAGGTGGCCGCCCGCTCGGCGGTGCGCTTCGACGGCACCCACCCGAAGATCGTCTACCACAAGGACGGCATCTCGACGCACTGCTTCCGCTTCGCGAGCGGCGGCGACGAGCCCCCGGAGAACGCCACCGGCGGCTGGTTCTTCCCGCGCCTCGTCGGCTGGAACGGCTATCCGGCCGGGTACCGGGAGAAGCTCATCGCCGCCGACTTCGGCTCGGCCACCCTGAAGATCGACGACGGCGACTTCCAGTACGCCCTCGACCACTCCAAGCCGTCCGGCATCCCCTTCGACGCCTACGCCTGATCCCGAACACCCCGCACACGGCCCCGGGTTCGCTCCGAACCCGGGGCCGTACGACAGTTCAGCGCACCCGGCCCCGCGGCTTCAGCGGCAGGGGCGGGAGTTCCGGAGCGGGCAGCGGGGCGCCGTCGTAGCCCTTCACTTCGCCGAACCGCGTCCCCGTCATCCAGTCCTCGCGGGCCTGCTCGATCTCCGCCTGGGACCGTCCGATCCAGTTCCAGAACATGACGAGCTCCTCCTCGAACGGCTCGCCGCCCAGGAGCATCAGGCCCGCGTCCGACTCGGCGCGCAGCGGGAGTTCGGTGCGGCCGCAGCCGAGGTAGAGCATCGAGCCGGGCAGCACCGGCACCCCGTCCACGTGGGCCTCGCCGGACATGGACAGGACGGCGTACTCGAAGTCCGGTTCCAGCGGCAGGCGTACGTCCGTGCCGCGGGCGAGGCTCAGGTCGGCGCCGACGATGGGGGTGTACGCCGTGCCGGGCGAGCGCGCGCCGTCGAGCTCGCCCAGGATGAGCGTGGCCGTCAGGCCGGGGGCGGTGACCTGCGGCAGCCCGGTGTGGTGCTCGAAGTGCGGGTCGGTGTGGCGGTGGCCGTCCGGCAGGGCGACCCAGAGCTGGGCGCCGTGCAGGAAGCGGGCGTGCGACTTCGGGCTCTCCTCGGAGTGGCTGATCGCACGGCCGGAGGTCATCAGGCCCAGCTCGCGGGGGCGGATGGTCTGGAGGCTGCCGGTGGAGTCGCGGTGCAGAACCTCGCCCTGGTGCAGCCAGCTCACCGTCTGAAGTCCCATGTGCGGGTGCGGGGGCACCTGCATGCCGGGCTCGTCGGCGATGTCGTCGGGGCCGTAGTGGTCGACGAAACACCAGGCGCCGACCATGCGGCGGCCCAGGTTGGGCAGCAGCCGGCGCACCTCGCTGGACTCGCCCAGCTTCACGCGGCGGGGGCTGAGGAGTTCGCGCACGGGTTCCGCCACCACGAACCCCCGGCCGCCGCACAGGGCGGGGACGGCCTGGCGATCAAGATTGCTCATGACGCCCAACCTAACCCCGTGAGGCGCTTCCCGTCAGGCCCCGTCCCGATAATAGTAGCCATGGCTATAGTAGCCATGTACCGTATCGAGCATGAGCACGGCATCCGAGGGCGCGACGCCCGGTTTCCTGGTCTGGCGACTGTCGATGAAATGGCGCGTCGCGGTCGACCGCGCGGTGGCACCGCTCGGCCTGACACACGCCCAGTACTCGCTGGTGGCCTCGCTGTACGGCATGCAGCGCGGCGGCGAGCGCCCCAGCCAGCGACGCCTCGCCGACCGGACCGGGCTCGAACCGCTCTACGTCTCCAAGCTGGCGCGCTCCCTGGAGAGCGCCGGGCTCCTGGAGCGCACCCGTGACCCGCGCGACCCGCGCGCGGTGCAACTGGCGCTCACCGAGGAGGGCCGCGAGCGGACCCGGCAGGCCATCGACACCGTCCAGGGACTCCTGGAGCAACTGCTGGCGCCGCTCGGCGGCCTGGACAGCGCACGCACGAGGGAGTTCAAGCGGGAGCTCACGACCCTGCTCGACGCCCCTCTCGACCCGACGAACGAGAACCTCAAGGAGCAGTCATGACCACCACCCCAGTCCTGCTCGGCCCCCGCGTCATCGCCCTGGCCCACTACGCCGGCCGAGCGCTTCTCGAGAACGTCCTGGCCCGCCACGGCGTGAGCTTTCAGCAGTCCGTCACCCTGCGGCTGGCCGCCGTCGCGGAGGGGCCGGTCGAGCGCGAGCGCATCGCCGGGGACGTGGTCGCCGCTCTGAAGATCGACGCGGCGGAGGCGCACTCCGTCGTCGACGAGCTGGTCTCCGCGGGGCTCCTGGCTCCCCACGGGTCGTCCGGGGTGCGGATCACGGACGCCGGGCGCGAGCTGTTCGCGACGACGTCCGCCGAGACCGCGCCTCTCTCCGCCCGGGTCTACGCCGGCATCCCCGAGGAGGACCTCGCGGTCGCCGGGCGCGTGCTGACGCTCATCACCGAGCGGGCCGACGCGGAGCTCGCCGCCCTCACCAGGTAGGCGAACCCGCGCGTCTCTCAGGCCGTCGCGTTCTTCCTGCCCCGCCGGTGCGCGATCTCGCCGAGGACCGCGTCGGTGATGACGAAGCCGGCCAGCGGGATGCCGAGCAGCGGCACGAAGTACCCGAGGACGGCGACGACGGCCACGGCGGGCACCAGGATCTGCGGCGGCACCTGCTGCCAGGCCCCGCGTGGGATCGGCCGCCCGAACGCGGAGCCCCGGCCGCGCTGCCACCACATGCGGTAGCCCCACACGATCAACAGGACCAGCGAGAGCGCGAGCAGCATCAGGGCGATCTGGTTCACCAGCCCGAACAGGACGCCGGTGTGCAGGTCGATGCCCCACCGGGTCAGCTTGGCCAGCAGCGGGTAGTCGGCGAACCGCAGCGTGTCGGTGACCTGGCCGGTCCCCGGGTCGACGGCGACCGAGTCCTGCTTCTCGGGCCAGCTGCGCTGCACCTGTCGTACGACATAGGCCGACGACTCGTCGGCGGGGGGCACGATCTCGACGGGGTCGCCGAGCCCTTCGGCGCGGGCGGCGGCCAGCACCTTGTCGAGGCCGACACCGTGCGCGGCGTCCCCGGCCGCGGCGGACGCCCCGTGGCCCGAGTGGTCACCGCCCGCGGACGCGGAGACCGACGGCGTGGACTGGCCGAGCGAGGTGCGCAGTTCGTCGATGTTGGCGCCCGCGTACGCCGACCAAGTCAGTCCGGTCGCCGACAGGAAGATGAAGCCTGCCGCGGCCCAGACGCCGACGCTGCCGTGCAGTCCCAGGGTGCGGCGCCGCCCGCTGGTGCCGCGCACCTTGCGCAGCGCCCGGCGGCGGGAGAACCACAGCACGAGGCCGCCGCCCGCGATCACCCAGAGCCAGCTCGCGGCGAACTCGCTGTAGAGGCGGCCGTTCTCGCCGAGGTGCAGGTCGCGGTGGAACTCGTCGATCCAGGTGCGCAGGGGCAGCGCGCCGGTGGAGCCGTACTGCTCCAGCGCGCCGCGGACCTCTCCGGTGTACGGGTCGACGAACACGGCGAGGGTGTGGTCCGGGTCGACGCCCCGCACTCCGGAGAGCATCACCCGGGTCGTCGCGTCGGCCTCGGGAGCGGGGCGCACCGCCGAGACCGTGCCCTCGGGATGGGCCTTGCGCGCCGCGTCCACCTGTCGGGAGACGGGCAGTTGGCTGTCGCCGACGGCGGCGACGGTCATCTCGTCCCGGTAGACGATCCTCTCGGCCTGGAAGGCACCCGCGTAGAGGAAGCCGGTGACGGCGGCGATCAGCAGGAAGGGGGCGACGAACACTCCGGCGTAGAAGTGCAGTCGCAGGACGAGCGGGCGCAGCGGGGCCCATCTGCTGGGGGCCGGAGCGGGGGCGGCCGGCTGCGGGACCTCGTCCTTGGTGGTCGAGGGGGCGATGGACATCGGC
>NZ_LJBR01000180.1 GCF_001282115.1 Streptomyces sp. NRRL B-24085 | reverse complement strand
CCCCACAACCCGTACCCGGACATCCTTCGCCGGGTCCCGGAACTCCTCCCCGGTCGTGAACAGGGCGTCCGAGAGTTCCGCGTGGACGTTGGGGCTGCGGGTGCAGCCGCCGCTGTCGCGGTGTGCGTCGTACACGCGGACCGGGCCCCGCCCGGTGTCCACGTCCGCGTCGACCTTGTAGACGAGGACGCCCGGCCGGCACACCGTCTCGTCGTTGCCCTCGCGGGTGCGGAGCTCGATCGCGTAGCCGGTGCGGTGGCCGAGGGGGACGAACAGCAGCTTGGTGCCGAGGCCGGCCCGTGCCAGCGGAGTCAGCGTGTACTCCGAAGTGCCGCGTGACGTCACGCAGTTGACCTGAGTCGAGTCCAGCCAGCCCAGCTTCCACTTGTGCCAGCCGAGGAGGTCGTTGTTGGCGCCCCAGTCCTCGCTCATGATGTCCCAGTGGCCGACCGCGCCCCCGCCGTTCTGGGTGTACAGGTCGGGCAGGCCGAAGACGTGGCCGTTCTCGTGGGGCAGGACCCGGTAACCGGTCTGCGGGTAGGAACCGGAGCCGTCGTCCTGGCGGGAGTACACGAAGGAGGCGTTGGCGACGGGGACGCCGTCGGCGACGGGGGCGTCGGTGTTGCCGGCGAAGGTCACCGACAGGACGGTGTCCAGGGCGGATGGGCCGGCGTTCGGGGTCACCAGGACGTTCAGGAAGTCGTACGACCGGAAGTCCACCTTGGGGTCGGCGGCGGCCACGATGTCCTGGACGAGCCGGCGGTAGCCGGGGTCGAACGGGGCGCCGCGCTCTATGCCGTAGGCCCGGAAGGACTTCGGCATGCGCAGCCAGTCGGTGATCGGCGTCTCGGGGCGGTAGTCGAGGCGGCCGTAGGAACTGGTGCGGAACCAGTCCTGGGTCTGGGGGAAGAACTCGCGGAAGCGATCGAGAGCAGGGCCGGAGCCCGGCGCGTCGGAGAAGTCGATCATCAGGGTGAGGGCGTGGACGGTGCCGGTGGAGCGGGAGTAGCCGCCGGGCGTGGGCAGGCCCTCGGACATCTGGACGGCCGGGCCGCCGCTGATCTGACAGGCGTCGTGGGAGTCGGAGCGGGCCACGGCGACCGGGCCGGCGGTCGTGGTCCCGGAGGCGGGGTGCTCGGTGCCGGCCGCGGTGCTGACCGCGAGGGTGAGCGCGGCCACGGAGGCGAGGGCGGCGACGCGGCGCGGGCGTATGCGACGTCTGGTCCACGGCATGCGAGCACCTCTCGGAGCGCGGCAGCCGCTGGTCAGAAGGCTGCTCCTCTCCGATCACCCTGTGCCGGGGGAGGGGCGCACGCGCGCTGGAGGAGACCGAACGTGGGTATCTCCTGATCTGTGACTCAGGTCACAACACAATTTCCTCTCAACCCGAAATAACCGGGGAGCGTCTCCCCGTTTAGACCTGTGTCCGAGCGAAACGGGGACTGCCTCCCCGGATCGTGAAGCTTCAAGTCTTCGACCAGAGGAGTGCACCGTGACCGCCACGACGACCGCGCAGCGCAAGGCGCCCCGGCCCCGCGCCGACGCCCTGCGCAACCGCGAGCGGATCGTCAGCGCCGCCCGCGAGATGTTCACCGAGTTCGGCCCTGACGTGCCGCTCGACGAGATCGCCCGCCGGGCCGGCGTCGGCAACGCCACGGTGTACCGCAACTTCCCCGACCGCGACGCGCTCGTCCGTGAGGTGGTGTGCTCGGTCATGGACCGCACCACCGAGGCGGCCGAGATCGCGCTCGCGGAGACCGGCGACGCCTTCGGGGCGCTGGAGCGTTTCGTGCACACCGCCGCCGACGAGCGGATCAGCGCGCTGTGCCCGATGATCCAGAGCACCTTCGACCAGAACCACCCGGACCTGGAGGCCGCGCGCGTGCGGTGCGAGGAGCTCGTCGTCGAGCTCATGAACCGCGCCAAGGCGGCCGGCCAGCTCCGTACCGACGTGGACTCGGGCGACCTGCTGCTCGTGGTCGCCCAGCTCAGCCGGCCGCCGGCGGGCACCGCCTGCTTCCAGGTCGACCGGTTCGTCCACCGCCATCTCCAGCTGTTCCTGGACGGACTGCGGGCCCCGGCCCGCTCCATCCTCCCGGGTGCGGCCACGACCCTGGAGGACCTGCGCCAGGTCTGACCCGATCCGGCGCCGATGAGTTCAGAACACCAGACCAGTCCTTAGTACGTCCTCGATCACCTTTTCCGTTCCGAAGTCCCGAAGTGGGTACCCCCATGTCTGAAACAGCCGCAAAGGCTCCCGGCGCACCGGCTCCGTCCGGTGACGCCAACCGCTGGAAAGCGCTCGTCTTCATCGCGCTCGCCCAGCTGATGGTCGTCCTCGACGCCACCATCGTGAACATCGCCCTGCCGTCGGCCCAGACCGACCTCGGCATATCCGACGGCAACCGGCAGTGGGTCGTCACGGCCTACGCCCTCGCCTTCGGCGGGCTCCTGCTCTTCGGCGGCCGCATAGCCGACCTGTGGGGCCGCAAGAACGCCTTCGTCGTCGGCCTGATCGGCTTCGCCGCGGCCTCCGCGCTCGGCGGTGCCGCGACCTCCGGCGCCATGATGTTCGGCGCCCGTGCCCTCCAGGGTGTCTTCGGCGCCCTGCTCGCGCCCGCCGCGCTCTCCCTGCTCGCCGTGATGTTCACGGACGCCAAGGAGCGCGCCAAGGCGTTCGGCATCTACGGCGCCATCGCCGGCGGTGGCGGTGCCGTGGGCTTCATCCTCGGTGGTGTACTGACCGAGTACATGGACTGGCGCTGGACCTTCTTCGTGAACATCCCGTTCGCGATCGTCGCCGCGCTCGGCGCGTACTTCGTCATCCGTGAGCCGGAGGGCGGCCGCAACCGCAACCCGCTCGACATCCCTGGTGTCCTGCTCTCCACCCTGGGCCTGGTCGCGCTGGTCTACGGCTTCACCCGTGCCGAGTCCGACGGCTGGGGCGACTCCGTGACCGTCGGCATGTTCGTCGCGTCGGCCGTGCTGCTGATCGCGTTCGTCGTCACCGAGGCCAAGGTCAAGGCCCCGCTGCTGCCGCTGCGCGTGATCACCGACCGCAACCGCGGCGGGATCTACCTCTCCCTCGGCATCGCGATCATCGCGATGTTCGGCACCTTCCTGTTCCTCACCTACTACCTGCAGATCGTGAAGGGCTACACGCCGATCAAGACCGGCTTCGCCTTCATGCCGATGATCGTCGGCATGATGGTCGGCTCCACCCAGATCGGCACCCGTCTGATGACCCGCCTGCCGGCCCGTCTGCTGATGGGCCCCGGCTTCCTGGTCGCCGCGGTCGGCATGCTCCTGATGACCCAGCTGGAGATCGGTTCGTCGTACGCCTCGACGATCCTGCCCGCGATGCTGCTGCTCGGCCTCGGCATGGGTACGGCGTTCATGCCGGCCATGTCCCTGGCCACCCTGGGCGTCGAGCCCCGGGACGCCGGTGTCGCCTCCGCGATGGTCAACACCTCGCAGCAGGTGGGCGGCGCGATCGGTACGGCCCTGCTGAACACGATCGCCGCGTCGGCCACGACCTCGTACATCAAGGACCACATCGGCTCCGCGGCCTCCAAGTCGCAGCAGCAGCTCGTGGCGCTCGAGGGCCAGGTGCACGGCTACACCAACGCGATCTGGTTCGCCGTCGGCATGCTGGTGCTCGCCGCCGTGATCGTCGGGACCCTCGTCAACGCCGGCCGTCCGGACACGGCCGCGGTGGCCGGTTCCGGTGCGGGCGCGGAGGAGGAGCTGGCGGTACCGGTCGTCGCCCACTGACGACGACCGTCCGGCCGTACCCCTTCGAAGACCTCGTGCGTACGGGGATGGGGACGCTCCGTACGCACGGCCCCAGGAACTGCCCTGGTCTCGCTGAGTGAGCGGCTCAGCGGAGCCAGGGCAGGTCCGCGCCCGCCTCGTTCGGCTGGAGTCCCTCGGCGACGATCTGCATGATCTCGCCGAGGGACTTCTGCTGTTCCGGGCTGAGCCGGTCGAACAGGGCGTTGCGCACGGCCCGCACATGGCCCGGCGCGGCGCCCCGCAGCATCTCCAGGCCCGGGTCCGTGAGCACCGCGAACTGGCCGCGCCGGTCGTCCGGGCAGTCTTCGCGGCGCACCCAGCCGTTGCGTTCCAGGCGGGCGATCGCGTGCGAGAGGCGGGAGCGGGTGATCTTCGCCTTCATGGCCAGCTCGGTCATCCGCAGCCGCCGGTCCGGGGCCTCGGCGAGGCCGACGAGCAGCCCGTAGTAGATGTGCGGCATGCCCGCGTCCCGCTGGAGCTGGCGGTCGAGGTGATCCTCGAGCAGGGTCGTGGCGTGCACGTAGGAGCGCCAGATGCGCTGCTCTTCGTCGTCGAGCCACTGGGGCTCCTCGTCGGGGGCGGATGCCGTGTTCATGTGTCCCACTCTACGAGCTCTCTCCTTGAAGGTTAAACAAATGAGGCGTACAGTCATGCGAGTAGAAGCTTTAAATTTGAAGCATCAGTCGCATCGGAAGTCCCGGAGGAGTCCCCGCCATGTCCGCCGACACGCTGGAGCGCATGCCCGCCCTCTACCTGAGCCACGGGGCCCCGCCGCTCGCCGACGACCCGATCTGGCCCGGTGAGCTCGCCGCCTGGTCCGCGGACCTGCCCCGCCCCAAGGCGATCCTCATGGTCTCCGCCCACTGGGAGGAGGCCCCCCTCGCCCTCGGCGCGGTCACCCCCGTCCCGCTCGTCTACGACTTCTGGGGCTTCCCCGAGCACTACTACCGGGTGACGTACGACGCCCCCGGCGCCCCCGGACTCGCCGAGTCCGTCCGCAAGTTGCTGCGCGCCCCCGGCACCCCCGTGCAGGACATCCCGGACCGCGGACTGGACCACGGGGCCTACGTCCCGCTCGTCGAGATGTTCCCCGAGGCGGACATCCCCGTCCTCCAGATCTCCATGCCGACCCTCGACCCCGTCAAGCTCATGGAGATCGGCCGCAAGCTCGCCCCGCTGCGCGACGAGGGCGTCCTGATCGTCGGCTCCGGCTTCTTCACCCACAACCTCGCCGCCCTGCGCCACACCGGCCCCGGCGTGCCCACCTGGTCCTCCGAGTTCGACGACTGGGGCCGGCGGGCCCTGGAGGCGCGGGACGTGGACTCCCTGCTCGACTTCCTCGACAAGGCCCCTGCCGGGCGCTACGCCCATCCCCGCACCGAGCACTTCGCACCCCTCTTCGTCACCATGGGCGCGGCGGACGTGAGCGGCGAGCTGGACACGCAGAAGTCCGTCATCGAGGGCTTCTGGATGGGCATGGCCAAGCGGTCGGTGCAGTTCGGCTGAGCTTTTCCGCGCGGGCCTACAGGTCCTTCTCGTACCAGGCCACGTCCCAGTAGCGGCCGAACTTGCGGCCCACCTCCCGGTAGGTGCCGACGTACCGGAACCCGAAGCGTTCGTGCAGCCGCGTGGACGCCTCGTTGGGCTGGGCGATGCCCGCGTAGGCGCGGTGCAGGTCCTCGCCCGCCAGGGCCTCGAAGAGGGCCTTGTAGAGGAGCGTGCCGACGCCCCGGCCCACCGCGTCCGGGGCGAGGTACACCGTGACCTCCACGGAGGTCGCGTACGCGGGCTTCGCGCGGAAGGGGCTGGAGGTGGCGTACCCGAGGATCCGCTGTGAGGTTCCTGTCGGGTCGGTGTCGGTGGCAACCATCAGCCGGTACGGGCCGTCTTCAGGGTGGGAGAGCAGCCAAGGACGGCGCTCCTCCGGGGTGAAGACGGCGGTGTCGAACGTGATCGGCGTCTCACGGACGTAGTGGTTGTAGAGGTCGGTGAGGGCCTCGAGGTCGCCTTCGGCTCCCGGCCTGACCTGCACCTCTGCATGTTCCGACGACATCACGCCTCCTCGTGTGGCCGGACAGGGTACTGCAAGATCAGAAAAATAGGGTGACGGGTTGGGAATTCTGTCCGGTTTCCAGTCGTTGTTTCCATCGGATGCAGGGCACCCGAGGAGAGTCCGGAAAGCAACCGGAGCCCGGACCCAGCGTCCGAAGGACCACCCGCTGACCCAACATCGCAAGGGAGCACGCATGGCAACCCGTGCCGTCGCCCGTCGTAAGTCCGCCACCGGCGGGTCTACCGACGCGGCACGCAGTGTTCGCGTCCATGGCGGCGAGATCGCCGACCGCGACCTGGTCGGCATGTACCTCGACGAGATCGCGCGTACGCCGCTGCTCGACGCCGCCAAGGAAGTCGAGCTGTCCCAGATCATCGAGGCGGGTGTGTTCGCCCGACAGGTCCTCGACGGGTACGAGGAAGCCAAGGCCGACGCGACCCGCGAAGAGCTGGAGGCCCTGGTGGAGGAGGGGGAGCGCGCCAAGGACGTGTTCATCCGCTCCAACCTCCGTCTGGTCGTGGCCGTGGCCCGCCGCTACCCCCGCAGCGGCCTGCCCCTGCTCGACCTGATCCAGGAGGGCAACGCCGGCCTGGTCCGCGCGGTCGAGAAGTTCGACTACCGCAAGGGCTTCAAGTTCTCGACCTACGCGACCTGGTGGATCCGTCAGGCCATCACCCGCTCCATCGCCGACCAGTCCCGCACCATCCGGCTGCCCGTCCACCTCGTGGAGGAGCTGGGCCGCATCCGCCGTGTGCAGCGCGAGTTCAACCGCGAGCACGGCCGCGACCCGGAGCCCGCGGAGATCGCCGCCGAGCTCGGCTCCAACGCCGAGCGCGTGACGGACGTCCTGGACTGGGCCCGCGACCCGGTCTCGCTGAACATGTCGGTGGACGACGACGGCGACACCCAGTTCGGCGACCTCCTGGAGGACACGTCGGCGGTCTCGCCGGAGCAGTCGGTGCTGACACTGCTGCGCAGCGAGGAGCTGGACGACCTCATCGGCCGCCTCGACCAGCGCACCGCGTCCATCATCAAGATGCGGTACGGCATCGAGGACGGGCGCGAGCGCACGCTGACCGAGGTGGGCAAGGAGCACGGCCTCACCCGTGAGCGGATCCGGCAGATCGAGAAGCACGCCCTGCTGGAGCTGAAGAAGCTGGCGCGGTCCACCGGGTTCGACGCGGCGGCTTAAGCGGGTGAACCCGCGTACGCCGGGTGGCGAAAGACCGCGCGAACATGGCTGTACTAGGCCGCTTCAACCGGCTGGACCCTGGGAACAAGTCTTCAGGGTCCAGGTGTTCGGGCCCCGAGGACCTGACCTTCGGACCCTTCTGAACCAAGTCCCGACGCAATCCCCCCCGGCGCCGGGACTCTCCCCGAGCCGGACTTCGGCGCCCCTCCCCCCGGGCGCCGGGGTCCGGCTCTTTTTCGCGCCTCGGAAAGCCGAACGGTGGGTCACCCCGTACCTGAACCACGGGGTGACCCACCGAAGGGGAGATTCTGTCACATCGCGGGGTGGCCTCCGGCGGTCGAGCGGGGGGTCCGTGGC
>NZ_LJBR01000018.1 GCF_001282115.1 Streptomyces sp. NRRL B-24085 | reverse complement strand
AGTGGTGGACGCGGAAGCGGTGTTGCACGTCCTGGACATGCTGCGGCGGGCCGGGACCGAGGTCTGGGTCGGGGGCGGGTGGGGGATCGACGCCCTGGTCGGCGAGCAGAGCAGGGTCCATCGCGACCTGGACCTGATGCACCGGCGGGAGCAGGAGCCCGCGGTGGTCGCGGCCCTCTCCGGCGCCGGCTTCGTGGAGAGCCTCGACCTGCGGCCGGTGCGGTTCGTGGTCACCGACGGCGGTGGACGGGAGGTCGATCTGCACCCGCTGGTCTTCGCCGGGGACGGTTCCGCCGTTCAGGCGTCCGGGGTGCCGGGGCGGCCCTTCGTGTACCCGGCCTCCGCCTTCGTGACCGGGACCATCGGCGGGACGCCCGTCCCGTGCCTGTCGGCCGAGCAGCAGGTCCACTTCCACCAGGGCTACGAGCCGACGGAGCGCGACCGGCACGACATGGCCCTGCTGCGGCGCGTCTTCGGGATCGCCACCCACTTCTGAGCGCCGACGCGCGGGAGCCCCCAGGCCCGGCAGGACCTGGGGGCTCCGAACGGCACAGCGCCGGGCGCTACTTCACCGGCTCCGGCTCCGGCTCGCTCTCCGCCGCTTCCTCGCCGGCCGGGTCGACCGGCGTCTTCACCGACTGCAGCAGCAGCTGGGCGACGTCGACGACCTGGATCGACTCCTTGGCCTTGCCGTCGTTCTTCTTGCCGTTGACCGAGTCGGTCAGCATGACCAGGCAGAACGGGCAGGCGGTGGAGACGATGTCGGGGTTGAGGGAGAGGGCCTCGTCCACGCGCTCGTTGTTGATGCGCTTGCCGATCCGCTCCTCCATCCACATCCGGGCGCCACCGGCACCGCAGCAGAAGCCGCGCTCCTTGTGGCGGTGCATCTCCTCGTTGCGCAGGCCCGGGACGCCCGCGATGATCTCGCGCGGGGGCGTGTAGATCTTGTTGTGGCGGCCCAGGTAGCACGGGTCGTGGTAGGTGATGATGCCCTCGACCGGGGTGACCGGGATCAGCTTGCCCTCGTCGACGAGGTGCTGGAGCAGCTGGGTGTGGTGGATGACCTCGTAGTCACCGCCGAGCTGCGGGTACTCGTTGCCGATCGTGTTGAGGCAGTGCGGGCAGGTCGCGACGATCTTCTTCGCGGACTTCGGCTTGGCGGACTCCGGGACCACCTTGCCGTCGTCGTCCAGCTCCTCGCCGAACGCCATGTTCAGCGCCATGACGTTCTCCATGCCGAGCTCCTGGAACAGGGGCTCGTTGCCGAGGCGGCGGGCGGAGTCACCGGTGCACTTCTCGTCGCCGCCCATGATCGCGAACTTGACGCCCGCGATGTGCAGCAGCTCGGCGAAGGCCTTGGTGGTCTTCTTGGCGCGGTCCTCCAGGGCGCCCGCGCAGCCCACCCAGTACAGGTACTCGACCTCGGTGAGGTCCTCGATGTCCTGGCCGACGACCGGGACCTCGAACTCGACCTCCTTGAGCCACTCCAGGCGCTGCTTCTTGGCCAGGCCCCAGGGGTTGCCCTTCTTCTCCAGGTTCTTGAGCATCGTGCCCGCCTCGGACGGGAACGCGCTCTCGATCATCACCTGGTAGCGGCGCATGTCGACGATGTGGTCGACGTGCTCGATGTCGACGGGGCACTGCTCGACACAGGCGCCGCAGGTGGTGCAGGACCACAGGACGTCCGGGTCGATGACGCCGTTCTCCTCCAGCGTGCCGATCAGCGGGCGCTCGGCCTCGGCGAGAGCCGCGGCCGGGACGTCCTTCAGCTGCTCCTCGGACGCCTTCTCCTCGCCCTCCATGGTCTTGCCGCCGCCGGCGCGCAGGTAGGGCGCCTTGGCGTGCGCGTGGTCGCGCAGCGACATGATCAGGAGCTTGGGGGAGAGCGGCTTGCCGGTGTTCCAGGCGGGGCACTGCGACTGGCAGCGGCCGCACTCGGTGCAGGTGGAGAAGTCCAGCAGGCCCTTCCAGGAGAACTGCTCGACCTGGGAGACGCCGAAGACGTCGTCGTCACCGGGGTCGGTGAAGTCGATCGGCTTGCCGCCGGAGGTCATCGGGAGCAGGGCACCGAGCGAGGTCTCGCCCGTCGCGTTCCGCTTGAACCAGATGTTCGGGAACGCGAGGAAGCGGTGCCAGGCCACACCCATGTCGGTCTTCAGGGCGACCACGATCATCCAGATGAACGAGGTGGCGATCTTCAGTCCGGCGAAGAAGTACGTGAGGTTCTGGAGCGTCGAGACGTCCATGCCCTCCAGCCAGTGCACCACCGGGTACGAGATGAAGAACGAGGCCTCGTAGCCGTCCACGTGGTGCTGGGCGCCCTCCAGCGCGTGCAGCATGAAGATGCAGACGCCCACGACGAGGATGACGGTCTCGACGAAGTACGCCTGGCCGAAGTTGGAGCCGGCGAAGCGGGACTTGCGGCCCGGCTTGCGCGGGTGGCTCAGCTGGCGGATCGCGATCAGGGCCAGGATGCCGAGGACGGTCATCGTGCCGATGAACTCGACGAAGACGTTGTACGGCGCCCAGTCGCCGATGACCGGCAGGATCCAGTCGGCCTGGAACAGCTGGCCGATGGCGTTGACGATCGTCAGCAGCAGGGTGAAGAAGCCCACCGCCACGAACCAGTGCGCGACACCGACGACGCCCCAGCGGTTCATCCGGGTGTGGCCGAGGAACTCCTTGGCCACGGTGACGGTGCGCCGGCCGGGTTCGTCGGTACGGGTGCCCGCGGGCACGTCCTGACCGAGCCGCATGAAGGTGTAGATCTGGAGGAGGGCGCGGGCGAACAGGGCCACGCCGACCACGATCAGTACCAGCGACACGATGATCGCGGCGAGTTGCATTGGGGGCTCCTCGGGCCTGCGAGGGTTCTACGAGCGAGATTACTAAGCGGTAACTTATGCAGTCCGTCTGAGAGTACCCCCATCCTCCGCCGCACTGTAGCCGGGCGCGGGGTGATCTGAATCGCTGAGGGTTACCTTAAAACCCGATCGTGTTATTCGTGATGAATTGGTACATACGGCGCTAATTTAGGCTTGTGCTCTACGGGATCCTCGCCGCCACCTCCGCCCTGCTCCTCGCCGCCGTGCTCACCGCCGTGCTGCGGATGGCCGCCCTGCGCCTCGGCATCGTCGACCGGCGATGGCGACGGCCCATGCCGCTGTCCGGCGGCGTGGCGGTGGTGGCCGCCACCTGCGGGGTGGCGTTCGTCGGGGACTGGCGGGGCGTCACCCCGCTCGGTCCCGACGTCGGACGGCTGCTCGTCGCGGGGGCCGGCGTGGCCCTGCTCGGCCTGGTGGCCGACGTGCGGCGGGTCAAGGCACGGTTCCTCGTGGGCGGTACGGCCGTGGCGGCGGCGTGTGTCGTGCCGTACGAGGAGACCGGGGTGCTCGCCGGGATGCTCGCGGTCGGCTGGATCGTCTTCGTGGCGCTCGGGTTCAAGGCGCTCGACCACGCCGACGGACTCGCCGGGACCGTCGGGGTGGTCACCGCCTTCGGGGCGGGGGCCTGTGCGGCGGCCGAGGTGATGGACGGGCTCGCCGTGCTGCTGAGTGTGCTGGCCGCCGCGCTGACCGGGTTCCTGATGCACAACTGGCATCCCGCGCGCGCGGGACTCGGCGCCTGCGGGGCCCTGTTCACCGGGTTCGTGCTCGCGTCCGCGGCCGTGACGACCCGCGCGGGACAGGAGCTGGGCTCCAGCGCGGGGGTGCTGTCCGCGCTGACGGCGGTGGTGAGCGCCGACGTGCTGCTCGTCGTCCTGGCCCGGGGGCTGTCCGGGCGACCGCTGCTGCGCGCGGCGCCCGACCATCTCGCGCACCGGCTGCGGCGGCTCGGTCTCACTCCGCAGGGGGCGGCCGTCGTCCTCGGTGTCGCGGCCTTCGGCGGGGTACTCGTCGCGGTGCTGGTGCACCTGGGATGGATCGCCGCGACCGGTGCCCTCTGGGTCGCCGGAGGCGCCCTTCTCGTCGTGCTCGCACTCCTTCGGGTCAAGTGCGGTAGCGCACAGCGTCCGGTATCGACGCAGGTCAGAGCCCCATTGCGTGTAAGGAACGGATAAGAGTTGAGCCCCCGCGGCTCAGGTCTGTTGACCGAGCCGGAACCGTCGTGCACACTTGAGCCTGTTCCACTCAAGTCAGCCTGGAGGATTAACCATGGCACGTGCGGTCGGCATCGACCTGGGCACGACTAACTCCGTCGTCAGCGTTCTCGAAGGCGGCGAGCCCACCGTCATCACCAACGCCGAGGGTGCCAGGACCACGCCGTCCGTCGTCGCCTTCGCGAAGAACGGCGAAGTGCTGGTCGGCGAGGTGGCCAAGCGCCAGGCGGTCACCAACGTGGACCGGACCATCCGTTCGGTGAAGCGTCACATGGGCACCGACTGGAAGATGGAGCTGGACGGGAAGCCCTTCAACCCGCAGCAGATCTCCGCCTTCATCCTTCAGAAGCTGAAGCGGGACGCCGAGTCCTACCTGGGCGAGAAGGTGACCGACGCGGTCATCACCGTCCCGGCGTACTTCAACGACTCCGAGCGCCAGGCGACGAAGGAAGCCGGCGAGATCGCCGGTCTCAACGTCCTTCGCATCGTCAACGAGCCCACCGCGGCCGCGCTCGCCTACGGCCTCGACAAGGACGACCAGACGATCCTCGTCTTCGACCTCGGTGGCGGCACCTTCGACGTGTCCCTCCTGGAGATCGGCGACGGCGTCGTCGAGGTGAAGGCCACCAACGGTGACAACCACCTCGGTGGTGACGACTGGGACCAGCGCGTCGTCGACTACCTGGTGCAGCAGTTCAAGTCCGGTCACGGAGTGGACCTCGCCAAGGACAAGATGGCCCTCCAGCGCCTCCGCGAGGCCGCCGAGAAGGCCAAGATCGAGCTGTCCTCCTCCACCGAGACCTCGATCAACCTGCCCTACATCACCGCCTCCGCCGAGGGCCCGCTGCACCTGGACGAGAAGCTCACCCGGGCTCAGTTCCAGCAGCTCACCGCGGACCTCCTGGAGCGCTGCAAGACCCCGTTCTTCAACGTCATGAAGGACGCCGGCGTCTCCATCAACGAGATCGACCACGTCGTCCTCGTCGGTGGCTCCACCCGTATGCCCGCCGTCGCCGAGCTCGTCAAGGAGCTGACCGGCGGCAAGGAGGCCAACAAGGGCGTGAACCCGGACGAGGTCGTCGCCATCGGCGCCTCGCTCCAGGCCGGTGTCCTCAAGGGTGAGGTCAAGGACGTCCTGCTCCTCGACGTCACCCCGCTGTCCCTCGGTATCGAGACCAAGGGCGGCATCATGACCAAGCTGATCGAGCGCAACACCACGATCCCGACGAAGCGCTCCGAGATCTTCACCACGGCCGAGGACAACCAGCCGTCCGTGCAGATCCAGGTCTACCAGGGCGAGCGCGAGATCGCGGCGTACAACAAGAAGCTCGGGATGTTCGAGCTGACCGGTCTGCCGCCGGCGCCCCGCGGCGTCCCGCAGATCGAGGTGTCCTTCGACATCGACGCCAACGGCATCATGCACGTGACCGCGAAGGACCTGGGCACGGGCAAGGAGCAGAAGATGACCGTCACCGGCGGCTCCTCGCTGCCGAAGGACGAGGTCGACCGGATGCGCCAGGAGGCCGAGCAGTACGCGGAGGAGGACCACCGCCGCCGCGAGGCCGCCGAGACCCGCAACCAGGGCGAGCAGCTCGTCTACCAGACGGAGAAGTTCCTCAAGGACAACGAGGACAAGGTCCCCGCCGAGGTCAAGACCGAGGTCGAGGCCGCCGTCGAGGAGCTGAAGGCCGCGCTCAAGGGCGAGGACACCGCGGAGATCCGCACCGCGACCGAGAAGGTCGCCGCGGTCTCCCAGAAGGTCGGCCAGGCCATGTACGCCGACGCCCAGGCCGCGCAGGCCGCGGGCGGCGAGGCCGGCGCCGAGGCCCCCAAGGCCGACGACGACGTCGTGGACGCCGAGATCGTGGACGACGAGCGCAAGGACGGTGCCGCGTGACGGAGGAGACCCCGGGCTTCGAGGAGAAGCCCGACGTCCCCTCCGGCGCCACCCCCGACGACGCCGAGCCGAAGGCCGCCCCCGAGGAAGGGGCGGCCCCGGCCGGGGACGCAACAGCGCAGATCGCCGGCCTGACGGCCCAGCTGGACCAGTCGCGCAAGGCGCTCGACGAGCGCACCGCCGACCTCCAGCGGCTCCAGGCCGAGTTCCAGAACTACCGCCGCCGGGTGGAGCGGGACCGGATCACGGTCAAGGAGATCGCCATCGCGAACCTCCTGACCGAACTCCTGCCCGTGCTCGACGACATCGGCCGCGCGCGGGAACACGGTGAGCTTCTCGGCGGGTTCAAGTCCGTCGCGGAGTCCCTGGAGACCGTCGCGGCGAAGATGGGCCTCCAGCAGTTCGGCAAGGAGGGCGAGCCCTTCGACCCGACGATCCACGAGGCCCTGATGCACAGTTACGCGCCCGACGTCACCGAGACGACGTGCGTGGCGATTCTGCAGCCTGGGTATCGCATCGGCGAGCGCACCATCCGCCCCGCGCGGGTGGCCGTGGCCGAGCCGCAGCCGGGCGCGCAGACGGTCAAGGCCGAGGACGGGTCCGAGGCCGGCGAGGAGAAGGACAACAGCTCTGAAGAGGGCTGAAGTGGTCGGTGACCGGAAGGAGGGGCGTCGAGGATGAGCACCAAGGACTTCATCGAGAAGGACTACTACAAGGTCCTCGGCGTCCCCAAGGACGCCACCGAGGCCGAGATCAAGAAGGCGTACCGGAAGCTCGCCCGCGAGTTCCACCCGGACGCCAACAAGGGCAACACCAAGGCCGAGGAGCGCTTCAAGGAGATCTCCGAGGCGAACGACGTCCTCGGTGACCCCAAGAAGCGCAAGGAGTACGACGAGGCCCGCGCCCTGTTCGGCAACGGCGGCTTCCGCCCGGGGCCGGGCGGCGCGGGCGGCTCCTTCAACTTCGACCTGGGCGACCTCTTCGGAGGCGCCCAGGGCGGGGGCCAGGGAGCCGGCGGCTTCGGCGGCGGACTCGGAGACGTCTTCGGGGGCCTGTTCAACCGGGGCAGCTCCGGCACCACACGGGTCCAGCCGCGGCGCGGGCAGGACATCGACACCGAGGTCTCCCTCAGCTTCACCGAGGCGATCGAGGGCGCGACGGTCCCGCTCAGGATGTCCTCGCAGGCCCCCTGCAAGGCCTGTTCGGGCACCGGTGACGCCAACGGCAACCCGCGCGTGTGCCCGACCTGCGTGGGCACCGGCCAGGTGGCCCGGGGCTCCGGGGGAGGCTTCTCCCTCACCGACCCGTGCCCCGACTGCAAGGGCCGCGGCCTGATCGCGGAGAACCCCTGCGAGATCTGCAAGGGCTCCGGGCGGGCCAAGTCCTCCCGCACCATGCAGGTCCGCATCCCGGCGGGCGTCTCCGACGGGCAGCGGATCCGGCTGCGCGGGAAGGGGGCGCCCGGCGAACGCGGCGGCCCCGCGGGCGACCTGTACGTCACCGTGCACGTCGACACGCACCCCGTCTTCGGCCGCAAGGGCGACAACCTCACGGTGACGGTCCCGGTGACCTTCTCGGAGGCGGCGCTCGGCGGCGAGGTCAGGGTGCCGACGCTGGGCGGTCCCGCCGTGACGCTGAAGCTGCCCCCGGGCACGCCCAACGGCCGCACCATGCGGGCGCGGGGCAAGGGCGCGGTCCGCAAGGACGGCACCCGGGGCGATCTGCTGGTCACCGTCGAGGTGAGTGTCCCGACCGAGCTGTCGGGGAAGGCTCGTGACGCGCTCGAGGCGTATCGCGAGGCGACCGTGGGTGAGGATCCACGGGCGGAGCTGTTCCAGGCCGCGAAGGGAGCTTGATCTAGATGGACGGCCGTCGACGCAATCCGTATGAACTGACCGAGGAGACCCCGGTCTACGTCATCTCGGTGGCGGCCCAGCTCTCCGGCCTGCACCCGCAGACGCTGCGCCAGTACGACCGCCTGGGCCTGGTGTCCCCGGACCGCACCGCGGGCCGGGGCCGGCGCTACTCGGCCCGGGACATCGAACTGCTGCGCACCGTCCAGCAGTTGTCGCAGGACGAGGGCATCAACCTCGCCGGCATCAAGCGCATCATCGAGCTGGAGAACCAGGTCGCCGCGCTCCAGTCGAGGGTGGCCGAACTCCAGGCCGCCGTCGAGGGCGCCGCGGCGGCCATGCAGCAGCGTGAGGCGGCGGTGCACGCGTCGTACCGCCGTGACCTGGTGCCGTACCAGGAGGTCCAGCAGACCAGCGCGCTGGTGGTGTGGCGGCCGAAGAAGGCGAAGGACTAGGCACGGCCGACGAGAAGGGGCCCGGAGGATTCTCCGGGCCCCTTCTCCGTTCGTGCCGCGTGCGGGCTCAGATCCAGGAGTCCCAGATGCCGTACGCCATCGGCGTGGTCGCGGCCTCCGCGCCGGCCTCGTCCAGGCGGACGACGCGGTAGTAGTACAGGCCCAGCGTGTCCTCGTGGACCGTCTTGTCCATGAAGTACACGGCGTCGTACATCGTGCCCTCGCTCAGGGTCACATAGGCGGCCGACGCCGGGTCCCAGCGCTCCACGCGGTAACTCCTGAACCGGCCGCAGTCGCCGAGGCCCGAGCTCTCGGAGCAGCCGACGTACAGCTCCGGGTACTGGTCCTCACGGATCTCGGTGCCCGTCCAGCCGGGCGGCCGGGTGTCGGGCAGGGTGACGGAGAGCTCGGCGGGGTGGTATGCCTCGGGGCCGGCGTACCAGGGGATCAGGGGGGAGCCGTCCGTGGCGGCCACCTTGTAGGTGTGCGTGGCGCCGTCGGGGACCGTCGGGCAGAGGATCTCGGTCGTGGCCAGGGACTCGCCCGTCCAGCAGTTGTCCTTCCACTGCGTCTCGCCGGTCTCCGGGTCGGTGACGCCCTGCCACACCTTGTAGCCCGTGACGTCGTCGTCGGCGGGCGGCGTCCAGGTCAGGCGCACACCGAGCGGGATCTGCTCGGCGGTCAGGTTCTCCACCGGGGCCGGGCGCACGGTGTCCGGCGTGGTCGCGGTGGCGGCGGGGCCGGGCTGCGACTCATGCCCGTACGGGTCGATCGTCACGATCGTGTAGTCGTACGTCGTCTCGGAGGCGCCGGAGACGTCCCAGCAGACGCCGTTGATCTGCCGGGGGCCGGCGTAGTCGGGGGCGTCGCCGGTGTTCCAGCTCCAGTACGTCTGCGGGTCCGTCAGCGGCAGGTCCTGCGAGCTGTTGGGCTTGCAGCCGGTCACCGCGCTGCTCTCACCGGTCGCCTTGTCGGTGCGGGTGATCCGGTAGGTCAGCAGCGGCCTGTCCTCGCCGAAGGTCCACGGGTCGGCGCTGCTCCACTCGATCATCACCCCCTCGTCGAACCTGGTCGCGGTGGTGCTGAACGGCGCGATCGCCTCGGGCCGGTCCGCCGTCGTCAGGGTGACCTCCACCGGCGCGGAGGCGTTGCCTTTGGTGTCCTGGGCGCGCACCGCGTACCGGTAGGAGTCGGCGACGGCGGCCAGTTGGCGCGGTACGACGTCGGTCTGCGTGGTGGTGCCGGCCGCGCCGGGCAGCGCGTCGAGCCAGCCGCCCGTCGCCGGGTCGTACTGGAGGACCTCGTACCGCGCGGCCCCGTCGACGGCCGACCACATCAGGTGCGGGATGCCGGAGCGGTACTCGACGCGGGCGTCCGCTACGGTCGCCGGCGGGGTCATGTCGAACGTGGTGAACGAGGTGGCCGCCGAGTACGCGGACCAGTTGCCCACCGCGTCCCGGGCCCGGCCCCGGTAGGTGACCTTGCTGCCGTCGGCGGGCTGCCCGGTGTCGCAGATCGCGCCCTTGGCACCGGCGTACACGGTGGCCCAGGTGTTCGTGGCCGGATCGAGCCGCTGGAGCTCGTACCAGGCGATGTCGGCCCGGTTCTCGGCGGTGGTGACGAGCTCCGGGGCCGCGAAGGGCTGGTTGTCCGGGCACGCGTCCATCTCCAGGAACGGTGCGGCGGGCGGAGTCGTGTCCACGGTGGTCACGGGCTGGTCGGCGGTGCCGCGCGAGGTGTTGCCCGCCTTGTCCCGGGCGCGGACCTCGTAGTAGTACGTGGCGCCGGTGGGCGGCGGACCGTCCGTGTACGAGGTGGAGGTGGTCGTGGTGAGCGGCTTGGTGCCGTACGACGTCCCCTTGAGCCGCCGGTACACCTGGTACCCGGCGAGGTCCATCTCGGTGTTCTTCGCCCAGCTGACCTTGGCCTTGCGGGTGCTCTTGTCGTAGGTCACCGAAGTGCCCGTCGGGGTGAGCGGCTTGACCTTGTCGACGTCGGCTGAGGTGCGGGGGGCGTAGGTGACCTTGACCTTGGCGGTGCCGGTCCAGTTGGCGTAGTCGATGCGCAGACTGTGCTTGCCGGAGGGGATGGTGACGTTGGCGGTCTTGGTGACCGTCGATGAGACGTTCTTCCAGAGGTCGATCTTGCGGACGCCGTCGAGATAGACGCGGATGCCGTCGAGGCCGGTGGCGTTGAGGGCGAAGGGGCCGCCGGAGCCGAAGTCGCGGGTGAGGGTCCAGCGGACGCCGAAGTTGTCCTTGGGCAGGCCGGTGACGGGGGCGCCGGTCCAGCTCTGGTCGATCGCGTTGTCGCAGTCGGTCTTCTTCGGGGTGCCGGAGAAGGACGTGTTCGCGTAGAACTGCCGCTTGAACACGGGGGAGGTGCACGACACGGTCGCCGCGGCGGGGGACGTCGTCAGGGTGACGAGGGTGCCGGCGGTGGCGAGGACGACAGCGGTGGCGGTCGTCCGTCTGGCTGACTTCATTCGATCCTCTGGTCGGGCGTGGAACAGCAGTTGTGGGGCTGCTGTGATCACGACTCACGAGGTGTGAAGTTGGTTGTACCGGTGTTCGCGCCAAGTCTTCACACCATCGGCGGAGAGTGGTGTTGCGCACTCGTTAAGTGATTCCGCTTGACGCCGGTGGGCGCCGCCGCGTTGGCTTTTCAGTCACATGGGCCGCAATGCCGCGCCCGCGTCCGGAAAGCATCAGAAGTGAGCAGCCCCATGCGTCGTATCGCCATAGCCGTGGCCGCGTCCACGATGACCTTCTCGCTGGCCGCCTGCGGCGCGCTCGGCGCCGCGAGCGGGAGCGAGGCGAGTCCGACCAAGGGGAACGACATCACCGTGGGCGTGCTGATGCCGGAGAAGACGAACACCCGCTACGAGGAGTTCGACTACCCGATCATCCAGAAGAAGGTCGCGGAACTCACCGACAAGCAGGGCAAGACCGTTTATGCCAACGGCGAGGCCAACGCCAAGAAGCAGGCCACGCAGATGCAGCAGATGATCGACCAGAAGGTCGACGTCATCCTGCTGGACGCCGTGGACTCGCACGCCATCGCGGGCATGGTGGAGAAGGCCAAGGAGGCGGGGATCCCGGTCATCGCCTACGACCGGCTCGCCGAGGGTCCGATCGACGGGTACGTCTCCTTCGACAACGAGCTCGTGGGCGAGGTGCAGGGCCGCTCCCTCCTGGAGGCGCTCGGCTCGGGCATCGACACCTCCGACAAGATCGTGATGATCAACGGCTCGCCGTCCGACCCGAACGCCGGGCAGTTCAAGGCGGGCGCGATGTCCGAGCTCAACGGCAAGGTGACGATCGCCAAGTCGTACGACGTCGACGGCTGGAAGCCGGAGGTCGCGCAGAAGAACATGGCCGAGGCGGTCAGCGCGATCGGCAAGGGCAACATCAAGGCCGTGTACTCCGCCAACGACGCCATGGCCGGCGCCGCCATCCAGGCCATGGAGGACGCGGGCATCAGCAAGATCCCGCCGATCACGGGCCAGGACGCGGAGCTGTCCGCGGTGCAGCGGATCGTCGCGGGCGAGCAGTACATGAGCGTCTACAAGCCGTACCCGGACGAGGCCGAGGCCGCCGCCGAGATGGCCGTGACGAAGATCCAGGGCAAGAGCATCCAGTTCGACGCCCTCGCCAAGGACAGCGTGGACAGCCCCACGAACAAGGACATCCCGGCCCAGCTCGTCCAGGTCGTCGCCCTGACGAAGGACAACATCAAGAGCACGGTCGTCAAGGACGGCATCTACACCGTCAAGGACATCTGCACCTCGCAGTACGCGAGCGCCTGCCAGACGGCCGGCCTGAAGTAAGCGTGCCGACAAGGGCCGGAGGGGTTCCCCTCCGGCCCTTCGTGCTGTCCTGGTGCCGCTCGCGGGCCGGGCAACCCGGGCGCCGACACCGCAGCTTGTTGCAAGGAGGCGGACGGAGGCCCGCACATACCGGTGAATACCGTCCCGTACCGACGGCCGTGGCCCGGGGAGCCGTGTTGCGGAGCCGGTCCGGTCCGCGCATAGTTGCGGAGCCGAGGGGGCTTTGACGCTCCGCTGGGGAAACAGGACAAGAGGGCGGTAGACGCTGGAACCGGGGGTGGGATGGGCAATGGCCGGGCTCGGGGCGGACGACCATCCACACGGCGCTGACCGGCTGTGCGAGGCCGGGGACCGGGTGTACTCCCGGGCCGTACGACGCGGCCGTGTGCCGCGCGCCGACGCCGAACCGGTTCCCTGTCTGCTCGAACTGGCCCTGCTGCACCCGGACCCAGACGACATGGACTGGCTGGTGCCGACCGCCCCGCAGGAGGTCATGACCCGGCTGCTGCGCGGCGTCCACGACGAGGTCAGCGCGAGCCAGCGGCGGGTGGGGGAGGCGGTCGCGGCGGTCGAGCGGTACGCGGGCCTCGGCCCCAGTGTGGTGCCGGGCGCCGGTGAGGGGACCGCGATCCGGGTCCTCGACGGCCTGTCCCGGATCCAGGCCGCGATGGACGAGGCGACCGAGGCGTGCACGACGGAGGTCCTCACGGTCCAGCCCGGCGGCATCCGCCCCGAGCACGAGCTGACGGAGGGTCTGCACCGGGCGCTGGCGCTGCGCGGCCGGGGCGTACGGATGCGGGACCTGTACACCCATGTCGCCCGGCACGGCCAGGGTCTGCTGAACTACCTGGAGCTGATGGGCGGTTCGGTCCAGGCGCGGACGCTGGACGAGGTCATCGACCGGCTCATCCTCTTCGACCGCACGGTGGCCTTCATCCCCGCCAACGCCGACCGCACCCTCGCCCTGGAGCTGCGGCACCCGGCGCTGGTGGAGTACCTGGTGACGGTCTTCGAGCGGCTGTGGCGCCTGGCCATCCCCCTGACCGCCCCGCTGCCCGACACCGGCATCGAGGGCATCTCCCACCGCGAGCAGTCCATCGCCGCGCTGCTGGCCGAGGGCCACCAGGACGCCGTGATCGCGGAACGGCTGGGGATCAGCGTGCGCACCTGCCGGGCCCACATCGCGCGGCTGTCGGAGACGCTCGGCGCGGCCAGCCGTACCCAACTGGGCGTCCGCATCGCGCAGGTGGGCCTGGACGGGCCGGCGGCAATGTCCTCGATCACGCTCCCCGGTCAAGAATCCCGGACCGTCCGATGAGGTAGCCGAGCTGGGCGCGGCTCTCGCTGCCGAGGGTGGCGGCGAGCTTGGCGATGTGGACGCGGACGGTGCGAATGTTCATGCCGAGCCGGTCGGCGACGACGGCGTCGGTGTGCCCCTCCACGAGCAGTCCGGCGATGGCCCGCTGACGGGGCGTGACGCCGTTCAGGCTCGGCCGGTGGACGGTCTGCGGATACATGGGCGTGGCCTGCCACCACAGCCGGTAGAAGGTGGTGGCGAGGAACTCGACCAGGGCCGGGTGCCGGACCTCCAGCGCGACCGTGCCGTCCCCGCCGGCGGGGATGAACGCCACGTCCCGGTCGGCGACGATGAGCCGGTCGGTGACCTCGTCCAGGGAGCGGGCCTCGGCGTCGCCGCGCAGTTGCTCGTAGCGGGCGAGGACCAGCGGCATGTGGCGCTGGGTGTGCTGGTACAGGGTGCGGATGCGGGCACCGCGCTCCAGCAGCGCCTGGTCCCGGTCCATCGCCACCACCTGGGCGGCGGCGCCCCGGCTGTCGCTGTAGTGGACGTTGGGCTGCACGCACAGGAGTTCGTGCACGACCCCGGTCATGGCCTCGGTGATGGCCTCGTTGATGGGGCCGGTACCGCTGACGACCCTGATCGCCGGGTTCTCCGCGACCGCCGCCGTGCCCCCGGCGGTCCGCATGAGCGGTGCGAAGGCCTCGGCGAGCCGCTGCTCCCGCCGCCGCTCGTGCGCCGTCCGGTCCGTGGTGGCGCGGAGCATGCGGTGCAGGGCGAGGGCGGGCGGCACGGGTTCCAGCCGGCCGGCGTCCCGGGCGTCGGGCTGCAGCAGCCCGGCCTCGAGGAGGCAGGGGAGGTGCGCCGCCTCCCGGCGGTCGGCACCGCCCTCGCGCAGGGCCCGTGCGTAGAGCTCGATGCCTTCCCGGCACGGGTCTTCCGGGCCGTGCTCCGGATGGGCTGCCGGCGTGCTCACTCGCCTGTGTCCTCCTGGCCGAGAAGGCCCGACTGCCCGATGAGGTAGCCGAGCTGGGCGCGGCTCTCGCTGCCGAGGGTGGCGGCGAGCTTGGCGATGTGGACGCGGGCGGTGCGGATGTTCATGCCGAGCCGGTCGGCGATGACGGCGTCGGTGTGACCCTCGACGAGGAGGGCGGCGATGGCCCGCTGACGGGGCGTGATGCCGTCACGCGTGGGCTGCTGCACCGCCTCGGGGTACATGGGGGTGGCCAGCCGCCACAGCCGGTCGAAGGCGGTCACGAAGAAGGCGATCAGGGCCGGGTGGCGGATCTCCAGGGCGAGGGTGCGGTCCTTGTTGGCCGGGATGAAGGCCACGGTGCGGTCCACGATGATCAGACGCTCCGTCACCTCGTCCAGACTGCGGGCCTCCACATCGCCGTTGAGGCGTTCGTAGCGGGCCACGACACTCGGCGCGTGGCGCAGGGTGTGCTGGTAGAGGGTGCGGATACGGCCGCCGCGGTCGAGCAGGGCCTGGTCGCGCGCGAAGGCCTCGGCATGCACGGGCGGGGGCGGCTCGGCGTGCCGGTCGCTGGTGTTGGGCTGGACGGCCAGCAGTTCGGAACCCGCGGCCACGGCCTGGCCGATGACCCGGCCGATCAGGTCGATCCCGCTGAGCACGCTGATCATCGAGGAGTCGTCGGTGCCCGTACGGCCGCCGTCGATCCGCATCAGCGGCTCGAACGTCTCGGTCAGCCTGGCCTCGCGCCGGCGTTCGTCCGCGATGCGCTCCTCCGCGATCCGCAGCATGCGGTGCAGGGCGACCGCGGGGGCGACCGGCTCCAGCTTCTCCGGGTCGGTGACGGCGGGGTGCAGGAGCCCGAAGTCGAGCAGACAGGGCGCCTTGCCGGCGTCGGCGCCGAGCACGTACCCCTCGCGCAGGGCACGCGCGTACAGCTCCGTCCCTGCCGGGCACAGGTTCTCCACGCCGTGCTCGGGGTGGGGCACCGGGATCACTCGGTCACTCCCTCCTGCTCGGGGATGCCCGACTCCGCGACGGGGTGGCCGAGCCGGGCGCGGCTCTCGCCGCCGAGGGCGGCGGCGAGCTCGGCGGTGCGGACGCGGGCGGTGCGGATGTTCATGCCGAGGCGGTCGGCGGGGCTGGAGGCGACCTCGCGGTCCACGACGATCAGGCGCCGGGTGACTCCGTCGAGGGTGCGGATACGGCCGCCGCGGTCGAGCAGGGCCCCGGCCCGGATCCCGGCCGGGGAGTCGGTTTGCGGCTGGACGGTGAGCACCTGGCCCGAGGTGGCCGGCACGGTCCGGTGGACGGCCCGGCCGATGCGGTCGGGACCGCTGAGGACGCTGATCGTCGGCGCCTCCGCGGCGGCGTCGTACCGGCTGTCGGGCCCCGCCAGTGACGCGAACACGGCCGTCGGCCGCGTCTCCCGCCGGCGTTCGTCCGTGATGGGGTCCTCGACGCCGCGCAGCGGGCGGCGGAGGGCGAAGGCCGGGGCGGCGGGCCGCGGGTTCCCCACGTCCGGCTGGAGCGGGCCGAGGCCGGGCGGACACGGCGTGCCCTGCGTGTCCTCGGTGCTCACCCGTCCTTCGCGCAGGGCACGGGTGCACGGGTTCGGGGCCGCCTCGCACGGTTCCCCCGTCCCGTGCGTGTGAGCCCCGGTCACGGGTGGTCCTCTCCCCCCGTTACGGGATGGTCGGGCTTGAGGATGCCCGACTGCGCGATCAGGAAGCCGAGCTGGGCGCGGCTGCCGCTGCCGAGGGCGGTCGCGAGCTTGGCGATGTGGGCACGGCAGGTGCGGACGTTCATGCCCAGGCGGCGGGCGATCGCCTCGTCGACGTGCCCCTCGACGAGGAGCTTGGCTATGGAGTGCTGGATGTCGGTGATGCCGTCGGGGGCCGTCTCGTAGGGGGCGCCGGCGTTCAGCGGGACGGCCCGGGTCCACATGAACTCGAACACCTTGATGAGGTAGCGGACCAGGCCGGGGTGCCGCAGCTCCAGGGCGACCTGCCGGTCGTCGCGCGTGGGGATGAACGCCACGGTCTCGTCGAGGATGATCAGGCGCTCGACCAGCTCGTCGATGGTGCGGTACTCCGCCTTCCCGTCGGCGAAGTGGTCCACCCAGGCCAGCCGCTCCGGGCTGTACCTGGCCGTGTGCTGGTAGAGCGTCCGGATCCGCACCCCCCGCTCGATGAGCGGTCTGTCGCGCTCCAGCGCCTCCATGAGCCGGTTCTCGGAGCTGCGGCGGCCGCTCGGCTGGACCGTGAGCATCTCGGTCTGGCACTGGGCGGTGGCCAGGTCGAGCGCCGCGTTGATGCGGTCGAGGCCCTCCAGCACGGTGATCGAGTGGGTGGAGGTGGCCTCCTGCGCGCTGAGGGCCATGAACGGCTCGAAGACCTCGGTGAGCGCGATCGACAGCCGCCGGTTCTCACTGATCTCGTGCTCTATGGGGTGGAGGCGCTGGGCCAGGGCAACGGCAGGTGAGACGGGTCGCAGCCAGTTCGCGTCGTCGGGGTCGGGGTGCAGGAGGGCGAACTCCATCAGGCAGGGGGCGGGTTCGATGTCCGCCCGGAGAATGCGTCCCGTGCGCAGAGCGTTCGCGTAGAGGCGACTTCCCTCTTCACACAACTCGGTCATCGCATGGGGATGTGTCGCCTTAATCCCATTTGTTGCCAAATCTCCACCCCCCAGGGTCCTGAACATGCAGGAACATGATGCACCGATCGTGTGGCCATGACGTGCCTGAATGAGCCATCGTCTTACTCGACGGGGGAAGAGGGGACCTTCAAGTGAGGACGAAGCCGACTATGCGTAAGAGAATGCTTCGCTCGGTGCTTGTCGCCGCCTTCTCCGCCGTTGTGGCCTTCGGAGCTCTGAGTGGCCTCTCCGGTGCGAAGAGCGATGCGCGCGAGACGGGTGGTGTGCAGTCTGTCGTCGTCGCGGACGACGAGCTGGTCGCGGTCCCGGCCGACAGCAAGTGGGACTGAGGCCGATGACCACGCCACCCGACGACCGCTCCTTCCGCAGGGAGATGGCCACCGCCTACCGCTCCGGATGGCACTTCATCGACCTTGTCACCGCGATCCCCCACCCCGGTGACTCGTTGATGGTGACCGTCTTCGGCGAACCGGTGGTCGTCACCCGGGACGAGGACGAGGACGTGCGGGCGTACCGGTGTCTGCGGCGGCCTCGGGGGGCGCCGCAGCCCGTACGGTGTGCCGTCCGGTACGGAATGATCTTTGTGAACCTGGACCAACGAGACCATCGGCTGGTGGAACCGGAAACCCCCACCCCGCGGACCATCTCAGCCACCCCCCGCAGTGCCTGCGCGATCTGTTCCGACGGGGGAATCGCGTCAGGCACTGCGGGG